>NZ_CP094494.1:2862870-3180967 GCF_022810765.1 Winogradskyella sp. MH6 | reverse complement strand
AATTGTTTGTGCCATCCTTTGTAATACATAAGTGCGTTATCTTATGCTTTAGCATTGCAATTTGAGCTTCTGCAACCGTAATGGTTTCAGGATAGGTAATAACAGGTGAAGACATAATTGTAGAAACAGTATTGTCTATTTGGTACTTTCCTGTTGCAATTTTTGTGCGTAAATCCTTATCTGTAATAATACCAATTGGTTTGAGATTATCTACAATTATGATAGAGCCTACATGCTTATCTGTCATAATATTAGCAGCTTCTTTTATGCTCGTATCAATTCTGCATGTTACGGGATTTTTAGAATAGTCTGCTGTTTGTAAATAGGTGTATTCGGTTGAGTTTTGAAGCGTTTTTACAAAATCATCATCACTTGCATTTTTTCCTCTTGTGTTAGATACAAAACTCGCCATAAGAAACTGGCTGGCATTAATATTGGCGGTAATGTAAGCTTCAAGACTTTCTAGAGAAATACTGTAAACTATACTTTCCTCAATAGCTTTAGCGTAGAGTTTATATTCGCCTTTGCGGAGTAGGGCACGAAGACCAAAAATATCACCCTCGTCGCATTTGTCTACCAGATTATTATTGGCTCTAAACAAGCCAACAGCGCCATCTCTAACAACATAAAAATGATTAGCTACAGGTTGTCCAATCTCAAAGAGAAATTGATTATTCTCTAAATAAATAACATCTACCGATTTTGAAACCGATAAAAGCTGTTCTTTAGTTAATAAATTAAATGGAGGAAAGCCTTTAAGATAATCATATATGCGTTCTGCAATAGTATTCATGTAAGCAATTTAACTAAAAAATGACCTTTTGTACATGAGAAAGGTCATTTTTGTTGCTAAAATGCTATAGGTAAGTTTGTCTATCCTTCAAAATCAAAATTATCTCCACCACCTTCTCCACCACGATCACCTCGTTCGCGTTTATTTTGCTGATTAAAACGGTAGGTAAACGCTAAGTTAAATGAGCGTACTCGCCATTGAAATTCGCTGTAGTTATTAAAGGTGTCTGTAAAGTTGTCACTACGACGTTTACGAGAATTAAAAAGATCTCTCACATTAAATGCTATAGAGGCTTTGTCTTTAAATAAATCTTTACTAAAAGCTAAGTCTGTAGAAAAAATACCTTTGTTTTTACTTTGAGCAGTTTCACTTGGCCCTCTATAGAATAAGCGAGTTTGCCAATCTATGTTACCAGGAAGCGTATATTTATTATTCAATCTTATGAACCAACTAATATTGTCTGCATCAAAGTTCTGACCTTCATAATCACCTCTGGTACTTGAGTTAAATAAGTTGAAGTTACCATTAAGATTCCATTTTTTTGTTGGTCTGTATGTTAATGTAAACTCTAAACCAAAACGATCGTTTGTGGCTAAATTAATTGGAGTACGTTTTATTACAGGTACAAGATCATAATCTTCGTTTAATTGTTCAAAGTTTGGATCGTTGATATTAATAGTTTGATTGGTTTCATAGATGTAAAAATTATCAGTTTCTAATGCTACAAAATTAAAAGCATCTTTGGCACGTTGAAAGTAGATAGAACTTGTTAGTGATAATTTTCCAAACTTTTTAAAATATCCTACATCAAAGGCATTTGAAGTACTTGGATCTAAATCTGGATTACCTTGAAATAGGTTAGTGGCACTACTTCTTGAAGGGAAAGGATTTATAAATCTAGAACGTGGTCTTCTAATACGTCTATTATAACCTAAAGTTATGTTTTCGTTTTCAGATAACTCAAAAGCTAAATTTACAGTTGGAAATAGTTGATGGTAATCTTTTTTGTTAAAATCACTACTAGTGACTTGGTCTATTGTTATTCTGGTACCTTCGTAACGTAATCCTAGCAGATAAGAAAATTTCTCACCTATTTTATTTCCGTATTGTGTATAGAAAGCATTAACATACTGTTTAAAGTTAAGGGCGTTACTAAGATTGGTATTGACCTGAAAAGTATCACCATTATCAAAACTGGATTCTACGAGATAATCTGTGTATAAATCGAAAAATTCACCTCGATAACCTAACTCAAACTGTCCTGTTTCATTTATAGGTTTTACATAATCAGCCTGTAGCAAAATACGATCTTGGTTTTCGTCGGTTTCTACAAATTCTACATCAAAACCATTTTGATTAATAATTGACTGCTCTATCTCTCTACTATCCTCGTATTGAAAGTCGAACGTTAATTTATGTTGACTATCTCCATTAAATTGTTTGTCGAAACTTAGTGCGTATTGTGTGGTTTTATCATCTTCTAGCTCTGGGTCTCTACGAATGGTTGTATTAATAAGTGTGTTGTTAGAATCAAACTCTCGGGTAAGGTTAAACGTATTACTTTCGTTATCACTATCTCTATAAACTAAAGAGGCTGTAATAGAACTGGTTTCATTAATATACCATTCTATACCAGTATTGGTACTGTACCCTTTACGAATACGGTCAAAATCTCGATCTTCAGTTAAGAATGTACTTGGCTCATCTCCGTTAAAGTATTCTGTTTCATTAGTTGCATTACCAGGAGATTCTCTGTAGTCGTAACTTGTGGTGTTGAAAATATTTACATCTCCAGTTCTATAGTTTACGTTTCCAGAAATGCCAGCTTGCCATGGGTAACCACCATTAACTGTAATAGCTCCATTTAAACCTTCTAATTTGCTACGTCTTAATATGATATTTAATATACCTGCTGAGCCTTCAGCATCATACCTTGCTGATGGAGAAGTGATAACTTCAACGCGTTCAATGGATTCTGCAGGTAACTGTCTTAAAGCATCTGTTGAATTTAGACCAACTAATCCAGAGGGTTTACCATTAATAAGAATTCTAACATCATCATTTCCTCTTAAGGATACAGCACCTTCTACATCTACAGAAACAGAAGGTACATTGTCTAGTACGTCACTTACAGTGCCACCTCTTACAGTTAGATCTTTACCAACATTATAGATTTTTTTATCAAGCTTAATCTCTACAGTAGTTCGTTCTGCAACAACAGTAACTTCATCTAAGGAGGCAATATCTAATGCTAAGCTAACAGTACCTAGGTCTATAGATGCTGTTAAAGTTTTATTTAGGTATTCTTTTGTAATGTAGGAAATGTATTCTACATAAATGTTGTAGGTGCCTGAAGGGATTTCTATACTAAATTTTCCATCAGTGTCAGTGATTCCACCGGTTACTACTTTGTTATCTGAGGTAGATTTTAGTGTTATGGTGGCGTATTCAAGAGGTATGTTTGTGCCTTCTTCAATAACTTTTCCCTCAATTTTTATGTCTTTTTGTGCAAAAGATAATGAGAGATTAAACAATAGGATTACTAATAAAGTTAAGTTTAATTTCATTACAAGTGGTTAGTGGTTTTGCTTTTTTAGATGAGCAAAAATACTTTTACTTGCGGTGCATTTGGTTAATCTTATGTTAAAGGAAAAATATGGGTTTTCAATTTTTGAATAGTTGCAGACTATTCATCTTTGTCTTTCTTTTTCTTTTTGCGTTTTTTCTTCTTTTTCTTTTTTACATCTTTTTCATCGAAATCTCCTTTGATCATGTCTTTTATCTTTGTCATATCATTTTCTGATATTAATTCTTCAAGATCTTTAAAGTGTGTTTCGTTAAGTTTTTTTATGGCTTCTTTTCTGTCTATTGAATGTTCGTACTTTATTTTTAACACCTCTTTTTTTGCTTCAAAGTAGGAGTTTAGGTATTGTTTAATGATTTCTTTTTGAAAATCATCAGCTTCTAGTGTAGTTAAAAAATTGGCAATAAATTCATCTTTTCGGTCTTCTAGCTTTTGTTCATATTTTTCAATTTCTTCTTTTGTTGGTTCTCTGCTAATTACCGGGTTTCCCATGCGATCTCTACGAGACTGAGCATATGTGCTAAATGCTAAGAGTAGTATAAAGGTTAAAAGTGCTGCTTTCTTCATAATTAAACAATGTCTAAAATTAATTCTTTAGGTCTTCCTATTACGGCTTTGTTGCCATTAACAATTATTGGTCGCTCTATAAGTTTGGGGTTATTAATCATAGCTTTAATAATTTGCTCGTCTGATAATTCTTTGCCTTTGTAATCTGATTTCCAAATAGCTTCATTCTTTCTAATTAAATCCATAGGTTCAATACCTAATTTAGAAATAATTGTCTTAAGTTCTTTCTCGCTAATTAGATCCTCAATGTATTTTATTACTTCAAATTTTTTTCCAGATTGTTCTAATAGTGCTAGTCCTTCTCTAGACTTTGAGCATCTTGGGTTGTGGTAAATCGTTATCATGTTGTTTTATTGTTCAATTTTTATGCCAATAGTTTTGATAAATTTTATATTCGTCATTCATCATTTTTTTGTCCCATCATCATTAGGTACGCTTTTAAGAAAGGCTCTAAATCTCCATCCATAACTGCATCTACATTACCAGTTTCATGAGTAGTACGTACATCTTTTACTAATTTATAGGGATGCATTACATAGTTTCTAATCTGGCTTCCCCATTCAATTTTCATTTTGCTAGCTTCAATATCTTCACGTTGTGCCATTTGTTTTTGTAGCTCAATCTCATAAAGCTGAGATTTTAACATTTGCATGGCTCTGGCTCTGTTATCGTGCTGTGAACGTGTTTCGGAACATTGAATTTGTATACCTGTTGGCTTATGCAATAATTGTACTTTGGTTTCTACCTTGTTAACGTTTTGTCCGCCAGCACCACTTGAACGTGCGGTTGTGATTTCTATATCGGCAGGATTTATTTCGATCTCAATAGAATCATCAACTAAAGGATAAACGTATACAGAAGCAAAACTTGTATGACGTTTGGCATTACTGTCAAAAGGCGATATTCGTACCAAGCGATGAACTCCATTTTCGCCTTTTAACCATCCAAAAGCATAATCTCCTTCAATTTCTAAAGTTACTGTTTTTATACCAGCAACATCTCCTTCTTGGTGGTTAAGTTCTTTCACTTTAAAGCCACTTTTTTCTGCATACATTAAATACATACGCATTAGCATACTAGCCCAATCACAAGATTCAGTTCCTCCTGCGCCAGCTGTAATTTGTAAAACAGCACTAAGACTATCTCCTTCTTCAGAAAGCATGTTTTTAAACTCTAGTTTTTCTATAGCATTTATAGCTTTTTCAAACCTAGATTCTACATCGTCTAACGATGCTTCCTCTTCTTTGTAGAATTCGTAAATAACTTCTAAATCTTCAAAAAGTGTTTTGGCAGTATTATAATCATTAACCCAACTCTTTTTTTCTCTAAGAGAACGCATTACCAATTCTGCTTTTTTAGAATCGTTCCAGAAATTAGGGTCGAAAGTTTGCTCTTCCTCGTTAGCAATTTCTATAAGTTTGGTATCTAAGTCAAAGATATTGTCTAAGTATATCTAGACGGGAATTAAGATCTTTTATTTGATCTGATGTTATCATAATAATTTGAAATTTTCACAAATATAATAGGCATTGATAAAGTGCCATAATTTTGAAAAGCTTTTTTGCTTTAGAACTTTTTTATGCATAAAAAAACCGTCTAAAGTAAAATTTAGACGGTTCTTTTATTTAAAGGTATCTATTAATGATTACCACCACCAACACCAATTGTAAGAAGGCTCGTAGTCACATAATTCTCCACCAGAAGTACTTGTTCCACTAACAACTTCCACAACTCCACGTTTGTAACCAGGACCAATGTTTAAGTTACAATCAACTTGGAATTTAGTATAATAACAGTTACCTACATAAACGTAAATCCACTTTCCAAATGTACCGTCGGCATTAGTACCGCTTACAGCCATTTCTTCGTTCTGACCTACAACATCATCAAATATTTTAACTGCATAACAGGTGTTTTCGTAACGTTGGTATAATCTAACTCTGTAATCGTGATGCCAATCCCACTTAAATGTAATTTGGTTTACATCACCAATACAATCGTTACACTCAGCTTCAGGTAAATCTTTAACTATTAATAGTGATTGTACATTGTCATAATCTGCAGGAATAAGAAGTAACCCTATTTTACCACCACATTCAGGTGTATATCCTTCTCCATTTGCTACTGCTGCATCATAGATTTCATCACCTAAAGCATTATCAACTGCGTCATTCCAATCACCAGGAGTAAGAGTTAAGAAGTCAGTGTAATCATTGTCGAAAGGACCTTCAATAAGTTTCCAAATAGCATACTGTACATGACCATAAGCATATTGAGATCCTGCACTGTAATCAATATTGTTTAATATCCAGTTAACCTTATCAAAATTTTGAGAATTTGTAAAAACATCTTCAAATGTTCCACCTGCTAAAATAGCAGAGTCATAAGTAGATATTACAGTAAAATCAATAAAATCATCATCAGCTCCAAGGTGAGGTAATCTATCAGAACAAAAAGCTTGCATTACATCTCCACCATCTATTGCGATATCAAAGTAAGCGTTAGTTCCAGGCTTATCTACAACTTCAATGTTTACTGTTGTATTATAACCAGTTTCAAGCAAGTCTGGAGTACAATCTGTGTAGTCGTTATCATCTCCGTTGTTGTTACCTCCATAGTTACCCCATGAGCCCCATGTTTTTGCATTGGTTAAAGTTGGGGTAGCAAGGTTTTCACTTCTTTCATTAAATGTTAATTCCTTGTCTTCTTCACCATCAGATACAACCATGCCCTTTTCATCAAATCTTAAAGCGGCTTGTTGTTGATTTTCAATTTCTTGAGTACTTTCGTTTTGACATGAGGCAAAAACTACAAGAACCACAAGTAATACTAATTTAGTAATGTGTTTCATAATTATTAATTTAGGTTAATAGCATTAAAAATTTATGTAAAAGTATTTGTTAAAACTATTAACACGCTAAAAAGTTGATGAAATTGAATATTTATTAGTTAAATAGTTGAACTTCAAATTTAATCGACGAATTAACATTTATTATAGATAACAGAATAAGTATTCAATTTATCGAAGAAAATTTTAAATAGGGTTTAATTACTTACTTTTGGCTCGTTTTAGAGATGTAGTTTGTAATTAATAAATGCTATTGTTTATTTAGGTTTTTTTGTAAATAAAAGATTTAAAATCAATTGAATGAGAAATAATCCTAATACTTTTTCTATTTTAATTCCAGATGGTGAAACCACTTTGCTTTCTAATGTGGTTCATAGTCTTTCTTTAGTAAGAAACGTAAAGATTTATGTGCTGTCTTCTCATAAAAAGAGATACTTTAAATATTCAATTGATAATAGCTGTTTTAAACACTCTAGATTTATAGAAAAGTTTATCTATTATAAAAATACCACAACCGAAGAATGGATAAATAAAATAGATGCTACAGTAAAGGCTTATGATATAGATCTCGTTATGCCGATTTTTGATGTGAGTACAAAGAGAATTTTAGAGCATTACCATAAGCTTAAAAGTAAGTCTAAACTTTGTTATTTATCTAGTCTTGCTAATTTTGAAACAGCATTACGCAAAGATTTGCTATATCTGTTTTTAAAATCTAATAATTTACCATGCCCTGACAGTATTATTGTTGATTCAAAATTTGAATACGATGCCATTAGTATGGACTTCCCTTTAGTAGCAAAACCAACATATGGTTTTAATGGAGGAATGGGAGTAAGACTAGTTAAAAATAGGAAGGAGTTATTAGAATACGTTAAAACAAGCAAAGCAGATAATCCTATTTTGCTTCAAAAATTTATAGAAGGCTTTGATGTAACTTGTAGTGTGTTGTGTAAAAATGGTGAGATACAAGCTTATACAATGCAAAAAGCAGTATTGGTTGAGAGCATTAAAGTTACTCCTCAATTTGAATTTAGCTTTTTCCATAATGAGACTTTATTAGAACTAATGAAAGATTTGATGAAGGCATTGAATTGGTCTGGTGTTGCTAACATAGATTTTAGATTAGACAAAACAGATAACACTTATAAAGTGATTGAGATTAACCCTAGATTTTGGCTTAATACAGAAGCTTCTGCTTTAGCTGGTGTCAACTTTCCTTATTTATATTGTTTATCTACTTTAAACGAAAAAGTAGAGTTTACACCTGTTAAAAACGGTACTTTTTTACACCTAAAAGCTTTGGTAAAACATCTCAAGCGTAATCCATTATTAATTTTTAAAACTAAGTTTTTATTAAATAATACACCTGTTAGGTTTGTGATTAAAGACCCCTTTGTATTGTTGTGTAAGTTTATATGGAGAACCAATAATATTATATCTTCAAAAATTCTTAAAAGGAAAACATCTTAGAGTATTATCTTTACATCATAGAAATAAGATTATGATAATAGATTTAAGAAGCGATACGGTTACCAAGCCAACCAAAGGTATGTTAGAAGCTATGATGTCTGCAAAAGTTGGTGACGATGTTTATAAAGAAGATCCATCTGTAAATGCACTAGAAAAACAATTAGCAGAACTATTTGGGATGGATGAAGCTTTGTTTTTTCCAACAGGTACAATGGCAAATCAAACCGCATTAAAGCTACACACCAATCCTGGTGAGCAGGTGATTTGCGATAAATATGCTCATATTTATAATTACGAAGGAGGTGGAGCATCTTTTAATAGCGGTATTTCATGTAAACTAATAGATGGGCATCGTGGTATGTTTACAGCAGAACAAGCTGAAGCAGCAATAAATCCACCAGATTTTTATCATAGCCCTCTTACCTCGTTAATAGAGATTGAAAACACCACAAATAAAGGAGGTGGAGCGTGTTGGGACTTTGAGGAATTAAAAAAAATAGGACGAGTAGCAGATAAGCATAATCTTGGTTATCATTTAGATGGCGCAAGACTTTGGAATGCTATGGTAACTAAAGGAGAAAATCCTAAGCAATATGGAGAATTATTCGATACCATTTCGGTTTGCTTAAGCAAAGGTTTGGGTTGCCCTGTAGGTTCTGTTCTTTTAGGGAAAAAAGAGCTTATGAAAGGAGTATTGCGTGTTCGAAAAATTCTTGGTGGTGGAATGCGACAAGTTGGGTATTTAGCTGCTGCCGGACTTTATGCTTTAGACCATCATATAGAACGTCTTAGTGAAGACCATAAAAAAGCTAAAGAAATAGGTGAGGTTTTGTCTCAGCTATCTTTTATAAAAACTGTAGAGCCAATAGAGACTAACATTATTATTTTTGAACTAAACGATACAATTAGTGAGACCGATTTTTTAAACAGACTCAAAACAAAAAACATACATATTATTGGCATGGGAAGTAATAAGCTACGAATGGTAACACATTTGGATTATACCAATAATATGCATGAAGTGTTGCTAACAACACTAAAGAGTTTGTGAAAAGCTATTTAAACATATCTAAGCCAGGAATATTTGGCATGCCTTCTTTGGCAACAGCAGCAATCTCAGTTTCATTAACGTTTGTTGCTTTTTCAATGGCTTTGTTAAGTGTTAAGATTAGATAATCTTCAAGCATTTCTTTGTCTTGCAATAGCTCTTCATCTATAGCAATAGACTTAATTGTTCTATTTGCTGTAATGGTTACTTTTAGCTTATTGTCGCTACTAGCTTCATCAATTAAAACTGTATCTAAACGCTTTTTGGTTTCTTCAACTTTTTTTTGAGCTTCTTTCAATTTGCCCATCATGCCCATCATATCTCCAAACATATCTTTATCTTTTAAAAATTACGAAGCAAAATTACTAAATTGCGCCACTTTTTTAGATTAAATTTTTCTTAAAACCGTATGACGAAGTCCTCAGGTATAAATCCGCCAATAGCTAAGAAGATTCAACACAAGCTGGAAAAGCATGGAGATGTAAGAGTTGATAATTATTTTTGGATGAAAGACAGAACGCATCCTGAAGTTTTAAATTATCTAAAAGACGAGAATGCATATTGCGATGCAGAGATGGAGCATACCAAAGCCTTTCAGAAAAGTTTGTTTGAAGAAATGAAAGCCAGAATAAAAGAAGACGATTCTTCGGTGCCCTATAAATATAATGGCTATTGGTACATTACTAAGTTTGAGAAAGGTAAAGATTATCCTATTTACACTAGAAAAAAAGAGTCTTTGGACAATCCTGAAGAATTGCTTTTTGATTGTAATAAAATGGCAGAAGGTCTCAGCTATTTTAAGTTAGTAGGTATTAGCGTAAGCCCAGATAATAAGAGGATTTCGTTTGGTATTGATACTACCGGAAGAAGACAATATACCATCCAAATTAAAAATTTAATAACGGATGAGATTCAAGAAGATAAAATCGAAAACACTACAGGATCTTCAACATGGGCAAATGATAATGAAACCTTGTTTTATACCAAAAAAGACCCAATAACGCTTAGGGCTTACCAAATTTTTAGACACAAATTAGGGACAAACGTAGAAGATGAATTAATATTTCAAGAAGGTGACGACACCTTTGGTGCTACGGTCTATAAATCAAAATCCAGAAAATACATCATCATTGCCTGTTACAGTACTTTAACTAATGAGTATCATGTTCTCAATGCAGATAATCCAAATGGTAAGTTTGAAGTCTTTCAACCACGCGTTAGAGGTTTAGAGTACAGTATTTCTCATTACGATGGTCATTTTTATATTCTAACAAACAAAGATAAAGCCACTAATTTTAAGCTCATGAAATGTTCAGAGAACGACAGAGCTATAGATAAGTGGATAGAAGTTATTCCGCATAGAGAAGAAGTACTTTTAGAGGATATAGACATTTTCAAAAATTATCTTGTAATAAGTGAACGCGATAATGGACTTAATAAAATAAGGATAAAGCGTTGGGATAATTCACAAGATTACTATCTACCTTTTGATAACGAAACGTATACTGCATACACAACAACTAATGTTGAGTTTGATACCGAAAGCTTGCGTTATGCTTATAATGCATTAACAACACCAGCTTCTGTTATTGAGTTTAATATGAAAACCCAAACAAAAAAAGTATTAAAGGAGCAGGAGGTTTTAGGTGGTAATTTTAATAAAGATAATTACGTTTCCGAGCGTATTTGGGCTACAGCAGAAGATGGTACAAAAATTCCTATGTCTGTTGTTTATAAAAAGGGCATAAAAAAGGATGGAACTAATCCTTTGTTACAATATGCGTACGGCAGTTATGGCTCTACAGTAGACCCATATTTCTCAACAATACGATTGAGTTTGCTTGATAGAGGTTTTATTTACGTTATTACCCATGTAAGAGGAGGAGAATACCTAGGAAGGCAATGGTACGAAGATGGTAAACTTTTAAAGAAAAAAAATACATTCTCAGACTTTGTAGCTTGTTCTATTCATTTAATTAAGGAAAGGTATACGTCATCTAAGCATTTGTATGCTATGGGTGGTAGTGCAGGAGGTTTACTAATGGGAGCAATAATTAACATGGCTCCAGAATTATATAATGGTATAATTGCAGCAGTGCCTTTTGTAGATGTGGTAACCACTATGTTAGATGATTCTATTCCGCTAACGACAGGTGAGTATGACGAATGGGGAAATCCTAATGATAAGTTATATTATGAGTATATGAAATCGTATTCACCATATGATAATATAGAAGCAAAAGATTATCCAAATATGCTGGTAACAGCAGGTTTACACGATTCTCAGGTACAGTATTGGGAGCCTGCAAAATGGGTTGCTAAGCTTAGGGAGATGAAAACTGACACCAATAAATTGTACCTTAAAACTAATATGGATGCTGGTCATGGTGGTGCTTCAGGACGTTTTGAAAGCATCAAAGAAGACGCAGAAGAATATGCTTTTCTGTTAGATTTAGAAGGTATTTCGAGTTGATTTAAAAAAAAAGTATTAGTTTTGCGAGGTTTTAGAGTGTAATATTTTTACACTTGATTAAATAGCATTTATGGACAAAAACAAAAATGTATTTGATAATGTATTACAAATAATAGGTAATACACCGCTTATCAAGTTAAACAGAATGACCGCAGACTACGACGGCGAGTTTTATGCTAAGGTAGAAGCTTTCAATCCAGGTCATTCTTCTAAGGACAGAATCGCATTACATATTATTGAAGAAGCTGAGCGTCAGGGTATTTTATCACCTGGTGATACAATTATAGAGACTACTTCTGGTAACACAGGGTTTAGTATTGCTATGGTTAGTATTATAAAAGGCTATGAGTGTATTTTAGCTGTAAGTTCAAAGTCTTCTGCAGATAAAATAGACATGTTAAGGTCTATGGGCGCTAAGGTTTATGTATGCCCAGCTCATGTTAATGCAGACGACCCAAGATCTTACTACCAAGTAGCAAAAAGATTACACGAAGAGATTAAAGGCTCTATTTATATCAATCAATATTTCAACCAATTAAATATTGATGCACACTATAATTCTACTGGTCCTGAAATTTGGAACCAAACCAATGGTGAAATTACTCATTTAGTAGCATGTAGTGGTACAGGTGGAACGATTTCTGGAATTGCTAAATATTTAAAAGAGCAAAACCCTGAAGTTAAAATCATAGGTGTAGATGCTTATGGTTCTGTATTGCAAAAATATCATGAAACCAGAGAGTTTGATGAAAAGGAAATTTATCCATACAGAATTGAAGGTTTAGGGAAGAATTTAATTCCAACAGCAACAGATTTTGATGTTATAGATAAATTTATCAAAGTAACTGATGAAGAAAGTGCACACACTGCAAGAGAAATTTCTAATTCAGAAGGCTTATTTGTAGGTTATACAAGTGGTGCTGCAATGCAAGCTGTAAAGCAATTAAATGCTGAAGGAGAGTTTAAACCAACAGATAAAGTCGTAGTTGTTTTTCCAGATCACGGATCGCGCTATATGAGCAAGGTTTATAGTGATAAATGGATGGAAGATCAAGGCTTTTTTGATAGCAAAAATGTGGTTTCTGAAACCATTCAGTACATAAAATAAAATAAATTAAAGGATATATAAAGCCTACCTGTGATTGGTAGGCTTTTTTATGTTCAAAACTTAGTGAATAGTTAGGTTAAATTATATTATGCAGTCATGATAATATTACCTAATTTTGCTGATACTAATAAAACTAAATTAAAACTAAAATCTAATCTATAACTCTTATAATTTATAGATAACGATTAATGGCAAACGCAACGTATGAAGGATTTATTTGAAAAGATTTATCGAGATAAGGGACCTTTAGGAAAGTGGGCAGCACAAGCGGAAGGTTATTTTGTATTTCCAAAGCTAGAAGGAGAAATTTCTAATAGAATGAAATTTCAAGGAAAAGAAGTAATTACATGGAGTATTAATGACTACCTAGGATTGGCAAATCACCCTGAAGTAAGAAAAGTAGATGCAGAAGCTGCTGCTAAATACGGTTCTGCTTACCCAATGGGAGCTCGTATGATGTCTGGTCATACAGAGTTGCACGAGCAATTACAAAATGAATTAGCTGAGTTTGTAAGTAAAGAAGCTGCTTATTTGCTAAATTTTGGTTACCAAGGAATGGTATCTACAATTGATGCCTTAGTTTCTAAAGATGATATTATTGTTTACGATGTTGATGCGCACGCTTGTATTATTGATGGTGTTCGTCTTCACATGGGAAAACGTTTTACATACAAGCACAATGATGTAGAGAGCTTAGAGAAAAACCTTGAAAGAGCTACTAAAATGGCTGAACAAACTGGAGGTGGAATCTTAGTGATTTCAGAGGGTGTGTTTGGTATGCGTGGTGAGCAAGGACGTTTAAAAGAAATCGTTGCACTTAAGAAAAAATTTAATTTTAGATTGTTTGTAGACGATGCTCATGGTTTCGGTACTTTAGGTAAAACTGGTGCAGGAGCAGGTGAGGAGCAAGGTGTACAAGATGATATTGATGTGTATTTTGCAACTTTTGCAAAGTCTATGGCCAGTACAGGTGCATTTATTGCTGGAGACCAAGAAATAATTGACTATTTAAAGTATAACTTACGTTCGCAGATGTTTGCTAAATCATTACAAATGCAGCTTGTTGTTGGTGCATTGAAGCGATTAGATATGTTGCGTACTATGCCTGAGCTAAAGCAAAATCTTTGGACAATTGTTAATGCGTTACAATCTGGTTTAAAAGAGCGTGGTTTTGATATTGGTACAACGCAAAGCTGTGTTACTCCTGTATACTTAAAAGGAAGTATTCCTGAAGCTATGGCTTTAGTTAAAGATCTTCGTGAAAATCACGGAATATTCTGTTCTATAGTGGTTTATCCTGTAATACCTAAAGGATTAATTTTATTAAGAATGATTCCTACAGCAACACATACATTACAAGATGTACAAGATACATTAGATGCGTTTGATGCTATTAGAGAGCGTTTAGAAAATGGAACTTATAAAAGAATGTCGGCTGCTTTAATGGCTGCAATGGGAGAATAATATTTCTTCTGATATAAAGAAAAATAAAAGGCTTTGCTAATCGCAAGGCCTTTTTAATTTTATAAATCTTTTCTTAATGTTTTACGTCGTTTATAGACTACGGGATCAAAATGTTTCCATATTTTATGTATAGCTTCATTATCCTCTAATTCTGGTGTTCTGTAACAGGTTTCAATTCCTTTTTGAGTAAAAGTCTCATAATATTCATTAAATATCACAGCATGTACACCTTTGTTTTGATATTCAGGATGGATTCCTATTAAGTAAAAAATAACATCCTTACTGTTTTTCTTAGCTTTTAGTATGTGGGTAAATCCAAACGGAAATAATTTTCCATTTGCTTTTTGAAGTGCTTCTGCAAATCTAGGCATAACAATAGCAAAGCCAATAAGTTTGTCGTTTTCATCAACAACAAATTTTATGTATTCAGGATTAACAAAGCTTATAAATTTCTTCTTAAAATATTCTTTTTGAATATCAGTAATTTCAACAAACGAAGAGAGTGATGCATAACTTTCGTTAAACAAATCAAACATCTTATCAGCATAAGGCATTACCTCTTCTGTTTTGGTGAACTTTAGGGCTCTTAGTTTGTATCTTCGTTTTATTAATTCTTGGGCTTTGCTAAATGCTTCAGGATTAACATTTCTAAAAGGGAATTTACTCTCTGAATATTCCTTTTCTATAACATAGCCATGATTTTTGTAATGATCAATATAGTATGGATGATTGTACCAAGTTATCATAGGCGCAATACTATCAAACCCTTCGGTCATTACTCCAACTTTATCTAAGTTTGAAAACCCAACAGGTCCTTCAGCATACTCTAGGTTGTGATTACGACCTATGTTTTCAACAGTTTCTAATAATGCTTTACTGACTTCTAAATCATCGATAAAGTCAAACCAACCAAAACGCATCTTTTTTATCTGTTGTTTGTCTACTTCCAGCCAATTTACAATAGCTGCAATTCTTCCAACGATTGTATTTCCTTTATAGGCAAGGAAAAAGCGAGCTTCAGCATCTTTAAAAATTGGATTTTTGTCTTTATCAAATGTTTCTAATTCTTGCTTTATAATTGGCGGAACCCAATATTTTGAGTCTTTATAAAGTGAAAACGGAAACTTAACAAAGGTTTTAAGACCTTTTTTGGTTGTAACTTCTTTAACTGTAATCATGTAGAAATTTAATTACCTTCGGAATCAGAATCGTCTTTTTTCTTCTTCTTTTTATTTTTTCGCTTTTTCTTAAACTTACCTGTGTTGCCATTACCGTTGTCAATCTTTTTGTCTTTATGAAAATCTAAGCGGTAAGAAGCGCCAAAGGCAATATTAAAAACAGAAGGTGTGTCTTTTGTGTTAAAAGCAATATTAGCATCTAGTTGAAAATCTTTTGTCCACAAGTAAGCACCACCAACTCTAAAAATATTATCGGCATAAAAGTCACTGTTAATCCCTTGTGCTTCACCAAATACAACCCACTGCGGAGTAAAAGAGTGTGTAAGCGTAAAGATGTATTGAAAGTCTGAAAAATCAGAACCAATTCTATCTTTTATCAAGTTCATAACAAACACCCAACCTCCATTAAAGTTGTTTTGGGTTGCAATCATAACTTTTGGACTAAAGCCTTCAACATCTGGTGCTGTGTAAGGATTGTTTTTAGTATCAAAATTTGCACCAACATAAACAGATACTGCCGGAATTAGAGATTTCCACTGAAATTTTCTGTTAGCGTGGTAACTGTATATATTTGGCTTAGCTTCTTCAGCATTTTTATACGGATCGTATACTAAATATTTAGCTCCCAATGTGAAGTTTCTAAAGTTGGAACGTTTATTTTCTATAGGAACAGAAGCATTATTGTAAGTTATTTTATCATTTTGATAAACACCATCTAATGAGATCTCTAGTTGCTCAAATAATAAACCATATCGCAAGGAAAAGTCTAATCCAAAACCAGAGACTTCATATTGTAGTGGTGTATGCTTTTCATTTACAGTAAAAGCACCAAATTCTGCTTGAGCAACATTAGTACCCACTGCAAATGCACTTTTAGATACACCAGGACGATTTGAGTTAATAACTTCGGTATACTGGGCATTTGCCAGATTGTAGGTAAGTGCTATAAGGAGAATGAAAACTGATTTGAGAACTCTCATTGTTTATGTGTTTAGGTTCAAATATATTGATTTTATAGTTTTTTTAAGGAAATATAACGGAATATAAGTAAGTATAATTGTATTTTTGAATATTACTTTTCTATATGGTACATGAAGCTTCAATGATGGGATTATTAAGAACAATATTAATTATTCTTTTGGTATGGTACGGCATAAAGATTCTCGCAAGACTTTTTGCTCCGTTCCTTATGAAATATGTAGCAAAAAAAGCTGAAGAACGTTTTGGACAACAATTTGGTGGTTTTCAAAATCAATCACAGCAACGCAATGCGCAAAAACAAAGAGAAGGCGAAACCGTTATAGATAAAATGCCTGAGCGTCATAAATCTTCTAACGAAAAAGTTGGCGAGTATATAGACTACGAAGAGATAGACTGATATAAGTGGTCTCAAATTTGAGATTATTATTAAAATTTAAGTACTTTTCAGTCAGAATTTTTTAGATACTTTTTCATGTCATTTTCATTCAAACGAATTTTACCACACATTCTAGTTGTTATAGGGTTTGTTGTATTATCATTAGCCTATTTTAGTCCAGTTTTACAAGGCAAAAAGATTTTTCAGAGCGATATTATGCATTACATTGGTATGGCTCAGCAGCAAAAGGATTTTGCGCAAGCAACTGGTGAAGAAACCTATTGGACCAATAGCGCTTTTGGTGGTATGCCAACCTATCAATTAGGTGCTCAGTATCCTCATAATTACATTAAAAAACTCGATTTATCGTTACGATTTTTACCCAGACCAGCAGATTATTTGTTTCTCTATTTTATAGGGTTTTACATTTTGCTGTTATCGCTTAAAGTAGATTATAAACTTTCTGCACTTGGTGCATTAGCCTTTGGTTTTTCTACCTATCTTATTATCATATTAGGAGTTGGTCATAATGCTAAAGCCCATGCTATTGCTTATATGCCAATGGTTTTAGCAGGAATAATTCTCACCTTTAGAAAAAAATACGTGATAGGATTTTTGCTCACAGTTATTGCTTTAGGTTTAGAGATTGTGGCTAATCATCCTCAGATGACTTATTATTTACTGTTTTTGGTAATCATTTTAGGTATTGTGTATTTAATCGATGCCTACAAAAAACAAGTTCTACCTTATTTTTTTAAATCTGTCGGATTGTTAACTGTAGCAGCTTTATTAGCGGTTGGACTCAATGCTACCAATTTAATGGCGACTCAAGAGTATGCAAAGGAAAGTACGAGAGGAAAGAGTGAATTAACTATAAATCCTGATGGTTCACCAAAAGAAGCCACTTCAGGTTTAGAAAAAGATTACATTACGGAATATAGTTACGGATTGGCAGAAACGTTTAATCTATTCATTCCGCGTTTTATGGGTGGCGGAAATACCGAAGATATTGGTAAAGATTCTGAAACTTATAAAACCTACGTTACTATGGGAGCTTCGCCTATTGAAGCTTTAGAGCTTTCTAAAAATGCACCAATGTATTGGGGAAATCAACCCATTGTAGAAGCACCAGCTTATGTGGGAGCAGTTATTCTGTTTTTGTTTGTTCTTGGTTTGTTTTTGGTAAAAGGACGCTTAAAAAGGTGGCTAGTTGCTGGTACAATATTTTCGCTATTGTTATCCTACGGAAAAACAGAACCTTTTAGTTTTATAACAAACTTCTTTATAGACTATGTGCCGCTTTATGACAAGTTTAGAGCAGTAACATCAATTCAGGTGTTGTTAGAATTGTGTATTCCTATACTTGGAATTTTTGCTCTAGTACGATTATTTAATGATTTTGAAAAAGAAGAACAAAAGCTAAAAGCACTTAAGTACACTGTTGCTATAACTGGAGGTTTATGTGTTGTCTTTTTGCTGTTTAAATCTGTGTTTTTTGATTTTACAAGCTTTAGAGATCAAGGAATTCCTGAAATGCTCGTAGAGGCATTAATTGAAGACAGAAAATCGCTTTTTAATACCGATACCATAAGATCTTTGGCATTAGTACTCTTATCTGCTGGTACTATTTATTACTTTTTAAAGAAGAAATTATCAGAAAGTCTAGTGGTTGTGGTCTTTGCCGTTTTAATACTTTTCGATTTAGTTTCTATAGATAGAAATTACGTTAATAACGATAATTTTGTTTCGGCACTAAAAGTTGATAGACCATACCAACCAAATGCTGCTGATAAAGAAATTTTAAAGGATAAAGGGCATTTCAGAGTACTAGACATGTCAACTCAGGGTCAACGTCAACCAGCGAGAGCAGCCTATTTTCATAATTCTCTATTTGGATATCATGCTGCAAAATTGGGACGATATAATGAGCTGATGGAATTTCATATTTATAACAATAATATGAATGTTCTCAATATGCTGAATACCAAGTATATTATTGCTGAAGATCAAGGACAGATATTCCCTTATGACAACCCAGATGCCAATGGTAATGCATGGTTTGTTAGTGAGTTAGAAGAATTACCAAGTGCCAACGAAGAAATAAAAGCTTTGGATAGTTTGGACACAAAACATAGGGCAGTTACTACAATGTCAGAATTTAGTAGTCATCCGGAAGTTTTAAAATTTAAAGTAGACTCAACAGCTTCAATAGAACTTAAAGCGTTTAAGCCAAATTACTTTAAATACGAATCTAATAATGCAAACGATGGTTTTGCAGTTTTCTCTGAAATCTATTATAAAGATGGATGGAATGCCTATATCGATGGAGAATTAAAACCACATATTAGAGTTAATTATGTGTTACGAGGCATGGAAGTTCCTAAAGGAAAGCATACTATTGAGTTTAAGTTTGAGCCGCAAGTTGTAGAAACAGGAAGCAAAATAGCTTTAGCAAGTTCTGCTGTTTTGGGTATTTTATTGTTGTTGGGTATATTTTTTCAATTTAAGAAGAAAAAGGAAGTTGTTTAGCTCTAATAATGAACCCTCAGAAAGTACTTATAATCACATATTATTGGCCACCAGCAGGAGGGCCAGGCGTGCAACGTTGGCTTAAGTTTGTAAAATATTTACCTGAGTTTGGGATAGAACCTATTGTATATTGTCCTGAAAATCCTAATTATCCAATCATTGATAAAAGTTTGGTCAATGAAGTTTCAAAGGATATTAACATTTTAAAACAACCCATAAAAGAGCCTTACCAATTAGCAAGTTTCTTTTCAAAAAAGAGTTCTAAAAAAATAAGTTCTGGAGTTATTCCTAAGGCAAAAAAACAATCCTTTATTGAGCGTTTAATGCTCTATGTTCGTGGTAATTTCTTTATTCCAGATGCGCGTAAAAATTGGATTAAACCCTCTGTCGCATTTCTTTCAGAATATATAAAAAAGCATCAAATTGAAACCATAATAACAACTGGACCACCTCACAGTTTGCATGTTATAGGACTTCAACTAAAACAGAAGTTAAGCGTCAAATGGATAGCAGATTTTAGAGATCCTTGGACAACGATAGGTTATCATAAAGCCTTAAAACTTTCAAAAGCTTCAGCGCATAAGCATCTTCAATTAGAATCTCAGGTTTTAAATTCAGCAGATTCTATTATCGTTACAAGTAATCACACTAAAAACGAATTTTCAACCAAGACCAAGCAACCCATTTCGGTCATTACCAATGGATATGATAACCATTCGGTTAGAGTAGAAGGGAAGGACAAAAAATTCACTCTATCTCATATAGGATCGTTATTGTCAGAACGAAATCCGAAGATTTTATGGGAAGTTCTTTCAGAATTAATTTCTGAAAATGAAGCATTTTCAAAAGCATTTCAACTAAATCTTATAGGTGTGATAAGTGACGATGTGCTAGAGTCAATTTACTCTTCAGGTTTAAAAAATCATGTAAATCGTGTTGGTTATGTGAGTCATGATGATGCTATAAAATTTCAAATGCAATCGCGCTTATTATTATTGATTGAAATTGATTCTGAAGATACCAAAGCCATTATTCCAGGTAAATTATTTGAATACTTAATTTCAGAAACACCTATTCTTGCTATTGGTCCAGAAGATTCTGATGTGCAACAAATCATTACAAAGACCAATACAGGTGTGTATTTTAATTATCATCAAAAGGAAACGTTAAAGACTCAAATACTGTCCTATTTTGATACTTATTTAAGTAACAATCTTAATGTACATGCTATAGGATTACAACCATACAGTAGAAAAGCATTGACAAAGCGCCTAAGTGAAGTTATAAAGGGACTGTAAGCTTCAAGTTAACGTCTTAAGTTGTATTTTGCGGTATCATGGGAATCGTATTAAATCAATCGTTTAAAAACACAATAAGTACCTATTTTGGTTTTGGTATTGGTGCCATAAATACCCTTTTCTTATACACTAATTTTTTAACTGATGAATATTACGGTTTGGTTGCATTTGTGTTATCTGCAGCCAATATTATGATGCCTTTTATGGCATTTGGAGTCCACAATGCCATTATAAAATATTATTCAACATTTAAGACAAAAAATAGCATCAATAGTTTTTTAACGTTGATGTTGTTTTTGCCATTTGTCTTTATAATTCCTGCAATGATAATTGGTTTCTTGTCTTATGAAAGTATTTCAAGACTACTTTCAAACGAGAATAATATTGCTGGAAATTATCTCTGGCACATATTTGTTTTGGCTGTAGCCATGGCATATTTCGAAATATTTTTTGCTTGGTCTAAAGTGCAACTTAAAACTGTTTTTGGCAATGTGATGAAAGAAATTTTTCATCGTTTCTGCATAATGATTTTGTTGTTTTTAGTGTATTTAGAATGGTTGACTGCAGAACAGTTTATTTTAGCTTTAGTTGGTGTTTATGTGTTACGTATGATGATTATGAAATTGTATGCGTATTCGGTACGGTTTCCAAAGCTAAAGTTTGAAACAATTAATGGACTATCAAATATTATAAAGTATGCGTTGTTGATGATTATTGCTGGTTCTGTTGCCATGCTAATTTTAGATATAGATAAGTTTATGATTGGTCTTATGCTAGAAGATATTGAGCAAGTGGCTTATTACAGTGTTGCAATTTTTATCGCAACTGTTATTGCTGTGCCACAACGTTCTATGCATCAGATCATGATGCCTTTAACCGCAAAATACTTGAATGATAAAGACATAACTTCGTTAGAGAACTTATACAAACGAAGTTCTATAAGTCTGTTGGTGATAAGTGGTTTTATTTTTCTTTTAATTATTCTAAATATCAACGAACTCTATAAAATTCTTCCAGAGGAATTTACTGGAGGACTATTTGTAGTTCTTATAGTGAGTCTCGCTAAGTTATACGATAATAGTTTAGGTAATAATAATGCCATTTTATTTAATAGCGATTATTATAAAATGGTACTGTTTTTTGGTGTATTACTAGCCGTTTTAGCTATCGTACTCAATTTTATATTTATACCTATTTATGGAATAGAAGGCTCGGCATTTGCGACCTTTTTGGCTGTTGTGGTTTATAATACCATTAAGATTGTTTTCGTAAAGCAGAAGCTTAATGTTCAGCCATTTTCAATATCAACCTTAAAGATAGTTTTGCTACTTATGGTAATGATTTTAGCGATGTATTTTTGGGAATTTCCGTTTCATCCTGTGGTGAATATTGCTTTAAAATCTGTCATGATATTGATAGTATATTTTGCATTAGTACTCAAGATGAATATTTCAGAAGATATATCTATGCAAATAAAAAAGCACCTAAAATTTTAGATACTTTTTATAAACGAGAAATCCCGTAAGGTGCTCTGAGGCATACATCATACGGGACTTCTACTAACCAACCAAAAAAATCATATTTTATCTTTTATCCTCTAGTTCGTCTTGAGCTTGATCTTGTAGAACTTTGGTTGCTTTTTCTACTTGTGTTAGATCTTGCCGAAACAGAAGATGATTGTCTTTTGTTTTGAACTGTACTTCGTTGTCTGCTACTTTGCGAACTACTTCTGTTATATGTACGAGAATTAGTTCTATTTGGTTTTGATACCGAAGTACTTTTTGTTCTATTTACTTTATTAGACACAGAACTATTGCTTCTGGTCACATTATTTCTAGAGTTTGTACTTCTAGAGATGCTGTTAGAACGTGTAGATCTTGTTGGTGTAGATACTTTGTTACTAGATCTTGTTGTTCTAATGGTTCTACTATCATTATTGCTTCTTGTATTTGGAGAAGAAATTCGATTTGTAGAACGTGTTCCTGAGGTGTTATTATCTCTGGTAACTGTACGAGATGTATTAGCCTCAGAATTACGAGAAGCTGTACTTCTTGTTGTACGTGTGGTAGTTTGTTCTGCTAAACGTGTTGTGCGTGTTCTTGTAATTTCTGCATTTCTTGTACTAACCGTTCTTTGTAATGTACGCTCTCTACTGTTTCTAGGAGTTTGTACATAACTGCTACTACTATTTCTTCTTACAACTTGAGTGTTTCCTCGTCTTCCTGTATTAACATTATAATATCTTACATTGTTTCTATATGGTCTGTACCATATATGTCTTACAGGTGTATAATATTGTCTGTATGGATTTACATTAACTACACAATAGTTTACTGGTGGAATAATATAGAATCTGTGCCAAGGTCTGTAAACATAAGCTCTGTTATAGATATTTATGTATCCATCGTATCTCCAATACACATTGTTTCTGTAGTATACATTTAATCCACCGATTCTGCTAATTCTATTAAAACTATTATATGTAATGAAGATGTCACCTATTTGGTTCACTCTTCCATAAAAATCATAGTAGATTGGAGTGTTTTCAATTTGAATAATGGCACCAAAACTATCGTACTGTACATAAGGGTTATAATTGTATCCAGAATTAAAACTGAGTGTAAAACCAGGTGCATCTATATTGACATTTACATCTGGTCCGTAATCCGGAATATAAAAGTCGAACTGACCATCTCTGTAAACAGAAAACTCAATACCTCCTTCTGTAAATATGAAAGAATTACCATAACCTCTCACATAGTTATTTGTTGAAGCATTAGCTTCTGATGTGGTTGTAGTTGTTGCGAATGCAGCAGAGCTAAAAGCTACTATACTTGCAAATAAAAATAGAATCCGTTTCATAGTTAAAAGGGTATTAAATTAAACTCATTTACTAAGAATCAAACAGCGTGCCAAAAAAATAGATGTAAGTTTAATGTGCTGAAAAACAATATTTTAAAAAGTGCTTTTAATAGTTTTAATTAGAGTTAGCAGATACTCAATGTTAAAAACAGTATTTTAGTAACTCAGTTAAATTCTAACCAACCAAAATGTTATGAATGCTACTTTAACAGAACCACTCGATTGGCGTACAATCTTCTCTTTCAAATCGTTACTCTTAAAACTTATTGGTGTCGTATGTGCCGTTGTTGCCATTAAGGGATTTATGATTCCAAACCATTTTTTAGATGGTGGTTTACTGGGAATATCCATTTTGGTACACGAGTTTTACCACATAGATGTATGGATTCCTTTGTTGTTATTAAATATTCCTTTTGTAATGATAGGATTTAAACGAATAGGTAAAAATTTCGCCATGCATTCCTTGTTATCTTTGGTTTTGTTGGGAGTTGCCTTAATTGTGCTACCTATACCAGCAGTTACTAAAGATCATTTTTTGGTTGCAGCTTTTGGTGGTGTTTTTGTCGGCTTGGGTATTGGCTTTGTAATTAGAGGCGGAGGTGTTATTGATGGTTTGGAAATTATTGCGGAATTTACCAACAAAAGGTTTGGTTTAACAACTTCAGAAATTATCATGGCTATTAATACCACAATATTCTTAGTTATTGCCATATTTCTCGGATTAGAAAAAGCCATGTATTCTATTCTTACCTTTTTTACAGCTGTAAAAGTTTCAGATTATGTGGTTGACGGATTTGAAAAACTAATCTCTTTAACGATTATTTCACCCAATTCCGAAATGATAAAAGCAATGATAGTAAACGATTTTAACAAAGCCATTACAGTCTATAAAGGAGAACGTGGAAATCTTCCTGGTACATTTGGTGTCAAACACGATTGTGATATCATCGTGGCTGTAGTAACCCGATTAGAAGTTCATAAAATCAAAAAAGCTATTTCAGAAAAAGATCCTAAAGCTTTTATGTTTGTACAGAACATTAGTGAAGTAGGTGGAGGCATTTTAAGTAGAAAGCCTAGTCACTGATGAAATTATCATTTTCTACACTACAGAACCAAGTTCTTAAAACTTTAAAAGATAAGTTGCCCAATTATTTAAAGTATCATAGTGTTGAACACACCAAGTACGTTTTAGAAAAAGCAATCTATATAGCTTCAAAAGAACAAGTTTCTGGTCATGATTTGTTTTTATTAAAAATAGCAGCTTTATATCACGACATTGGTTTTACAAAATCCAATATAGAGCATGAAGCGATAGGATGTGATATAGCTAGAAATGAATTGCAAAAGTATGGTATTTCAGGAGAAGATGTTGACATTATCTGCGGAATGATTATGGCAACTAAAATTCCACAATATCCCAAAACGCACTTAGAGAAAATTCTAGCTGATGCCGACTTAGAATACCTAGGGACAAAACATTTTAAAACTGTAAGTGAGTTGCTCTATAAAGAGTTAAAACATTACAACCCAAACCTAACTAGGAGTGAATGGAATTCAATTCAAATTAACTTTATGCAGAATCACCAATACCACACCAAGTTTTGTAGACGTTATAAATCTTTTAGAAAGGAAAAGCATCTTGAGGAACTGAAAAAGCAAATAGACTAAACTTTTTTGGGCAACATAGATTAAAATATAAGACCGTTGAAGGTTAACGTTTTGTTACATCTAATTATAGTGAAATAAAAAAATCCCAAAGGCTTGGGGAAGCACTTTGGGATTAAATAAGCTCATATTAATATATAGGGATGAGCTTAACTATTATCTTCGTTTTTTACTTTTTTTGATCTTACCATTTTTTTTATAGTAGTAATAATCCTCATCATAATTTTCAATCTCATGAAAACCAATAGTATTGTGGTTTCCATTACTATAATCCATACCATAGATGAGTGTGGAGTTGTATTGATTAACAACACCTGAGGTATGAACAATTTGTCCTCTACCATTGTAATTAACTCTTAAACCACCAACTTGTCTTAAGGTTCCATTTCTTTTGTAGCTTATGTAAACGGATCCTGCACGTTTAATACGTCCATGTCTGTCATAATTGATGAATACATTACCAATTCGTCTAACTTTACCAGATCTATCATGTCTAATAATTACACCTCTATCAGTAAGATTTTGGTTAACACCTGGTGCTCCATACGTTCGGTTTGTACTACGTCTGTTTCGCTTGTAATAATAATCGTCATTATCGGTAATGGTAGTAAATACTTCGGTATTAAAGTCGAAGCTTCCATCTGGAAAGATTAAAAATTCTATACCTCGTTCTACAAACGATATTGGTTGTGTAAAACTATAACGATTAGTTTTTAAATCTTCCCCATTTAAAACAGCATCTCCTGCTGTTGTTGCTGTGGCAGACGTTAGTCCAACTAACATCATTGCTGTAAAAAGTAATTTGCTTTTCATAATGTAATAGGTTTTTAGATTTACCCAATTCTAGCTCATCTAGAATTTTTTGGTCTAATGCTTTAGAAAAACCAATTAACGTGCCAAAAATTTAAAGAACTGGTATTCAGTATGTTAAAAAATATGTTAATGAAATATGAGAAGTCATTTTATCATCAAGCTTAAAAAACAAAGTCATTTTATTGTAAAAATTATTACTTTTAGTGGTAACTAACCAAAACAATGAGTACTAACTTAGATACTTGCCAAAATTGCGAACAGCAATATGAAAAGGGCTTTAAATTTTGTCCTCACTGTGGGCAAAAAACAAATGAAGAGCTTACACTAGGAGTATTGTTTTACAATACCATAAGTAATTATTTTTCTTTTGATGCTCGGTTTTTAAAAAGCTTCATTCCTTTAATGTTTAGGCCAGGTTATTTGGCAAAAGAGTTTATAAAAGGTAAGCGCTTGTTGTATTTGCATCCTGCACAGATGTATTTGTTTATTGCTGTTATTTTCTTTTTTGTGTTTAGTTTTTACACAAGAGAGGGCAGAGAAGAACTCGATAAAAGTATGCAACGCGTGCTAGATAATAGGTCTGAAAAGTTAACAGAAACAGATAGTGTTACGACTGAAGATTCTTTAGATTTAAAAGCATTAGCGGCACCTCTAAAAAACAATGGAACAACAATAGGTTTAGATGAAGAAGAATTAAAAGCATTAGATTCTTTGTCAAATATAAAAATACCTAAAAGCAATATAGGCAAGACTTTTACTTTTAATGAAGAAAAAATGGATTCTTTAATTGCTGCTGGTGCTACAGACGAAGAACTATATAAAGCAATGGGAATGTCCGATGATGCAGGTTATTTTACACGAAAAATGTATGCGCAAGGATTAAAGTTTTATAAAAACATGGGATTGGGTCAAGTCTATCAAACTTTTATAGATAGCATACCTCTTGCCATGTTTTTCTTACTGCCAATTTTTGCTTTTCTTTTAAAGCTTTTCTTTTACAAAAGGGGACGATATGCTCATCATTTAGTGTTTAGTTTCTATTATTTTTCGTTCTTATTTGTTGTATTTACCATTATTTTTGGTGTTAATAGATTTTGGCCAATACCAGACGTTATCGATTGGTTAATAGCGCTATCTACATTCTTTTATTTGTTAGTGGCTATTATTAAATTTTATGGGCAGAATTGGTTCTTAAGTTTTATAAAAAGTGGAATGGTTAGCTTTTTGTTTTTGCTATTTGTACTTCCTTTATCCTTTGCAATTTTAGGTTTTATCTCGTTTTTGTTTTATTGATATCTATAGTTTTTCTAAAAGGTATTTTCCTGTAACCGAATTTTTATTAGCAACAATGTCTTCTGGCGTACCAAAAGCTATTAAATCTCCACCTTGTTTTCCGCCTTCAGGACCTAAATCTATTATATGATCAGCACATTTTATTAAATCTATATTGTGCTCAATTACGATGATGGAATGACCTTTTGCAATCAAGGCTCTAAAAGATTTTAGTAACTTCTGAATATCGTGAAAATGTAACCCTGTAGTTGGCTCATCAAAAATGAAAAGCGCATTATCACTTTTACTGCCTTTACCTAAAAATGTAGCCAGTTTTATACGTTGTGCCTCACCACCAGAAAGGGTAGAAGAGGACTGACCTAAAGTAACATAACCCAAACCTACATCTTGCAAAGGTTGTAATTTACCTTCAATTTTAGTTTGCTTGTGAGTTTTGAAGAATTCAATAGCATCGTCAATGGTCATATTTAAAATATCGTCAATTGATTTGCCTTCAAACTGTACTTCCAACACTTCTTTTTTAAAGCGTTTGCCTCCACAAGTATCGCAAGTAAGGTGCACGTCGGCCATAAACTGCATTTCTATAGTCACTTCACCTTCACCTTTACAGGTTTCGCAACGTCCACCATCAACATTAAAACTAAAATGTTTGGCTTTGTAGTTTCTGATTTTACTCAATTTCTGAGAAGCATACAAAGCTCTAATGTCATCGTAAGCCTTTACATAAGTTACAGGATTAGAGCGCGACGAACGACCAATTGGGTTTTGGTCTACAAATTCAACATGCTTTATGTTGCTGAAATTTCCTTTCATCTCAGTAAACTGCCCAGCTTTATCACTAAAACCAGTGAGTTTCTTTTGTATCGCAGGAAATAAAATTTTCTTTACCAAAGTACTTTTACCACTACCAGAAACTCCAGTAACAACAGTTAACATTTCTAAAGGAAAAGTAACGTCAATATTTTTTAAATTATTTTCTCTGGCACCAACAATGTCAATATGATATTTTGATGTTTTTCGTTTTTCGGGCACTTTAATTTCTAATTTACCATTCAGGTATTGCGCTGTTAATGAGTCTGATGCTAAGATGTCTTTAAATACTCCAGTAGCAACAACTTCACCTCCAAATGTTCCTGCTTCTGGGCCAATATCAATGATTTCGTCAGCAGCTTTCATAATGTCTTCATCATGTTCTACCACAATAACAGTATTGCCTAAATCGCGTAGTGATTTTAAAACATTAATTAAACGCTCGGTATCTTTTGGGTGCAGACCAATACTAGGTTCATCTAAAATATACATAGAACCTACAAGGCTACTTCCTAAGGATGTAGCTAGATTAATACGCTGACTTTCGCCACCAGATAAGGTGTTAGATCTTCGGTTTAGAGTTAAATAACTTAAACCTACATTAGTTAAGAACTCAAGACGTGTGTTTATTTCTGTTAATAGACGTTTGGCAATTTTTTCTTCGTATTTGTTTAGTTTTAAATCCTTAAAGAATACAGTTAGTTCATTAAGCGGTAAGTCTACTAAATCGGTTATTGTGGCTCCATTAATTTTCACATAGCTTGCTTCTTCGCGTAAGCGTTTACCTTTACAAACGTTACATTTGGTTTTACCTCTGTAGCGCGACAACATCACACGATTCTGAATTTTATAAGCTTTAGATTCTAGCTCGGCAAAAAAGCTGTCTAATCCTTCAAAGTATTCATTGCCTTTCCAGATTAAAGCTTTATGCTCATCGCTTAATTGAAAATAAGGTTTGTGAATAGGAAAATCGAATTTATGAGAGTTATTTACCAGCTGATCTCTGTACCAACTCATACTTTCACCTCTCCAAGGAAAAATAGCATTTTCATAGATTGAAAGTGCTGTATTCGGAATCACCAAATCCTCATCTAGACCAATAACATCACCATAACCTTCACACTTTGGGCACGCTCCATAAGGATTATTAAAACTGAATAAATGTACATTAGGTTCTAAAAACGTCATGCCATCTAATTCAAACTTATTATTAAAAATAGTTTGTTTGTTATCTTCCAAAGATTCTACGATACAAGTACCAACACCTTCAAAAAATGCAGTGTCTATAGCATCTGCGAGTCTGTTGAGAAAGTCTTCATCATCTTTGTAAACAATTCTATCTACAACTAGATATAGCGCTTTAGTGGAATTTATATTTTGCTTTAAAGCATCATCAATTCTTAATACGTCTTCTTTATATTTTATTCTTGCATATCCTTGTTGCAATAAGGTTTGCAATTTGTTTTCAATCGTTCTGCCTTCTTCTAAAATGATAGGAGAGAGCAGCAATAGCTTAGAACGTTCTTCAAAAGTTTTAATGAATTCTATAACATCTGTTACGTTATGCTTCTTAACTTCATTACCAGAAATAGGTGAGTAGGTCTTACCAATTCTGGCATACAATAACTTTAGATAATCATAGATTTCTGTAGTGGTACCAACAGTCGATCGTGGATTGGTAGAATTTACCTTTTGCTCAATCGCAATAGCTGGTGCAATGCCTTTTATATAATCTACTTTAGGCTTGTTTAAACGTCCTAAAAACTGACGCGCATAACTGGATAAACTTTCTACGTAACGACGTTGACCCTCAGCATATAAGGTGTCGAAAGCCAAACTAGATTTTCCAGAACCCGATAATCCTGTAATGACAACTAGTTTGTTTCTAGGAATAGCAACATCAATATCTTTTAGATTATGCAATTTTGCACCTTTTATGATGATGTTTTCTTTTGGGTTTAGGTCTAAAACTGTAGTGTTCATAGGATTATTGAGCATATAATTTTGCAAAGATACGTTATCTATTTAAGCTGATAAAATGCGTTATTGTTAGATAAAATGTTAAAATTTGGTGCGAAATTTTGTTTTTTCGGAATGATTGTTGTTATATTTACCACATAATCATTAAAAAACACCTGCGTATAGCATAATATTACTTTAAAAAATTAACCCCTTGCTAAGAAGTTCGCTTCTGGCTACTAAGAGTAATATTATGAAAAGAGAACTTATCCAAGACGCAGAGTTGGTCAGCAACTACATTAGAGGAGACGAAAGTGCACTTTCGGTATTGATCGAAAGGCATAAGCAAAAAATCTACAGTTTTATTTATTCTAAAGTTTACGATAGAGATATTACTGAAGACATTTTTCAGGATACCTTTATTAAAGTGATTAGAACCTTAAAACGAGGAAAATATAACGAAGAAGGTAAGTTTTTACCTTGGGTAATGCGTATAGCACATAATCTTGTTATTGATCATTTTAGAAAAAACAACCGTATGCCTAAGTTTGATAATGCAGGCGAGTTTAGTATTTTTTCGGTATTGAGCGACTCTAGTCTTAATGCGGAAAAAAGTATGATAAAAGATCAGGTAGAGTCTGATGTTAGACGTGTTATCGAAGAATTACCAGAAGATCAAAAACAAGTGCTTTTAATGCGCATGTATCAAGATATGAGTTTTAAAGAAATATCTGAGCGTACAGGTGTAAGTATTAATACTGCACTAGGAAGAATGCGTTATGCACTTATAAATATGCGTAAAGTTATAGAGCAGAACAATATAATTTTAACAAATTAATACAATAAAGTGTTTTAAGTTGCGTTTTAGCCATATAATAACCCTAAAATTGGTAATATGGCAAACATTTACTTTAACGCTTCCCCAAAAAAAAATAATAACCTACAGCCAAAAGACGAAACGATAAGTTTTCTTTTGAATTACTCAAAGGCTTTAAGTGTTATACATTATAATAAATTGAAGTTTGAAGCACTTCAGAATTAAGTTGGAAGAAATCCTGATTAAATAAATCAGGATTTTTTTGTGAATAATAATTCTTCGTAGTTGTGTGTAGAAAAGTATTCTTTCTTTAAGTTTTTTAAGTATTCGAGTACTTTATTATAAGAGGGATGAGATTCCTTGAGGCAATCATTAGAATCATTGTCAATAACAGTAATGACTAAATACCAGCTTCCCATTCTTGAAACATAGTTATCATATAAATCGGTCTCTAAATCTGTTCCACTTGTTGCACCATCAATAAAAATGGGTAAAAGGTTTAGTGTTTTTGTTGTTTTCTCAACTTCGTAATATGATAAAAAATACAACTTTTCATCAATTCTAAATGGTACTTCTAGCCCAACATCTAAGTGATTAAGTTGATATTTGGTATTAACAAAGTTGTAAAATTCATCTGCGTCTTTTGTGTCCTCAAAAATGAAAGCATTTTCTTTTGGTAACTTTCGCTTAAATTTTTTTGCTTGTTTTATCTTATAGCCTTCTTCATGGAAGTTAGGGGCTATTCTTAGAGGTATACAAGATGTTATTGTTGTAAAAAATAATGCTATAAGGAAATATTTCATTGATTGATAGTTTCCAGAAAAGGCATCAATAATTATACCAACCAAAAGCTATTTTTTCTTTTTGTAGTAATCGTCAATAACCGATTTTCTACCAATAGTTTTAGTAATAATATCTTTTTCTAAGTCCCAACCACGAGCAGGAGAGTATTCTCTACCGTACCAAATGATTTGCAGATGGAGGTCGTTCCACAAATCTTTAGGAAACAAGCGTTTTGCATCTTTTTCGGTTTGTACTACGTTTTTGCCATTGGTTAAATTCCAACGATACATTAAACGATGAATATGCGTATCTACAGGAAACGCAGGTATACCAAAGGCTTGAGATAATACTACTGCTGCAGTTTTATGACCAACAGCAGGTAAGGCTTCGAGTTCTTCATACGTTTTTGGAACTTCACCGTTGTGTTTATCAATCAAAATTTGAGACAAACCGTAAATGCCTTTACTTTTCATAGGAGATAAGCCAACAGGTTTTATAATTTCTCTAATTTCTTCTACGCTCAACTTCACCATATCGTAAGGATTATCAGCTCTTTCAAATAACAACGGTGTAATTTGATTAACTCGTACATCTGTACTTTGCGCAGACATCAATACAGCTATTAATAAGGTGTAAGGATCTTTATGATCTAGAGGAATAGGAATTTCAGGATACAATTCCTTTAACGTATTTATAACAAAATCTACCTTTTCTTGCTTAGTCATTCATTGTATTTTTACAAAAAACAAATTTAAGCAATTATGACGCATTTAAAAGTAGGTGATAAAGCACCAGAGTTTTCGGCAAAAGATCAAGATGGTAATTCAATCTCACTATCAGATTATAAAGGTAAAAAATTAGTGGTTTTTTTCTATCCAAAAGCTAGTACTCCAGGTTGTACTACAGAGGCTTGTAATCTTAATGATAATTACGAAAGATTTAAATCTAAAGGTTATGAGATTTTGGGAGTAAGTGCAGATAGTGCAAAACGTCAATCTAATTTTAAAAACAAATACGGTTTTAAATATCCATTATTAGCAGATGAAGACAAGTCTGTTATAGAAGCTTTTGGTGTTTGGGGACCAAAAAAGTTTATGGGAAGAACGTTTGATGGTATTCATAGAACAACCTTTGTAATTGATGAGAATGGTATTTTAGAAGATGTAATTACTAAAGTAAAAACCAAGGCACATACAGATCAAATTTTAAGTGAATAACACTTATATAGTTTTAAACAAAAAAGCGACCAAATTGGTCGCTTTTTTTAGTTGATTCGTTTTCTTATTTATGCAGTACTTCTTCAGATTCGCAACCAAATAAGCTTTTCTCCTTAATGAGTTTAGCAACACCTTCTGGTAGCATTTCTTCCCAATCTGTGTCTCCATTAGCAATCTTTTTAAGTACAGTTCTTGAGAAAACGGATAGGTTAGAGGTGTCAAAATCTGTAATGTCTACTACTTTTCCATTGTATTTAAAGAATTTGTAAAGTTCTTTCATACGAGGGTGAACCTTAAGGTTTTCGCTATTGGTTATGCTACCATCCTCATTTTGCATAGGGTAAAGGTAAACTCTGAGGTCTTTGTAAAATAACTTTCCGAAAGCCTCTAATATTCCGCCACTTAGGTGACGATAGTATTTTTCATCAAAGATGTCTACGAGGTTACTAACACCCATGGTAAGTCCCATTCTATTTTTAGAGTACTGAGAGAAATATTCAACAAGTTTGTAATACTCTTGAAAATTAGAAATTAAAACCGTTTGACCCAATGAACAAAGTAATTTTGCTCTATCCATAAAGTCCTGCTCGTCTATTTCGCCCTCAGCTCTTAGATTAGATAATGTTATTTCAAATATTACTTGAGTATTTTCTTTGTCTACCTTGTTTTCTTTTATAAACATTTCATACGATTTCTCATACATATCCATGTTTACCTTAGTTACAGGTCTGAAGCTTCCTCTTAATGCTAATATGTTTTTCTTATAAAGTACACGTGCTGGTAGTACGTTATTGCCGTCTGGAGCAAACATTACAGCATCTGTCATACCATTTTTAACCAATTGTAGACTCATTAAACGATTATCTACATCTTTAAACACAGGACCAGAGAAGTTAATAGTATCAATTTCTAATTGATCTTTATCTAAATGGTCATATAAGTAACGAAGTAATTTTTTTGGTTGATTATACTTATAAAAAGCACCGTAAATTAAATTGGTACCTAATTTACCTAATGTCTCTTGCTGTAACCTGGCATCATTTTCCTTAAAACGAATGTGTAATACAATTTCATTGTACTCTCCTTCTGGTTTTACCTGAAATTTAATACCAACCCAACCGTGGCCTTTATATTTTTTTGCAAAATCTATGGTAGCAACAGTGTTTGCATAAGAGAAGAAAATCTTGTTAGGATTGTCGTCTCTTGGAATACGCTGCTCCATAAGATTAACTTCGTGAATTAGCATTTTACGAAGTCTGGCTTCAGTAACATAACGCTTATCGTCTTCGATACCATAAATAGCATCACTAAAATTCTTATCGTAGGCAGACATGGCTTTTGCGATAGTACCAGAAGCACCACCAGCTCTAAAAAACTGACGCACAGTTTCTTGTCCTGCGCCAATTTCTGAAAAAGTACCATAAATGTCTTTGTTCAGGTTAATACGTAAGGCTTTGTCTTTTAATGAAGGAATATTTTCTATTTCAAAGTCGCCTTTATACGTTATTTCTTCCATGGTTATTGGGATTACATCGTTTTCGCAAAGGTATTAATTTAGTATTGCAAACAAAAAAATAACCTTATTTTTGTTTTAAACTTAACACCCTTTGAAAGTAACATTTTTAGGTACTGGAACTTCGCAAGGTATACCAATAATAGGTAGCACTCATCCTGTTTGTTTAAGTGATAATCCAAAAGATAAGCGTTTGCGAGTTTCGGTGTTGGTAGAGTGGGATAATTATACCTATGTTGTAGATTGTGGTCCAGATTTTAGACAACAAATGCTCAGTGCTAACGTCTCTAAAATAGATGGTATTATTTTTACACACGAGCATGCCGACCATACTATGGGTTTGGACGACATTAGACCATTTTTCTTTAAACAAGGAGATATTGATTTATATGCACACAAGCGCGTTTTTAAAGCTTTAAAAAAACGTTTCGACTATATTTTTACCACCAAAGAAAAATATCCTGGAGTGCCAAGTGTAACAAAGCACGTTATAAAAAACAAACCATTTAAGCTTGGTAATCTAAAAGTTGTGCCAATAGACGGATTACATTATAAACTACAAGTTTTTGGGTTTAGGTTTAAAGATTTTGCTTATCTCACAGACATGAAAACTGTTGCCGATGAAGAAATTGAAAAACTACAAAACTTAGAGGTTTTGGTTATCAATGCACTCAGGGAAGAGCCACATATGTCGCATTTTAATCTTAAAGAAGCTTTAGATTTTATAGAAAAGGTTAACCCAAAGCGTGCTTACCTAACACATATAAGTCATGATATGGGTTTTCATGATGAAGTGCAACAAAAATTACCAGAAAACGTTTTTTTAGCATACGATAATTTACAAATCACCATTTAATATATAGATATGAAGAGTAGAATTTTTATGTACCTGTTTATTTTTTCAGCATTAGCGTTCATATTTCAATATGTGAATTCTAAAAATATTTTAGATAAGTACGAAAAAGATATAAAGACCTTTAAAAACACTATAGCCACTCAAGAACAAACGATATCAGCGTTAGAAGATCAAAATTTTGAACTGAATTATTTTAATATTGACAGGAACGATAATGCTCTAGATTATTTTATTGCACAAGGGTTTGATGTGGATGAATTAATTACAGCCATTAAAGAAGGACTTTACGATACCAATCATTATGAAGGCGAAGACCATCCTATAGTGCCATTTGTGTCTATGACAGGTTCTAAGTTGTTAATAAATAAGATAAGAATTGTAAATCATAAATGGATTTTAGCCAATTTTACCGATGGTGAATATTGGGGAGAAATCTTTGTGAAATATGATATTGACGAAAATAACGACCTAAAATACAAATTGGTTGAATACTTTATGTACCCTAAAATAGGCTAGAGGTAATTTTTAAGCCAATCTTTAAAATCATAAAAATTCTGAGGAGCAACTCCGTGTCCTACAGGGTATTCTTTGTAAACATAATTAATGCCTAAGGCTTTTAAAAAGTCTGGTGTTTTTCTGGCCCATTCAACAGGAATCACCTGATCTGCATAGCCATGAGATGAAAATATGTTTAAGTGAGATACCTTGCTTTTATCAATACTTTCAGGTAAAATGTCTTCGTTAAGATAACCGCTAAGTGCTACAACATTTTTTAGTTTTTCAGGGTAGTTCATAGCAACAGATAAACTTAAAATAGTGCCTTGACTAAAGCCTAAAAGTGTTACATTATTTTTGTCTACAGGATAAGTCTCACAGGCATAATCAATAAAATTAGCAATTAAATCAACAGATTGTCTGGCTTGTACATTATCGCTCCATTTTCCTTTTTCGGCATCAAAATTTATAGCATACCAAGCATTTCCGTAGGGTTGCATTGCGTATGGAGCTCTTAAAGAAATAATGAAGAGCTCTTCTGGTAATTCTGACGCAAAAGAGAACAGATCATTTTCATCACTTCCGTAACCATGACACATAATAAGCAAAGGAGCATTTTCTTTTAAGGTACTTGGTCTTTTTATATAGTGTAGTTCAGTAGTCATTTTTGAGTTTTATTTTAAGTTTTTAAACCAATCCTGAAAATAATGACCTAAAAACGGAAGTAATTTATATTCACCTATAATTGCGTAAATCAAACAATAGATCCAAGAGACAAAGGTTATAAACCATAATGCGGTGCCAAACCAAGAGTTAACATGCTTTTCGCATATGTTAGAAACACCTACCATAATAATTAAACCAATCATTTGTCTTGCATGAAAAAAGATATATGGGTTCTTTTTTTCAAGATTTAGAGAAATAGCAATAAGCAAACCAAGTGGAGTAATGTAAGCAACGGTTGCTAGGGTTTTACCGTCTTTAATCTCAGGTTGTCTCATTATTTGATAACCACTTTATTATTTGCAATAACACCGTAAACTTTTCCTTTTAATTCCATCCCTAGAAAAGCACTGTTTTTAGATTTTGAAGTTATATTCTCTTTATTGAATTGATATTTATCGTCAGGATTGAATAAACTTAAATTAGCAACTTCACCAATGTTTATTGAGTTTTCGGGTATACCAAATCTAGCTTTGCCTTGAGTAAGCAAACTAACCGTTTTCTTTGTGGTAAATACAGTCTGCAAAGCACCAAATGCTGATTCTAAACCTATGGTTCCGTATTTTGCATGGTCAAATTCTACTTTTTTAGCTTCTATATCAATTGGGTTGTGGTCTGTGGTAACCATATCTATTGTTCCGTCCTTTAGTCCTTCAATTAAAGCATCACAATCGTTTTGTGTTCTTAGTGGAGGTAAAACCTTATATCTGGTATCAAATCCTTCTAGGTTATCATCTGTTAATACTAAATTGTGTATCGCTACACTACAAGTCACATTAAGTTTTTTGGCTTTTGCATCTCTAATGAGTTCTACAGATTTAGCCGTAGATATCGTTGGTATATGTAGTTTACCTTCGGTATATTCTAGAAGGAATAAATCTCTGGCAACTTGCAATTCTTCTGCTAAACCGGGATTTCCTTTTAAACCTAAACGTGTACTGTTTATATTTTCGTTAACCACACCTAAACCAGAAATCTTTGATTCTTGAGGAAAAGACAATACTAAACCGTCAAAATTACTCGCATATTGCAGGGCAATCTTTATAAGGTTTGGGTTGGAAATAGGTTTCTGATAATCATAGAAAGCTACCGCTCCTGCATTTTTCATATCAAATAACTCAGCCAGATCAGTACTATTGCTAGCTTTTGTTAAAGCACCAATAGGATAGAGACTGGTGGCTTTGTTTTGTGCTTTTGCTTTGACCAGAGTAATATCTGCAAAACTATCTATTACAGGATTGGAATTTGCATTAAGCGCTACGGCAGTAAAACCTGACTCAGCAGCAGTTTTTAGTCCGTTTTCTATAGTTTCACGTTCTTCATATCCAGGTTCTCCAAAAGAAACACTACTGTCAAACCAGCCTTGAGAAACGTGGAGGTTATCTAGTTTAATTTCTTTGTAATTATCAGGATTAGAAATGCGTTTAGAAATCTTAGAAATGCGTCCTTTTTCAATTAAAATATCTACTGTGTCGTTGTGAAATTCACTTTTAGAATCAACGATGGTGGCAGATTTTATGAGTGCGTTCATTTAAGATATTTTAGTAGAAGTATCTCTATTATTAAAAATACTAGCGCAAAAATAACAAACCATTTCCATAGTGCATTAATAGTTGAGCTACTTTTTATGTCGTTTATAGTTGTGGCTAAACTTTCGTTTACTGAAACATTAGTATTGTTCTTAATGTCTAAATAACTTAAGTTGCTTTCTTCTCTATTATAGTTAAAACTTAGGCTTTGTATTACTTCAGATTCATTTTTAACGATAAAAACACCTGCATTTTCAGGGTAATCAGCGGTTTCTAAAACCACTGTTTTACTAAACGTTTTTTGTAATGGAATTACAGTGTTCTCATCCGTGCCAAGCGTTAAAATATCATCTTGTCCTAAAGCAGCATTTATGGCAATTGAATTTGGTTGACCAATAGTATAATACAACCGTGGTAACTTTAAACTTTGCTTACCTATATTATATAGTACAGGAACTATTAAAGGCGAATTTTTAAAGTTAGAGTTGTCATCATTTAGGGCACTCGAAAACGAATAAACACCATTATTTCCTATTAGGAAAGCATTACCATTTTCATAAGACAATACACTATTTGCATTGGAAGAAAAACTATATGAAGATTCTACTTTTGGATACTGAAAATTACTAACTTTAGAATAAAATGCATTGGCTAAAAGCGGATGATTATAGTTAATTGTAGTGATACGTTTTTGTTGACTGCTTAGAGAATTGTATTGAGGTAAATTAATAGTTTTAAACAACTGATTGTAAGCCTTTAAATTTATTTCTTTTGAAGGAATAGTTAAAATGTATCCTCCGTCAGTTTTAAAAGAAACAAGAGCTGTTTTTAAAGCATCAGAAATAGCCTCTAGCTCATTTAAAATAATTAAATTTTGGTCCGGAATTAAATTGAAATTAAGGTTGTTTATTTTAAAAGAATTATACTCAAATTCATCATCTGTATAGATGCGTTTTAAGAAATTATCATCAGTATTTTCGTTTATGGCAAGAACTTTAATTTTTGGTTTAGAATTAATATTGAAATAAAAGCTATTATCGTATTGCAAACCTGCATCTTCAATCACTAATTTTCCATTAATTACGGCATTGTTAGAAACCGAAAATGTAGCTTCAGAACTTTCGCTTATGTTAACAGCATTTTTTGCTAATAACACGTCATCATTAAATAAGGAAACTGTAATATTATCAATAGCTTCACCTTGATTGGATAGTTTTACATTTAAGTCTAAAGTTTCGGAATTAGAATTCGCAATATAAACACTATCTATACTCACATTAGAAACTAATGCAGATTTTGGTTGAACCAACTTAAGATTAATCGTACTGTCGGTTTCAAACGTAACAGGATTGCCTTTTTGCTGAAAATCTGAAATTAAAATCAGGTTTTTGGAAGAGGATTTATCTTTAGAAAACAATTCTTTTCCTTTAATAAAAAGCGCATCATAATTTAGTTGCGTAGGTGAGTGCTCTAATTGAATTAAATCATTTTTTAAAGCCTTTAAACTTGTGTTTCTAAAGGTTTGCGTATTAGTAAACAAACTTATTTTTTCATCCTCAGGAAAGTTGTTTATTATATCCTGAATGGCCTCATTTAACAAGCTTCCGTTTTTACCTGTGGCCTGCATACTGTATGAATTATCCAGATACACAACGGTTTCTTGTGCTTCATTAAAATCTTCAGTATTTGGTATAAATGGTTGGGCAAACGCAATAATGGCGCAAGCCAACAACAACATTCTAGTAAGTAATGTTAACCACTTTTTTAATTGTGAGCTTTTACGGGTTTGCAGTTTTACGGCTTTTAAGAATTTTACGTTGGTAAATTGTACTTTCTGAAAACGGCGTAACTGAAATAGATGAATAAGTATAGGAACTATCAGTAAAAAAAGTGCGTAAAGTAATTCGGGATGTTTAAACTGCATTCCTAGTGTAAAGCTTTTTTAATTGTTTCAAATATAGAAAATGATATAGGATAACGGTAATGCGCTTTTGAGAAATTTAACAAAAGAAAAAATAATCAGTCATAGTCTGCATGTTTAGCTTTTTGTAATACTGTTTTATGTCTTTTTGTGCTTCTTCATTAGCAACGGTAATAATACTTTGAGGAAGATTGAGTTGTTCTATGTATTTGTATTCTAATAACTCTTGTCCGTAAATTTCTTTGCCTATTTTCTTTTTGTTATTACAAATCCAGTAAAACGAAATATCATTTTCAATTAAGAGTTTAGCTAAAGTTTTTCCTTTTTTTCCTGCTCCCCAAACAACTAAAGTTCTTTCGGGTTTGTAATCTAGCTCTAAGAAGTAGTGTAATTTTATGTCTAAAAAGTAATTTGCAGCATAATGCTCGTGCGTTCTGGACGTTCGTGTACTGTAATCGCGCCAATGGAGTAGTACTTTGTCGCAAGGAATACATTTATATTTTGCTCTGTAAAACCGAAACGTTAAATCATAATCTTCAGGATAACGGTTAGGCTCAAAACCTTCACATTCTACAAAATCATCACGATGTAGCATCCAACAAGGTGATGGAATTACGCACTCTTTGTAAATTTCAGAATAGTTATTTCCTTTTTCGGTAAGCCCATTAAGCCAATGTTCGTAGCGTGCATAACCATTACTAATGCCATCAGTTCTAAAATACTTTACTTGCCCAACAGCAAGGTGATGTTTGCCATATTTTAAAAGACTATTCAGCATTACTTCAAGTCTGTTTTTGGTCATTATATCATCGCTATCCATTCTGGTAATATAATCGCCTTTACAGTTGTTAAATGCTGTTTGGAGTGCAGAAATTATACCTTCGTGTTTGTTGTTGTAAAGTTGAATTCGGTCATCATTTTCTGAAAATTTTTCAACAATAGTGTAAGATGCATCATCAGAATGATCATTTACAAAAATAGCTTCCCAATTGGTGTAAGTTTGGCTAATGATAGAAGTAACACATTCAGAAATAAAGGCTTCGGTATTTTTAAAAGGAATTAAAATGCTGACTAGTGGCTGAGACATGCTACGAATTTAACAAAACCTTTAGACTTAAAGTGGTAACAGATTGTAGATTTGTGCGTCTCGTAAAAAAAATAAAATAATTATTCATGAAGAACTATTTAGCCGTTTTGGGCTTAAGTGTAATTTTGGTAGGTTGTGGTTCAGCCAAGCCAAAAGTAGATGATTTAGCAGTTAATAATCCTATCGAAACTGCTTTAGATTTAACAGCAGTGGTAGATGATAAAGTGCCAGTAACTATTAATCCTGGTCGTTTTACCACAGAAACGGTAACGTACAGATTGCCTCGAGTAGTACAAGGAACATATTCTGTTAGTGATTTCGGTAAGTATGTAGAAGGTATGAAAGCTTTAGATTATAAAGGTAATGAGCTTAAAGTAACTAAAGTAGATACCAACACTTGGACGATTGCAGATGCTACCAATTTAGACAAATTAACCTACTACGTTAATGATACTTTTGATATTGAATCTACAGGTGGCATAGGTGGTGAAAACCCATTCTCACCAGCTGGAACAAATATTGAAGAAGACAATTATGTATTAAATCTTCATGGATTTATTGGTTATTTCGATTCTTTAAAAAACAATCAATATGCTTTAGATGTTACTGCGCCAGCAACCTTTGTAAGAACTTCAGCTTTAGAAGACAGAGGCATGAAGTCTAGTGCAGACGGAAAGTCTATAACCAGCAGTTATTTTGCACAACGTTATTTTGAAATTACCGACAACCCTATGATGTATGGTAAGCTAGATGTTGAAGAGTTTATGGTTGGTGACATTAAAATTGTATTAAGTGTATTTTCACCAAACAAAGTGCACACTGCAGCGAGCCAAAAAGAAACGGTTTATAAAATGATGCAGGCACAAAAGAAGTATTTAGGCGATGTTAACAGTACAGCACGTTACGACATCTATTTATACTTATCAGACGGTTCTGATACAGCGCCAAAAGGTATGGGAGCTTTAGAGCACCATACATCTACAGTAGTTGTGTTACCAGAATCTTCAAGTAAAGAAGGCTTGGCAGCTTCTATTATAGATGTTGTAGCACATGAGTTCTTTCATATTGTAACACCATTATCTGTACACTCAGAAGATGTACATTATTTCGATTATAACAAACCAACATTCTCTAAGCATTTATGGATGTACGAAGGTGTAACTGAGTATTTTGCACAACACTTTCAGGTTTATGAAGGTTTAATTGAGCCAACTGATTTTTACAGCACTATGATGGGTAAAATAGCAACATCTAAAAATTTGGATGATGCCATGAGTTTTACTGTAATGAGTGAAAACGTGCTAGAAGAGCCATATGCACATAATTACTATAATGTATACATGAAAGGGGCTTTAATCGGTATGTGTATCGATATTTTAATGCGAAAAGAAAGCGATGGTAATAGAAGCATGTTGTCTTTAATGAAAGAATTGTCTGCTAAATATGGTAAAGAAAAACCTTTTGATGATGACAAAATCATTGCAGAGATTACTGAAATGACATATCCTAGCGTTGGCGAGTTCTTAAAAACACATGTTGAAGGTGATGTACCAATTAACTATAACGAGTTTTTTGAAATGGTTGGTTTAACCCTGGGTGAAACTGAAGTACCAACAAACTACATTTTTGCAGGTGGACAAAACATCATTTTTGATGGTGATCCTAACAAAGGTATTTTCTTTTCGCCAATGGCATTACAGAATTCATTTTGGGCATCTCAAGGAGTGCAAGCTGGCGATATCATCAAAAAAGTTAACGGTAAAGATTTAACGCTAGAAAATGCACAACAAGTTATTGGTGGCATGTACGGCTGGCAAGAAGGCATGGAGTATAGCTTAGATTTAGAACGTAATGGGGAAGCTGTTGTTTTAAAAGGTACATTAGGTAAAGCAACTGCTAAAAGTGAATCTTTAGTAGAAGATGAAAACGCTACAGAAGCACAAAAAGCTTTAAGACAAGCTTGGTTGAAAGGGTAATCAATTCCTGCGAAAGCAGAGATCTTATAATACAAAAAAGGCTTCCTAATTGGAAGCCTTTTTTTGTATAGTCTTGTCATTTTCAACTTGCCTGAGCTGAACGAATCTAAAATCAAAATCCTTAACGGTAAGATGCTGAACTAAATTCAGCATGACACAAGTTAGTAGTAACTATTCACAATGATTTGTCATTCTGAACTCGTTTCAGAATCTAGTCTTTCCCAAAGATTATCCCAATTCGGATTTTCTTTCTCAATTAAGTTAATTTTCCAATCTCTTCTCCAATTTTTCAATTGTTTCTCTCTTTTGATAGCATCTCCAACATATTGAAATTCCTCAAAATAAACGAGTCTCTTTAATCTGTATTTGGAAGTGAAAAAACTACCATTACCATCAGCGTGTCGTTCCATTCTATCATCTAAACCAGCTGTAAGTCCAATATAAAGAACACCATTTGGTTTATTTGTTAAAATGTAAACCCAATAATTATGGTAGTCTCTTTTTGGCATGAAGTTTTATTCTAATCGTTGGCTGTTTAGGTTTGTTTGCAATTAAATATAACTAATTTGTCATTCTGAACTTGTTTCAGAATCTAGTATTTGGTTTTCTGAGATGCTGAATCAAGTTCAGCATGACAGTACGCTGTTTGTTATTTTTTATATTGACTTGTCATTCTGAACTCGTTTCAGAATCTAATTTATTTAACTTCATAATTAAGAGATTCCTGCTTTCGCAGGAATTTAAAACCCCTCAAAAACACCCAAGCCAAACAATGCGAAATCATATTTTACAGGATCGTTAGGGTCTAACTTACGTAAGTTCGCATCCAATTCTGCTAAAGCTTTAGCATCATTCTGCTTACGTTTTAGTAAGCCTAATTGTCGTGCAACATTACCAGAATGCACATCCAACGGACAACTGAGTTGAGCAGGAGAGAGGCTGTCCCAAATACCAAAGTCTACACCAGCATTATCGTTACGTACCATCCAACGTAAGTACATGTTTATTCGTTTGGCAGCAGACTTTTTAAGAGGGTCGCTCACATGTTTTTTGGTACGCTCTAAATGGGGAATTTCAAAAAATAGTTTTTTAAACTCGTGGATGCTTTGTTGTAAAGATTTGGGCTCAGCATGTTTTGCAAACACAGCTTCTAAACCATTATGCGCTTTATAAATATGTTGCAGACTTTTTATAAACTGAATAAAATCATCACCATTAAACGTTCTGTGTACAAACGACTGCAAAGCCTCTAAATCTGAGTCTTGGTGCTGGGTCACAAACTCATAAGGTGCGTGGTCTAACAGCACCATCATTTTATTGGCATTATTAATAATGCTTTTACGATTTCCCCAGGCAATGGTAGCAGTTAAAAACCCAGCAATCTCAATATCCTCTTTTTTAGAAAATTGATGAGGCACTTGTATTGGGTCGCTCTCAATAAATTTTGGGTTATTGTAAAGGTGGACTTTCTCGTCTAAAAAGGGTTTAAGTTCTGATGATTTGAGTTTCAAAAAGCTAAAATTTAGACTGCAAAAATAAGGCTTTGTTAAAAATACGTAACATTACATATTGACATATTGACATATTGGTTTAAAAATGCGAACTTCGTTTATCAATCGATATAGTTCATTGAATATGGAACCATATCTTAACGTTGTGTATAATACTACCGAAACTCTGTAAAATACATCCAACCTTCTGCAATTTATAATGACTTTTTATTGTTTAGGTTATCCTAACTTATTTTTTCCTAAATTTTGCATTATTTTCTATTATAGCTCTATCTTTTTCATTTAGTGTAATAACGTTATTTACAAAATTAGGAATTTCTTTATCGGTTAATTTGATACAATTTATTTTCAAATACGGTTCTATCCTTTTTATTGCAATAAGCCCATCTGATTTAGTTTTTTTAATATATTCTATAAATTGTTGCGTTTCAGAATCATCCTTACCTTCTTTTTCCAAGAATTCCAACATATATTCATCTAATTGAGTTGAAGATCTTATAGTGGATAAATATTTTTTTGAGATAGATTGAATTTCACAAGGACCGGCAGTATGACTTACTAAATAATTTTTCATATTTCTTTCAGAGGTTTGAAAAAGTACCAACTGACGGGCGGAATATTTATTTCTCCTTTTTTTGTAATAATTAAAGTGTTGAGAAAATGAAACATAGTTAATTCGCTCAAACGTTTTAGGAGTGGTGATTGCATTTAACATGTCTAAATGTTCTATAAGATATTTGTTATATTTGGGCGTAGGATGTAATTTTAAAGCTGATTTTTCGTATAAAGTGTCTTTATCAGAAACCAAGAAAAGGTTTTTTATATTTTTCTTAGGTGCTAACTCAAAGTTTCTTGAATTTCGTATTTCACTTAGTAATATGGCTTTAGAGTTAAATTTTTCGAAGCTTATCTCACCTAATGGAGCGGTAGCCATAAAGGTACTGTCTTTGTTGTAGTATGTAAATGTTCCGAAATCTAATTGAATAATATCTTCGGTAAAAGTTTCATTAATTTTATTAGAATAAGCTGCTAGTAAAAGCTCTGTTGGTGCTTTATAAGTCTTACCACTAAAATCTAATAGAACACCTGCATATTTATTTTTAGTGTTTGGTATGGTTATATCAAAAGCTTTCCATATTCCAGTACTTCCTTTAATAGAATATGCATAGTAACTCATATTAGCACTATTAAATACCATGCGTTTGGGTAGTCCATACACGTTAAATTCAATATCTATTTTATAGCGTTTGTTGTCGCTCGTCCAAGTTCCAGTAATAGGTCTTGTATTTATTAGTTCTAGTACAAATTCTCCATATTCCATTTTTAATCGAACGGTTCCATTTTTGCAATCGCCAGTTAAACAATCCAATTTTTTATTGTTAGTCAAACTTCCTATTGAGATAACATTGGCTTCTGACAACGGGTATTTACCCAAGGGTTTTGGCTCATCGTTTTTTAAGTTGGCATCATTAGATATAGCATTGGGTTGTTTTATAACCTTGCTCGCCAAATAATCTTCATTTGTTGATAGGCTTACCCAATATATACTATTATCAGAAAATAATTCCTTAAATTTCCAATAGGCTCTTTCCTGTTGTTCTCTAGAGGCTCCCTGTTGTTGGCCCCAAATTTTAGTTAAATATGCTGGGAAATGCCGTGCCAATAATTGATTAAAATGAACAGTATTGTTTAATGTAGCTTGTGAAAACTGCCAAGACCACACTACTTCTTCGTTTTTGGCAGGTGTGTAATCATAAGGAGAGCCCGATGTTTTACCTTTATACTTATCTAATTTAGCTGTGAGATAAGCACCTTTGGGCAAATCTTTAATGGTAATATCAATTGCTCCATAACCGTCAAACGCTCCCCCATTTTCAAGAATGGAATATCCAAAACTTTTCCTATTGTATTCACCAGATAAGGAAGTATTACCAACTTTTATTTTCAATGGCAAATAATAACCTTTCTTGTGGGGTACTTCTAATAGTATACCTTTAATATAATCAATACCATTTAATTGACCTTTAAGATAACTAACAGATAAAACTTCATCATTTTCTGTTAATCCATGAAATTTTAATATTTCACTTTTAAATTTATCAAAAACATAGTCTGCATCTTTGGTAATGGGTGCACCTATCAATTGCTTTAGATATGGATTTATGTCCATTTCTTTGGTTTGACCCTGTAGCGTATATGTTGTGGTACATAATAGAGTAAAAACTAAAGTAATTATGTAATTTCTATAAGAAAATAACTTCATAATTTTTGATGCCGGATTTAATGGTAATTATATTATATAGGTAAAGCTATCAATAATTACGAAGAAATCAAAAATGTAATGAATCTAAACCTTGGTGGAAAATGTAGTAAAAGTACTGCACACTTAAGACGTATATAAAAAACAGCGGTTTATTCTCTTAATCGAAAGAAAATGAATAAATTAAAGGTCAGTTATAAACCGAAAAGCTAGTGCTTAAAACCCGCTACTTTTCATATATAAACACGATAAGCGCAACCAAAAACCACCCACAAACTTTTCAAAAAACTTTAATCAAAACTATTCTAGTATTTAATTACATTTGCAATCTCTAAAAAGAGAGAAGAAGAGTTTAATTAAAAAAGATTCCTGCCTTCGCAGGAAGTTAATATGAAAGCTGGAATAGTAGGATTACCAAACGTAGGAAAATCAACCTTATTTAACTGTTTATCTAACGCTAAAGCGCAAAGTGCAAACTTTCCGTTTTGTACTATAGAACCAAACATTGGTGTGGTTAACGTGCCAGATCCAAGATTGGCAAAACTAGAGTCTTTGGTTAATCCAGAGCGTGTAATGCCTGCAACGGTAGAGATTGTAGATATCGCAGGTTTGGTAAAAGGTGCGAGTAAAGGAGAAGGTTTAGGAAACCAGTTCTTAGCCAACATTAGAGAAACCGATGCTATTTTGCACGTATTACGTTGTTTTGATAACGATAATATTGTTCACGTTGATGGTTCTGTAGATCCTATAAGAGATAAGGAAACCATTGATATGGAGCTTCAGCTTAAAGATTTAGAAACGACTGAAAAGAAGTTAGATAAGGTAAAGCGTGCTGCTAAAACTGGTAATAAAGAAGCGCAAGCAGAAGAAGCAGTGCTTTTAAAGATAAAAAATGGTTTAGAATCTGGTGTGTCTGTGAGAGCTTTAGAGTTTTCGGATGAAGATTATGCAGACTACGTAAAGCCATTACAGTTTATTACAGATAAGCCTGTTATGTATGTGTGTAATGTAGATGAAGGCGCTGCAAACACTGGTAATGCTTATGTAGAGCAGGTGAGAGAAGCGGTAAAAGATGAGCAAGCAGAAGTATTGGTGTTAGCTGTTGGTACAGAAGCCGATATTAACGAGTTAGAAGACTACGAAGAACGCCAAATGTTCTTAGAAGATATAGGTTTAGACGAGCCAGGTTCAGCAAAATTAATTAGAGCGGCTTATAAGCTTTTAAATCAGCAAACCTACTTTACTGCTGGTGTAAAAGAAGTAAGAGCGTGGACGGTTAATGTTGGTGCTACTGCGCCACAAGCTGCTGGAGTTATTCATACCGATTTTGAAAAAGGCTTTATTAGAGCAGAAGTTATTGGTTATGATGACTATGTTAACTACGGAAGCGAAGCCAAAGTAAAAGAAGCTGGTAAAATGCGTGTAGAAGGGAAGAATTACATTGTTAAGGATGGAGATGTGATGCATTTCTTGTTTAATGTGTAAAATTCCTGTGAAAACAGAAAACATATGTTTTATTCACTTTTAAAAATAAAATACTTTATGTGACTTTTTAAGAATGTAAGTGTCTTACTACAAAACTAACGTTATGCCCCAAATTGTAATAGAAACTGAAATTAATGCCGATATAGATATATGCTTTGATTTAGCTCGAGATGTTGGTTTCTATTCACAATCCTTAAAAAACCGTAATGAAATACCTATAAGTGGTAAAATATCAGGTTTAGTAGAGAAGGGAGACTACGTAACTTGGGAAACAACACATCTTAATCTATTGCAACACCTAACGCTCAAGGTATCAGAGTTTGAAAAGCCTTACTTGTTTGTAGATGAGATTGTTAAGGGTGAATTTAAGTCTTACAAGCATAATCATGTTTTTAAAGAAAGAGAAGGCAAGACTGTAATGATTGATGAGCTTTACTTTGCATCTAAATATGGGATCATAGGTAAGATTACAGATTATCTTATTTTAAAAAGGTATTTAAAAGGGCTTATGATTACCAGAAACAAAATTTTAAAGCAAAAAGCTGAAGAATTATCAAAACGGTAAAATTTCTTAAAGGTTCTCAACAATAACGGTACTTTATTGTTAATTACTTTACCCAAAGCGTATTTCATTTTTTAAGCTATAGTCTTATATTAGCGTTCTATCATTAATCTCGTCCTAATGTCTATGACAGAACAAACTAACTATACTGAAGATAATATTCGCTCACTCGATTGGAAGGAACACATCAGGATGCGTCCTGGTATGTACATCGGAAAATTAGGTGACGGATCCTCTCCAGATGATGGTATTTATATTCTTGTTAAAGAAGTACTCGATAACTCTATAGATGAGTTTGTAATGGGTGCTGGTAAAACCATTGAAATTTCCATACAAGGCGATCGTGTTATTGTGCGCGATTATGGTCGTGGTATTCCGTTAGGTAAGGTAGTAGATGTAGTGTCTAAGATGAATACTGGTGGAAAGTACGATTCTAAAGCCTTTAAAAAATCCGTTGGATTGAATGGTGTTGGTACCAAAGCTGTTAATGCGCTATCTACGTATTTTAGAGTAGAATCTACCAGAGACGGAAAATCAGCTTCTGCTGAATTTGAATTAGGAGAATTAAAAGACCAGGAATTTTTAGACGATACATCAAGGCGAAAAGGAACCAAGGTAACTTTTGTACCAGATGACAGCATCTTTAAGAACTATAAATTCAGAAATGAATATGTGGTGAAAATGTTGAAAAACTATGTGTATCTAAATCCTGGATTAACCATAGTTTTTAATGGTGAAAAATACTACAGTGAAAACGGTTTAAAGGATTTGCTTTCAGAAAATATTAATGAAAGCGATATGCTTTATCCAATCATTCACTTACGAGGCGATGATATTGAAGTTGCTATAACACATAGTAAAACGCAGTATAGTGAGGAATACCATTCGTTTGTAAACGGACAAAACACAACACAAGGAGGAACGCATTTAGCAGCTTTTAGAGAAGCCATTGTAAAAACAATCCGAGAGTTTTACGGCAAAAACTACGATGCCTCAGATGTAAGAAAGTCTATTGTTTCTGCAATAGCCATTAAGGTGATGGAGCCTGTTTTTGAGAGTCAGACCAAAACCAAGCTAGGTTCTACAGATATGGGAGGCGATTTACCTACTGTGCGTACGTACATCAACGATTTTGTAAAAACCTATTTAGATAATTACCTTCATAAGAATCCTAATGCCGCTGAAAAAATTCAGCGCAAAATTCTTCAAGCAGAACGTGAGCGTAAGGAGTTGTCTGGTATTAGAAAGCTAGCCAAAGAACGTGCTAAAAAGGCAAGTTTGCACAATAAGAAACTTCGCGATTGTCGCATTCATTTTGGCGATACAAAAAAAGATAAATATTTAGACACCACGTTGTTTATTACAGAGGGTGATTCGGCTTCTGGTAGTATCACAAAATCACGAGATGTTAATACACAGGCTGTTTTCAGCTTAAAAGGGAAGCCTCTAAATTCATACGGATTGAGCAAAAAGATTGTATATGAAAATGAAGAGTTCAATCTTTTGCAAGCTGCTTTAAATATAGAAGAGTCCATAGAAGACTTACGATATAACAATATTGTCATCGCGACTGATGCCGATGTAGATGGTATGCACATTAGGTTGTTATTGATTACGTTCTTTCTACAGTTTTTTCCTGAAGTGATTAAAGAAGGGCATTTGTACATTCTTCAAACACCATTATTTAGGGTAAGAAATAAAAAAGAAACGATTTATTGCTATTCTGATGAAGAGCGAAGAAATGCTATTGAAAAATTAAAACCAAAACCAGAGATTACACGATTTAAAGGGTTAGGTGAAATTTCACCAGATGAGTTTAAGCATTTTATTGGTGATGATATACGCTTAGATCCTGTAATGCTAGATAAGGACATGTCTATTGAAGAATTATTGTCTTTCTACATGGGAAAAAACACACCGTCGCGTCAAGAATTTATTATTGAAAATCTTAAAGTAGAACTTGATATCGTTGAAGAAAACGCATGAGAACCGATAATAGAACAGTAAAAAATACGGTTGTATCCATCTACTTTATACTCATTGTCTTTGGGATATTATTGGCAACTGTATTTAATTCACTAGAGTTTTTTGTGGATAGTACCTTTTTTGTTTTTCTGGGTTTGTTCATTGTTTTGGTGTTATTTCATTCTATTGCAGGTTATTTTGAATACGATAGTGACGGAGCAAAAATTATAATCCTAAATAAAGGATTGATACTAACAGAGTATATCAATTACCGAGAAAATAAGGTTGAATTTGCTAGACATCAACTTGTTGGGTATAAAATAAAAGATTACTTCCTTTATAAGTCTTTGGTTGTACTGATTAAAACTTATGATGGTAAACATATAAAAGAACGCTTCAACGTAACCCTTCTTAAAAGAAAGAAGATGAGGTATGTAAAGCAATCGCTACGAAAAACACTAAAAGAAAACAAAAAGCGAAAAGAAGGATAGATGGCAGAAGATCAAAATGAAGAATTGTTAAATGAAGACAATGGTAATCAAGAAACGATTACCAAAGTCACCGGAATGTATAAAGACTGGTTCTTAGATTACGCTTCGTACGTAATCTTAGAGCGTGCGGTACCAGCTATTGAAGATGGTTTTAAGCCAGTGCAGAGACGTATTATGCATTCTATGAAAGATTTGGATGATGGTCGCTACAATAAAGTAGCGAATATCGTAGGACATACAATGCAGTACCATCCGCATGGAGATGCAAGTATTGCTGATGCTATGGTACAAATAGGCCAGAAAGATTTACTGATTGACACCCAAGGAAACTGGGGAAATATTTTAACAGGAGATAGTGCTGCAGCATCGCGTTATATTGAAGCCAGACTATCTAAATTTGCTTTAGATGTTGTTTATAACCCTAAAATTACAGAATGGCAAGCCTCTTATGATGGCAGACGTAAAGAGCCTATAAATTTACCTGTAATGTTTCCTTTGCTTTTGGCACAAGGAGGAGAAGGGATTGCGGTTGGACTTTCAACTAAAATTCTGCCTCACAATTTCTTAGAGCTAATAGATGCCTCTGTAAAGCATTTAAAAGGAAAACGGTTTACGATATATCCAGATTTTCCGACAGCAGGTATTGCAGATATAAGCAATTATAATGATGGTTTGCGTGGCGGAAAAGTAAGAGTACGCGCCAAAATTTCGCAACTAGATAAAAACACGCTTGTAATTACAGAAATTCCATTCGGAACGACGACTTCATCATTAATAGACTCAATTCTGAAAGCTAATGATAAAGGGAAAATTAAAATAAAACGAATTGAGGATAACACGGCAGCCGAAGTTGAGATTCTTATTCATTTACCACCTGGTTTATCACCAGACAAAACCATTGATGCGCTTTATGCATTTACAGCTTGCGAAACATCGATTTCTCCTTTAGGTTGTGTTATTGAGGATAACAAGCCTCTATTTGTTGGTGTTTCTGAAATGCTGCGTCGTTCAACGGATAACACTGTTCAGCTTTTAAAACAAGAGCTAGAAATAAAACTAGGTGAGTTTGAGGAACAGTGGCACTTTGCATCGTTAGAGCGAATTTTTATCGAAAATAGAATTTATCGCGATATAGAGGAAGAAGAAACATGGGAAGGTGTAATTAAGGCTATAGATAAAGGCCTTCAACCACATATTAAGCATTTAAAGCGTGCTATCACAGAGGAAGATATCGTTCGTTTAACAGAAATAAGAATTAAACGTATTTCAAAGTTTGATATAGATAAAGCTCAGCAAAAGATAGATGCTTTAGAAGACCAAATCGCAGAAGTAAAACATCATTTGGCTAATCTTATCGATTACGCTATTGCTTATTTCGAAAGACTAAAAAAGGACTACGGAGAAGGCAAAGAACGCAAAACAGAGTTGCGTGCTTTTGAAGATGTAGATGCTACTAAGGTTGTCATAAGGAATACAAAACTCTATGTTAATAGAGAGGAAGGCTTTATTGGTACGTCGCTAAAACGTGATGAATACGTCTGTGACTGTAGTGATATAGATGATATTATTGTTTTTACTCAAGAGGGTAAAATGATGGTAACCAAGGTAGATTCTAAAACCTTTGTTGGCAAAAATATTATTCATGTTGCTGTGTTTAAGAAAAAAGACAAGCGTACTATTTATAACATGATTTATAGAGATGGTAAAAAAGGACCATCTTATGTTAAACGCTTTGCGGTAACAAGCATTACTAGAGATAGAGAATACGATATGACCAATGGTGATAAAGGTTCTGTGGTATGGTATTTTTCTGCAAATCCTAATGGAGAAGCCGAAGTTGTTACTGTTTTACTACGTCAGGTAGGAAGTATTAAAAAGCTGAAGTGGGATTTAGATTTTGCGGATATTTTAATAAAAGGACGCTCGTCTAAAGGTAATTTGGTTACTAAATATTCTATAAAGCGAATTGAGCTAAAAGAGAAAGGTGTTTCTACATTAAAGCCACGCAAAATATGGTTTGATGATACAGTACAGCGCCTTAATGTGGATGAGCGAGGTGAACTTATTGGTGAGTTTAGAGGTGAAGACCGTTTATTGGTTATTACCCAATCAGGAACTGTAAAAACAATTATTCCAGAACTTACAACTCATTTTGACAGTGATATGATTGTACTTGAGAAATGGATTCCTAAAAAACCAATATCTGTCATCTACTATGATGGTGAAAAAGAACGTTACTATGTAAAACGCTTTTTAATAGAACAAGAAGGAAAAGAAGAAACATTTATTTCTAGTCATCCAGAGTCGCAATTAGAGATTGTATCGACAGATTGGAGGCCAATGGCTGAGGTAGAATTTACTAAAGAACGAGGTAAAGACCGAAAGCCTAACATGGAAGTTAATCTTGAAGAATTTATTGCAGTAAAAGGCATTAATGCACTTGGAAATCAGTTAACTAAAGAAAAGATAAATCAGATAAATTTATTAGACCCATTACCTTTTGAAGCACCAGAAGAAGTCCATGCAGATGAACTTGATGTGGTAGATGAAGAAACGGTATCAGTAGATTTAGAAGTTGATAGCAGCGATGATAAATCAGAGCAATCTAAAGATGATTCTTCAACAAAAACAGATGAAAATGATGATGATTTAGATGTGGATGACAAGGGTCAGGTGACGCTTTTCTAATTTGTACTATTCTTTTTTTGTTTTCTTTTTTGTTTTGAAATTTAAAAACTCCACAAATAAAGAAAATGCAATAGCGAAATATAAGTACCCTTTTGGTATTGCTCCAACAGTTTTGCCAAAGAATTCTGTGTGAGACAGGTGTGCAGCTTCGGTAATTAGCATAAAGCCAATAAGGATTAAAAAAGCCAAACCTAGTATTTGCATACTTGGATTTCGGTCAATAAATTTTCGAATTGGGTTGGCAAAACCTATCATTACAACTATAGAAATTACAACTGCAATAATCATTAAAATAAGTGTGTAGTTGCTGTTTGGGTGCAAGCCGTTAGTCATGCCTACAGCAGTTAAAATTGAATCTACTGAGAAAATAAAATCAATGATTAAAATTTGTGTGACAGCCTGAGATAAAGATTTGATGGCTTTTGATTTAATGCCTTCTTCATCATGCCCAGGATCTTCAACCTTTTCTCTAATTTCAGAAGTGCTTTTGTAAATTAAAAATAATCCACCAGCAAATAAGATGATAGCTTGCCAACTTAGTGCAATTTTTAACCATTCAGATTCGTATGTAAAGAATGGTTCACTTAGGCCAATCAAAAACGTAACAAAGAGCAGCAAAATAATGCGTTGTATCATTGCTAAAACTAAGCCTATGTTGGTGGCTTTGCTTCTTTGGTGTTCTGGGAGTTTGTTGGCAGCTATAGAAATAAACACAATATTATCAATCCCGAGAATTATCTCAAGAAAGGTTAATGTTAGAAGTGCCATTATAGCATCTGATGTGAATAAAAACTCTAGCATAACATCTATTTAATCCTATAAGCAACTCCTTTTTGAGCGCGTAAGGGTTTGTTGCGCTTTTTTACTGCCAATTTATATTCAAAAGTATACGAAGATGTGCCATCTGTAGATAGTATCTTCATATGCATATCATCTTTTTCAGAATTTGTTTTAGGGTTGATTGTTTTTAAAACAAACTCACAGTCGTTAATCCAGCGTACTGATGAAGAGTCTATTTTGCCATCATAGTAATTGATGCTTAAGTCCTCGGTACGCACAAATCTTCCTGTCTTTTTTACACCGTCTATAATGTAATCAAATTCAAATTCTCCAGTTTTAAAATCGCTGCAGTTACGTTCAACTTCAAAACAACTGGTAAGTAACAGTAGAGCGCAAAGCAAAAAAATAGTCTTCATTCTTAAGGTTTGTACAAAGATAATTAATTGGTAAACTATATCTGAGCAAATTCTGAAGTTAAACTTATGGATTGTAGCTTTTAAAGGTGCCATCTTTGTAGAAGATGACTATTTTTTCAATTTCAGAACTTTCAAAGTTAGGTTTGTTGTTTTTTTCAATTGTTAAATCCAGTTCTGAATTAGGAATGTTTGAAGCTTCAATTTTTTCAGACGGAAAATGACCTTTACCATTTAAGAGCCAATATAATTCTACTTCAGGATAGGAGTGAAGTACCTTCATTACAAAATCTAAACTAGGTTTATTTCTACCGGAAAGAATATGAGAAATACTTGATCTCTGAACTCCAATTTTTTCAGCAAAACCAGAAGCAGTTTCATCATAAAAATCTATGACTTTTTGTAAGCGATTGGCAAAATCTGATGAGTTTATCATTGTAAACACTTATTTCTCTCTTATAACGATACAAATGTAAACAATAGTGTTTTTTTAATCAAAATTTCAATGTTAATCTTTGTGAATGAAATAAAGTTAAACTTTATATAACATATATAAAATACTGAAAATAAATATTTTAAACATAGCAAATAATTTTCATTGAATTTTCTTCAATATCCAAAAAGATACCGAGGTCTTGCGAGTTGAATTCTGTATACAAGTGTAACAAAACTTAAAATTTCAGCTGTTTACAATTGTAAAAAATCAAATAGTTACATTTGTAACACATAAAAATCGGAAATGATATTAGAGCAACTAAAAAGTTTATTTTCTTTACTTAAAACACCAGACTTATTTGGTAGGTATATAACCAATTCTGACATAGAAAAATGTCTAAAAAAAATTCCGGATTCAATGACTTCGGTTGTAGGCTATTCTGTAGAAAATAAACCAATCTATAGTTTAACATTTGGTAATGGACCCAAAAAAGTTTTGATGTGGTCTCAGATGCATGGAAATGAATCTACGACTACAAAAGCGCTTTTTGATTGCTTTAATTTATTTTTAACCAACAATACATTACCAAATTCTATTTTAGAATCCTGCACATTATTGGTAATACCAATTCTTAATCCAGATGGTGCTGAGCGTTATACACGTCTCAATGCTAATGAAGTTGATTTAAATAGAGATGCGCAAGACTTGTCGCAGCCAGAAAGTAGGATTTTAAGGGAGGTTTTTGATGATTTTAAACCAGATTATTGCTTTAATCTTCATGGGCAGCGTACTATTTACAATGTAGGAGGAACAGGTAATTCTTCCGTGCTCTCTTTTTTATCTCCTTCGCAAGATGAAGAACGTTTGCTAACCATAAACAGAAAGCAAGCCATGGGAATTATTGTTGAAATCAATTCCGTATTACAGCAACTAATACCTAATGGTGTAGCGCGATACGATGATGGTTTTAACCTTAATTGTGTTGGTGACACATTTCAAAGTTTAAACGTGCCAACAGTTTTGTTTGAAGCTGGTCATTATCCTAATGACTACAATAGGGAAGAGGTAAGGTATTTAATGTTTTTGGCTATTCTAAAGGCTTTAGATGCTATATCTAAAGGGATAGAGGTTGGTAACTATAAAGATTATTTTTCAATCCCTGAAAACGCTAAACAGTTTTATGATATCATTATTAGAAATGCTACACTAGAAGAAGGTTCTACACAAAAAACAGATATAGGCATTCAATATCAAGAACGATTACTCGATGGTAAAATTGAGTTTATTCCGGTTATTGAGGCTATTTCAAAGTTAGATGACTTTTATGGTCACAAAGAGATTGATGCTAAAGGACAAGTTGTAAAAAGTCAACACAATAAGAGGTTGAAAGTTACTAACGAAAACGATTTCGTATTAAAAAATAATGAAAAAATCTCACTAAAACCTTAAAAAAACTTGGTTTTGATGCGTAATTGGTAATAAAAATCGTTTATTTTTGCATAAAGTTTAAAGATTATACAATTATGCCAAAGTTTAAATTAGACGAAGTTGACCACCAAATATTGGATATGCTTATAGATAATACGCGTATTCCTTTTACAGATATTGCAAAAAAATTATTGATTTCTGCAGGTACAGTTCATGTACGTGTTAAGAAAATGGAAGAAGCCGGAATCATTAAAGGCTCTTCGCTTACATTAGATTATAAGAAACTAGGTTATTCATTTATAGCTTATGTGGGTATTTTTCTTCAGAATACATCTCAGACAAAGTTTGTTTTAGAGCGTATAGAGAGTATCCCTTATGTTACAGTAGCGCATATTACTACAGGGAAATTCAATATTTTTTGTAAAATTAGAGCAAAAAATACCATGCATGCTAAGGATATTATCTTTAATATAGATGATATTGAAGGTGTTTACAGAACAGAGACTATGATATCTCTAGAAGAAAGCATAAATGACAAAAAACGCTTAATGCATACAATATTTAATGAGCTATAGTATAAAGTATAGTAAATAAAAAAACCTTAGCACTTCGCTAAGGTTTTTTTATTTCTTCAAGAATTATAATGCTTAAATGCATCTAGTATAATATCATTATCAACTTCGCAATTTATTTTAGGTTTACCAATCGCTTCAAGTAAAACAAATTTTATTTTACCGTGGCTGTTCTTTTTGTCGTATTGTAACAGATTGATAATAATTTTTTGATCATTCTCGGTTATTTCAACCTTAGAGAAGGTTTTTAATATACCTTTTTCAATTTCTTTAAACTCTTCTTCTGATAATCCAGTAGTTTTTGTAGAAACATAGGCTTCTAGCAACATGCCTATAGCAATAGCTTCGCCATGCAATAAAGGAACTTTATCTCCATTGCCTAAAAAGTAACTTTCAATGGCATGGCCTAGAGTATGCCCAAAGTTTAAGACTTTTCTGAGTCCTTTTTCAGTTGGGTCTTCAGAAACTATGTTGTTTTTTATGACAACAGAATCATAAATCATGTTATCTAAAGCAGAGCCATCTAAATTCTCAAAATTTACAAGAGTGTTCCAGTAAGACTTATTTTGAATTAGACCGTGTTTTAACATTTCAGCATAACCAGAAACCATATGATTATTAGGTAAAGTTTCTAAGAACGAGGTGTCTATTAAGACCATACTACCTTCGCTAATGATACCTATTTGATTTTTTAGATTGCCAAGATCTACACCTGTTTTACCACCAACAGAGGCGTCTACCATTGCTAGTAAAGATGTAGGAACATTAATGTAATCTATGCCACGCATAAAGGTGCTGGCTACAAATCCTCCTAGATCAGTTACAACTCCTCCTCCTAAATTTATCATTAGGCTTTTTCGGTCTGCGTAATACTCCGACATAGCTTCCCATACTCCAGTGCAAATATCAATGGTTTTGTGGTCTTCTCCCTCTGGCATTTCCATAACCTCTACAACTATATCACCAGATTCAACTTGAGACAAAAACTTGGGTAAACATGCATCATGAGTGTTTGTATCTACAAGCACAAATATTTTTGAAGGGTTAGAGGATTTTATATATGCATTAAGTTCTTTGTAGATATTATCATTAAAGTGAACAATGGCATTTTTGGTCTTTATAGATTTCATTTTGTTAATTCCTCAATTTTGCTGTGAAAATACTCCCTTTTTTTAGAAAAAAGTAAGCAAAGGATTAAATATATTTGCAATATTTATTTTCTAAAATCTATGATTAATCGTTCTCTCTTTGAAAATACAGCAACTGCTTTTGCACTAAAATCTGATTCTGAATTGGAGCGTGCTTATTTCTTGTTTAAAATGATATCTTCTCAGCCACTTGTTCGTATTGGAACAGCTGCGACTAACTTTGCGCTTAAGGCTAATTTGCCTGTGGAGGGTTTAATTCGGTCAACAGTTTTCGATCATTTCTGTGGTGGTGTTAATGAGGAAGATTGCTTGTCTGTTATAGATAAGCTTTATACAAAGTGTGTGAGCTCTGTTTTGGATTATTCGGTTGAGGGTAAAGAAGTGGAAGAGGAGTTTGATAATGCCCTTGAAAAGATTTTAAAGATTATTCATTTCTGTGATGAAAGGGACGCTATGCCAATAGTAGTGTTTAAACCTACAGGATTCGGAAGGTTCTTGTTATATCAAAAGAAAACCGAAGGAAAAGCGCTAACAGCTTCTGAAAATGATGAGTGGGACAGAATTGTTGGGAGATTTAATGCTGTTTGCAAACTAGCCAAAGAAAAGGATGTTGAAGTTTTGATTGATGCCGAAGAAAGTTGGATGCAAGATGCAGCAGATAATTTGGTAGAAGATATGATGCGCAAGTACAATAAGGGTAAAACGATTGTTTATAACACGCTTCAATGTTATCGTTGGGATAGGTTAGATTACCTTAAAGCATTACATGAGAAGGGTAAGAAAGAAGGTTTTAATATTGGGATGAAGATTGTACGAGGTGCATACATGGAAAAAGAACGCAATAGAGCAGAGGAAAAAGGTTATAGATCACCTATTTGTGAGAATAAAAAAGAAACCGACGATACTTTTAATAATACACTCATTTATATCTTAGAAAACTTAAGTGACATCTCTGTTTTTATTGGTACACACAATGAGGCTAGTTGTTACTTAGCTATGGAGCTTATGGAAAAATATAATATTCATAAAGAGGATAATAATGTTTGGTTTGGTCAATTGTATGGCATGAGTGACCATATTAGTTATAACTTAGCAGCTGAAGGTTATAATGTAGCTAAATATATTCCTTTTGGTCCGGTTAAAGATGTTATGCCTTATCTTATAAGAAGGGCAGAGGAGAACACTTCTGTTGCAGGCCAAACCAATAGAGAATTGACCCTGTTGAAGACTGAGAGGAAAAGACGTAAGGTCTAACCTTATTAAAACAGCTTATCTAGAATAACGAGAACTAATTTACGAAAACGGTACTTATATTTATTCAACAAACTACCATTGTGATATTTGAATAAAGTTACTAAAAATTGAGGATTTTTAATATAATGGTTTCTTTTAGAAGTCTGTATAAATGATGTCATTGCATTTCTTTTAATAATCTGCATATCATCTAAATTTAGCGATACAGTTTTTTTTGCATTGGCTGTCATAGCTTTGTAGTTGGCCTTTTCCGCAACATTTACGCTAGATTGATTAAAACCTCCACCAGGCCAGCATATAAACTCAACAGGTTTATTTAGTTTTTCTTCTATTATTCGTTTGCTTTCTGCTAGTTCATAATTGAAGCGATTTAGCATGTCTTCATCTGATTCAAATTTGCCAGGAAATTCTTCTAGCTTTTCGTTTAAATTTTCAATGAACTTTTTTTTGTCTAGTGTATCACCTAATTTTGAAAATTCATTTATAGAATATTCAACAAACTTGTCATTTGGTATATATCTTCTAACTCTCAAAGCTCTATCATATTCAAATATAGGTAGTCCATCGTCAACAAATTTAGATTGATCCTCATTGATATAGTAAGGTTTTCTTTTTGGTTGTGATAACCATGGTAACCAATTATATTTTGGTTGTCCTGTGTAAATGTCTACTATTTTATTCGAATAAAAATAAAAATCATGACTCATGCTGTGAGATTGAATATCAATCACACCTGAATCTTGCATTAAACTTAGTTCGGACCAATTTAAAAAACCTAGCTTAGCAAGTTTAGATTCATCTATCTTTTTACTCCATACATCCTCAAGGTTAGGTCTAATTTCAGTCTCATTTTGAATAAATTCAGGATTTACAAATATTGTACCTTTCAATCCATATTTCTTTAATATTGGATATGCGTAAACCCAGTTATCTAAATAACCATCATCAAAAGTGAGAACAACCTTATTTTTTGCATTAGGATCCTTAGCCCATGAATCTAGAAATACAGTTTCAAAATTATTATTAACTAGATATTTGCAAAAATTCTCAAAATGATCTAGAGAAATAGAAAGCCATTTCCTGTACCAATTATCGTTTTCACAACCAACACTATGTAGCATTAAGGTTTTCATAAATATTAAATTTTTTCGAAATATATTTTTTAAGAAAAGCTATACCACTTTTTCTTCTTGTTTGGATTGTTACCATAACCATACCCGTAACCATATCCCTTTTTGCCTGGTTTGATACCATTTAATAGCATTGTCATATTTGGAAGGCGTTTGTCTTCAAATAATGGTTGAGCTATATTAACAAGCCTTCTTTTATCTACGTTATCAGCGCTAACAACATAAATGAATAAGTCTGCAAGTTCTGAAATAAGTAGAGTATCGCTTACTAATCCAACAGCAGATGTGTCAGCCACTATATAATCATATTTCTTTTCAAAATATTTAAAAAGCTCAGTTACCCTTGGACTCATTAATAATTCTGAAGGGTTAGGAGGGATGGTACCCGAAGGAATTATATATAAAAATTCGTTCTCTGGATGTTTTACAACAATATCCTGAGGTTTAATAGAGCTATCAGCTAAGTAATCTGATAAGCCTTTTTTTGGTTTTTCTTTAATTCCTAAATAATCTAAAATTTTAGGAACACGTATGTCCATTTCGATTAATAAGACCGATTTTTCTGAAAATGATATTGAGCTTGCTAGGTTAGTACTAGTATGTGATTTCCCTTCTTGGGCTTTAGTAGATGTAATAAATATTCTCTTTTGTTGATCTTTTTGATTTCTAAGAATAAAATCAATGTTAGATCTTACTATTCTAAATGCTTCAGCTTTAGGAGAATAATCAACACGCTTTATTAGCTTTTGTTTTTTAGATGTTTTAGGAATATCACCTAAATAAGGTATGTCTAGCATATTAACTAGATCATTCTTGTTATAAATCTTAGAGTCCAAAAGATTTATCAGATAAATAATTCCAATAGGAATCATTAAACCTAAAATTAAAGAAGCTAGATAAATAATAGCAGGTTTAGGAGCAATAGGCATGAAAGAGGAGTATGCATTCTCTATAATTTTAGCATTTGGAGTATACATACCAAGTCTAATAGCTGATTCCTCACGCTTTTCTAAAAGATATAAGTATAAAGATTCCTTGATATCTTGTTGTCTTTTGATATCTCTAAACTGTCTTGCTTTTGTAGGTGCGGCATAAAGTTGACCTCTAATTCTTGAATTTTCCTTGTTTAAGTTATTTAATGTTAATTCAGAAGTTTGTTTCATATTGCTTAACGAACGTTCTAAATTAGATTTAAGTGCGTTGATTTGATCGTTAAGATTAATAACTACAGGGTTTTTTGAACTAGAATTTTTTAGTATTCGATTTCTCTCAGCAACTAATTCATTATGGCTGGCAATCATTTGTGCTGTTGAAGCATCTCCAATACCTACGTCGGCAGGAAGCATGTCACTACTTCTGCCTTCAGCCTGAATTTCTTCCTGTAAGAAAGAAATAAGCTGAATATTTGTAGCAGTACTTGCTATTTGTTGTTCTAACTGTTTGTTAGCTTGTAGGTTAAGGTCAGCTTGAGCTCCTAAAGCGGTAAGATTATTTCGCTTTTGAAGTTCCTCAGCAGTATAATCAACCTCTTCTAATTCTTTAGATACCTTTTGAAGTCTATTTGTTATAAAATCGGATGTTACTTTTACAACTTCCTCTTTATCTTTAAGCACATCATTATTGTATTCTTTGATGAGCTCGTCTAAATAATCAATGGCTCGTTGTGCTACAGTTTCTTTAAGTTCTAAACCTATGACACTAGAACCTTTTTCAGTGGATATAGTTACGTTTTTAGAATATGCATTAATTAACTTTCTTACAGGAATAATAGCGATTTTTATGTTTGTTCCCGGTTTTGGGGCATATTTACCATCATTAGGGACTATATAAAAGCCTCCGTAAGGCGTGTTAACTTTCTCTCCAAAATCATATAGTTTCCCATCAGCATCCTCTCTGTCATCAAATAGAGACTGCTCTTTTTCGTTGAAAAGCAGATATTGAGTTGGTGATTTTATTTTTATGAATAAGACTCTGCCTATTTTATCAATAATAGAATCACTTTCATAGAAATTTATCTTAATAGGAGAATCTTTGTAAAATTCTTTTTCTTTTATTTTTCCGTCAGCATAGTATCTAATATTAAGATCTAAATTTTTAACTATATTTTCAGCAATTTCTCTAGATCTAATAACTCTAATCTCATCTTTAATTTTATCTGCACCACCCGAAAACAAACCATTCGCCTTAACATCATCTAAACTTGGTAATTTTTGAGATTGCTCTTCGTCTCTAATTTTTATGGTTGCATTTGCTTTGTATTCATAATCAGCATAACGAAGATGCGTAAAACCGAGCATTATGGCTATAATTACACATAGAAGAATCCATTTCCAATATGAAAGGAATAATTCTAATGTTTGTTTTAAGTCTACAGTGGGTGTTTTGGATTTCATAAATTGTAATTACCTTCTTAATTTCTTACCAAGAATACAGCAATAATAGTTGTAAGTGTGCCTATGGCAGATATCAAAACACTATTGTTTTGGTTGTATGATGAGGCTCTAATTTTTGCATTATTTGGTTCAACATAGATTACATCATTCTGTTGAAGATAATAAACAGGTGAGTTTACGGCATTAACAGAGGTCAAATCTATTTTAGCAAATTTCTTTTTACCATCTACCTCTCTGATAAGTAAAACATTTTTGCGCTTTCCAAATATAGTGAGATCATCTGCAAGTCCTAAGGCCTCTAAAACAGTAATTCTTTCATCTTTTATAGTGAATGTACCTGGATTCCTAACTTCACCTAAAATAGTAATTGTAAAGTTAGACAGTCTGACATTAACAATTGGATTATTAGCATATTCACTTATTTTTTCAACTAACATTGCTGTTAATTCTGTACGATTTAAACCAGCAACTTTTAACTTACCAAGTACAGGGAAATCAATATTTCCATCATAGTCTATTAGATAAGATTGAAATTGTTGTTGTCCTCCAGCATTTAATAAATTTGTATCGTTATTAGATACAACCATAAGGTTAAATGGTTTTACTGTGTCTGGATCTAATGCAGATACATTAATAGTTAGGATATCATCTGGTTTATATATTATTGGTTTGGGTTCTGAAACTAAAACACCATCTTCAATAGGCTCATCTTGAAAATAAACAATATCTTTTCTGGATCCACAAGAAGTAAAAACTAAAATAGCTATTAATTGAAGTACAAAGTTGCGTGTTTTCATGTTTTTGTTTTTAGGAGTAATTTTTTTGTATTGCTTGATTTGATTATTTCTTTGAATCTAAAACTTCATATGTGGAGTTATTAGATATATATTCTGGGATTAATGCTTTAATATACGATACAATTTCTAACGGTTGTGTTAGGGAGTTAATACTTGTCAATTTATTGATTTGTTTTTCAACTGTTATAGTGTCAACATATCTGGTTTTTGCAATCATTATTTTTTCGTGATAGGTTTTTTTTGTGTTTTCACCATCAGCTAATAATTCTTCATAAATTTTCTCCCCAGGTCGTAAACCAGTAATTTTTATATCTATATCTTCAGGATAACGTAAACCAGATAATATTATCATGTTTTTGGCAAGGTTAAAAATCTTTATAGGTTCTCCCATGTCAAACACAAATATCTCACCGCCATTACCCATGGCTGCTGCTTCTAATACGAGTTGACATGCTTCAGGAATCGTCATAAAATAACGTGTTATTTCCTTGTGGGTTACTGTTAAAGGACCGCCTTTTTCAATCTGTTTCTTAAAAAGTGGAATAACAGAACCATTAGAACCTAATACGTTTCCAAAACGAGTTGTTATAAACTTAGTATGTCCTTTTCCTTTAAGACAAGAAACGTATAACTCAGCAATACGCTTAGTTGCACCCATTACATTGGTTGGGTTAACGGCTTTATCGGTAGAAATTAAAACAAACTTATCTATACTATGTTTTACTGCAATATCAACTACATTTTTAGTACCTCCAATGTTTACACTAACAGCTTCAAATGGATTGTTTTCCATTAGTGGGACATGTTTGTATGCTGCAGCATGGAAAACAATTTTTGGCTTATATTGATTAAATATTTGATCTATTCTAGTCTTGTTTCTTACATCTGCAACAATAGCTTCAATATTATCTAAACCTTGTTGTCTAAACTCTTGTTGAATATCGTATAAAGCAGACTCTGCATTATCTATAAGTATGAGTTTTTTATAGTTATAAAGACTAACTTTTCTACAAATTTCACTGCCTATAGAGCCTGCGGCACCTGTAATAAGTATTACTTTGTTGTCATACAGGTCTATTAAGTCAGGGTTTTTGATGTTTATAGGATCTCTTCCTAATAAATCTTCAATTTTAACCTCTTTTATTTGACCAACACTTAAATCTCCATCTATCCAACTTTGAACAGGAGGAACAATTTTGACTTTAAGACCAAGGTTGAATAAACTACCTGTTATTTGAAGTAATCTTGTAGGGTCAATATTCTGGATTGAGATAATAACATCTTCAACATCATTCTTTTTGATGAATTCTTCATCTATGTCAGAAAGGCCATAAACGGTAACTAAGTTTATTTTCTTATCTATTTTCCTTTCGTCATCATCTATAAATCCAACAACTTCGAAGCCATTTTTTGTGTCATTTTGAATAGCGTCATAAGTTAACATCCCTGAATTACCAGCTCCAAAAATAAGAACGTTAGCAGTTTTATGAACGTCTTGTGTAATTTGATTGTATAAAGATTTGATAAATAACTTAGCTCCAATTAAGAAGAGAATATTCAATAGTAAATGAATATATATAATTGATCCAGAAATATTAAAAATTTCATTGTCGCTTATCAGTTTTCTGCTTAAAAAGGTACAGCAAATTAGTATTGTTGCTAAGATATTTGCTCCAATGACAACGTTGAGTATGTCTTTAAAACCTGTAAATCGTACAACTCCTTTATAAGTTCCTACAGCAATTAGGCTTATAGCAGCCACAATCATTACGTATGGTACTTGTTTTAGAAGTGTAGAAAAATCAAAATCTAGAGCAAAGTTGTATCTGATTAAATATGCTAAGAAAAAAGTTGCAGCTACAACCATTGTATCAAATAGCAGTACCAGCCATTTAGAGGCATATCTCTGAGATATTTTATTTAGAAATTTTTCTAACATACTGCAAAATACATATTTATAGCTGAAATTACTCTATCTAATTCTTCTTTGCTTAGGTTTGATCCACTAGGTAAACATAACCCTCTATTAAACAGTTCATCTGAAACACCATTTAGATAGCTTGGCGCATCTTTAAAAACGGGTTGCTGGTGCATAGGTTTCCATAAAGGTCTAGATTCTATGTTTTCTTTCTCTAAAGCCAATCTTAATCCTTCTCTTGTCTCAAAAGAATCTAAAAGAATACAAGATAACCAACGATTAGAAAAATGACCTTCAGGTTCTTGTAAAAAGGTTATTTGATTGTTGTCCTTAAAAGTATTGAAATACAGCTCATGGTTAGAACGACGCTTTTCAACATGACTATCTAAAATTGTCATTTGTCCCCTGCCTATACCTGCAACAATATTAGACATTCTGTAATTGTAACCAATATGAGTATGCTGGTAATGAGGTGCATTGTCTCTAGCTTGAGTAGCTAAGAAGACAGCTTGTTTTTTGTGATCTTCAGTTCTTGCAACTAATGCTCCACCTCCAGAAGTGGTAATTATCTTATTTCCATTAAAAGAAAGAATGGACAAATCGCCAAAAGTACCACAATTCTGACCTTTATAATGGCTTCCTAGAGATTCAGCGCTATCTTCAACAACTGGGATTTCGTATTTTTCAGCAATTTTATGGATTTCGTCTACTTTATATGGCATTCCATATAAATGTACAGCAATAATCGCTTTAGGCCTCTTGCCTTTAGATATTCTATCCTTAATTGCTGTTTCTAATTGAATAGGGCAAATATTCCAAGTATCAGCTTCACTATCAACAAAAATAGGTGTAGCTCCCTGGTAAATAATAGGGTTAGCCGAAGCTGAAAATGTTTTACTCTGACAGATAACCTCATCTCCGGTTGTAACTCCGAGTAATATTAAACTTAAGTGAAGGGCAGAAGTACCAGATGCTAATGCTGCTACGTGTCTATCTTCTTTTAGATAAGATTCTAAGTCTTTTTCAAATCCATTAACATTAGGTCCTAATGGAGCGACCCAATTGGTATCAAAAGCTTCCTTTATGTAAGTCTGTTCTGCTCCACTCATATGAGGTGAAGACAACCATATTTTCGGTTTCATAAGTAAAAATTGTTTAAGTAATTAATCATTACTCTATCAATTTCATGTCTTAGAGGGATTTGGGACACGATCTAAAATCGATTTAAAGATGCATTAATATTGTTGCTTATCCCAAATAAAGACGATAAAAGGTAAATATTTACGTTGTTAAATTGAAGACTCAATACTTTAAATACTAAAGATTTAAGATAAAATCTAAGTGTATTGACATATAACAAATAGGATAAGCTAATCAACTTTACCTTCGGTACCCATAAACTCAGGCATAGGTTGATTAGTAGAAGAATTTATATCCTTTTTACCAATCACATTTTGTATAGTCTTAAAGAAGATTTTACAATCTAAAATAAACGATTGATTATCTACATAATATGTGTCTAACTTAAACTTTTCTTCCCAGCTTATGGCATTTCTACCGTTAACTTGTGCCCATCCTGTTATTCCTGGCGTAACATTATGGCGTCTAAACTGTTCTTTAGTGTAACGTGGTAGATATTTTGGAAGAAGAGGACGAGGGCCAATTAAACTCATATCTCCTTTCAGCATATTAAATAACTGTGGAATTTCATCTAAAGAGTAGCGTCTGCATATATCACCGACTTTAGTAATTCTTATATGATCTGGTAAAAGATTACCCTCTGCATCTTTTTTGTCGTTCATTGTTTTTAGTTTCACGATAGTGAAGATTTTTCCGTGCTTCCCTGTTCTCTTTTGATAGAAAAACGGTTTACCATTGTTGGCTATGGCTAATAAAATTATAATTGTAATTATGATTGGAGAAAGAATTAAAAGTCCTATCAAAGCAATCATAAAATCGATTAGTCTTTTGAAAAATAACTTATACATAATAGGTTGATTATTTGTTGGTTATTTGCGTTATCCTGATCTATAAATTTAAAATAAATTAACAGCTTTTATTTTAATGATTTATTGATAAGTTCAATTAAATCGTTGTTAATGATTTTTACATCAAAACGTTCTTCAGCATATTTACGGCTGTTTATTCCCATTTCCTTTATTTTATCAGGATTAGTAATAAAGAATTCCATAGCATCAATTAATGCTTCTAAATTTTGAGGCTCTATTAACTTTCCGTTTACACCTTCTTTTACAGACTCTCTACAACCTACAGAATCTGTAGTAATAATTGGGTTTCCACAAGCGAGGGCTTCTAATGTTGTTCTTGGTATGCCTTCTCTATAATAGCTAGGTAATACAAATACATCGCTTTTGTGTAGATATTCATCTACATTCATTTTTCTACCATGAAATACAATAATGTTTTTTTCATGCAATTCATGCAATTCATCTGCACTTATAGCAGTAGGTGAAGCTTGTAAGGCGCCAATAACATGAAATTCTGCATTAGGGTATTTTGGTTTTAATGTTCTCGCAGCATCCATGTAAAGGGCAATACCTTTTTCTTTGATTAATCTGGCTATGAGTAAAAAACTAACTTTATCAGTCGGATTTTTTTCTTGAAATGTGAATTCATTTAAGTTAACACCAGAACCACTAACAAACGCCACCGGTTGTTTTTTTGAAATCACTTTTCTGTCTAAAAAAAGTTGATAGTCATCCTTATTTTGAAAAACAATACACTTATTTTTTCTAATTGATAGTTTATATAAAGTTTCGTTGAAACGCTGTAAAATTCTGGCTTTACGGGTGAAACCTGAAAAGGCAAATCCCAATCCCGTAATTAATGAAATTACAGGAACCTTGATCATGTTAGCTGCTATAGAGCCATAAATAACAGGTTTTACCGTGTATGGAAAAACCAAATCAATTTTGTTTTCCTTCATGATGGATTTTAACTCTAATATAGATTTAAAATCTTTAAAGGGGTTTAAACCTATGCGATGAAGGTTAAATTCTATAGGGTGAGCACCACGCTCTTTTATTAACTTTATATCCTCTTCGGTATAACTAGGTGAAGCTGTAAAAACCTCAAAACCATTCGCTACTAAGCTTTTAATAAAATCACCTCTAAACCGAATTAAAGAACCAGCAAATGATGCTATGATTAGTATTCTCTTTTTTTCCATTGTTTTAGTTTTCATTTAGAAAATTAAATTTATACCATTTTTGAAAGCAGTAGTAAGACCATACCCTAAACGTACTATCTTTCTTGCTGTCAAGGTGATCTTGAACCAATTTGGTTATAATGTCTACTTTAAAAATGCCTTGTTTTTTCAGCATTTCTGGTTCTATATAACTTTCTAATTCTTTTCGCAGACTTTGTCTTAGCCAATCTCCAGTAGGTGAGCCAAACCCGCTTTTGCCTTTTTCTAAAAAGTCTTGCGGAAATTGATCTCTAAAAGCTTCTTTTAGAATGTACTTTTTATTCCAACCCTTCATGAGATAACTCTCTGGTAATGTATTGGTAAATTCCCAAATAGATTTGTTTAAAAATGGTGCTCTACATTCTAAAGAGGTTAGCATACTGGTTCTGTCTACTTTTGCTAACATACCTCCTTCAAGACTTAAAATTTTGTCTACAAGCCTAAAGTCTGTAAGAGATTCAATTTTTTGTTTACCTAAAACTTCTTTATACTCTTGAAATAAATCACTATCGTAATAATCATCTTGCATTATTTCAGAAAGCAATTTACTAGTATTAGCTAATGAAATGATATCCCAATAAAAATCACCTTCGTAATTGATAGCGTTTAATAACTTATTAATTTGAAATCTCTTACCACGTGTATCATCTTTATTGATTAAGTACTTATTACTTAGTTTGGCAATAGTTTTATGAAGCGTTTTTGGTACCACACTGGTGTACCTTTTGTTCATCTTGCCAATGTAATACTTGTTGTAACCTCCAAAAACTTCGTCACCACCATCACCAGTTAAAGCAACAGTAACGTGCTCTCTGGTTTTTTCTGAAAGTAGGTGAGTTGGTAAGGCTGCTGTATCTGAGAAAGGCTCATCAAAATTCACCAGTATCTCATGGATATTGTGCTTTAAATCATCTTCATCTATAATAAATTCATGATGATTACTGTCTAACATTTTAGCAACCACACGAGATTTATCGGTTTCATCATAAGATGCTTTTTTAAAACCTATTGAAAAGGTATCAATCTTTTTGTCTGTTGCTTGCGATAAACAAAGCGACACGATAGATGAATCTACACCTCCAGATAAAAATGTACCTAAGCCAACATCTGCAATAGATCTGCTATCTACACTGTTGTAAACCAGTTCTTTTGTTTTCGCTTTAGCATCTTCAAAAGAGATATCTGCTGTTTTTGGTGCTGGCTCGTGATTGATTTTATGGATACTATATTGAAATGATTCAAAATCATATTCTAAATAGTGATTGGCCTCTAACTTGTGAATGCCTTCATAAATTGTATGTGGAGCAGGAATGTAGGTGAGTCTAAAATAAAGATTCAATCCTTTCTTTGAGATATTTGGCTTATAATCAATAGTTTTTATAATAGACTTTAATTCTGACGCCCATAAAAACTGATTGTCATTTTGAGTGTAGTATAATGGTTTTTCACCAAAGAAATCTCTAGCAATAAAAAGCTTGTTTATCTTTTTATCATATAAACTGAAACCATACATGCCATCTAACCATTGAAATGACTCAACACCATATTTTTCGTAAGCTTTTAAGATAACTTCAGTATCACTTGTAGTGTTGAAGGTTACACCTTCAGACACTAATCTAGATTTAATAGCTCTGTAATTATAGATTTCGCCATTAAAGACAATGACAATCTGCTTGTCATCAGAAAAGATAGGTTGTTTCCCAGATGATAAATCTATAATAGACAAACGGCGCATTGCCATACCCACTGTGCAATTATCATTCTGCTCTGCAAAAACACCATCCTCGTCAGGTCCTCTATGAATGATGAGATTATTCATAGCATTGAGTATCGAAGACATTTGATCTTCGCTCATCTTAGTTTTATCTATAAGTCCGTTAATTCCGCACATATACTTAGCTTTTAATAAATTGATTGAATTGGCTGTAAATAGATTTTAGTTCGTAAGCTTTTGCACGTTCTACGCTAAGACGACTAAATCTTTCTCTTTCAGCTGGATTTTGATGATAATAATCTAAAGCTTTACTTAGCCCAATATGATCATCATTATTGACCAACAAACCATATTTTCCAATATGAAACTCGCCATTTTTTATGTTAATAGGGTCGTTTTCATTTAATAATTCTAAAGGGCCAGATAAACAATTTGTTGATACACTCGGTAAACCAATTGCCATGGCTTCTATTAATGCGTTTGGGAAACCTTCTGTAAACGATGAAAGTACAAAACATTCATTATCTATGAGGTACTCGTTTACTTTTTTTACTCTTCCTTTGAGTGTAATTTGATCTTCTAATTTAAACTTAGCTATTTCTTCTGTTAAATAAGTTCTTAAATCTCCATCACCAAGAATAGAAAAATCATAATCTAGCTTAGATTCCTTAATAGCTCTAACGACCATGATTTGATTTTTTCTCTTATTGATGGTGCCTGCTGTAATAAGCTTTAACTTGTTTGTGTTATTGTTTAGGCTTTCAGGATGTATTGTTTTGCTTGGTAATTCTATTGGATTATAGATAACTTCCATAGGAATTTTAATACCAAAATTGTCTTTTAAATCTTCATTGATATACACCGAATTGGAAAACAATTTATCACATTTATTATACAAAATAGGGTAGAAAATCTTAGAAATGTAAAAGGATAGCTTACTTGTTACATTGTCTGAAGGAAAGCCTCTTTCACTAATAATCGTTTTTACGTTTTTATTAAAAGTCGCAACAATACCATTAATTAAGTTTGGAAATGCTAAAAATGAAATTGAGATATCTATGTTATTCTTTTTAATGAAACGATAATAGGTGAAAACAAAACGAATAGAATCACAAAACTTCTTGTAGAAAGGTCTGTCAGCATGTTTATCGCTCATGGCAAAAATTTCTACACCCTCAGGAACTGGGAAGTGCAAAACTTTATGGAATAAAACTAAAGTAACATTATAGTCATGTCTTAGTTCTTTTAAAAGTAAGCTAATGACTTTTTCTGCGCCACCACTAGCTAGTGATATGCTTAGAATGGTAATATTTTTTTTCTGATTTGGGGTCATAAAATAAATATCTTATTGATATTATGCATATTAGTACCAAACATAACAACAATTAATATACTATACTTATTTTCTCGATAATTGTAGGTTTTCTGTGTTTAAACGGAAAATGTGCTATCTTTTTGCGATCTCTATAAAAAGATCTTCATATTTTTTTAAAATCTTTTCACTATTAAATTTTTTGTAAACAGAATCTCTTACAATTTTAGGATCCCAAATCTTGTCTTCTTTTAGCTTACTAATATAATCTTCTTCGCTTTCTACTATATAACCATTAATATTATTTTCAATAATTTCTTTAGTTCCGCCCGGAGCATTAAAGGCTATTACAGGAACACCAACAGCACAACTTTCCAATAATGCATTAGGGAAACCTTCAGAATAAGAGCCTTGTAAAAACATATCGTGCTTTATGAGTTCCTCAAGGACTTTATCAGTATACTTAATATGATTGATTTTATCTTCTAAATTCAGTTCTTTTATTTTCGCATAAATCTTATCCTCATAACTTCCTGAACCAATAATTGTAAATTTGAAAGGAAAATCTAATTTAGATAAAATGTCTAGTAGTCTTAGTTGTCCTTTAATTTTACTTAAACGACCTACAGTTATAAGTTTTTTGATAGAATTTTTATTTCTAATTGTTTTTACTTTATCCGTGTCGGTTAAGGGATTATTAATTACTTTTATTTTTTTCTCATCATAATTATACGATTCTAAAAAATCAGCCTTCATGTCCATAGATTGACATATTATAACATCCAGCTTTATTGTGCCATAATTAAAAATTTTTGACAGAATGATAGATAATATTTTATTCTTTTGAGCCTTGTGTTTTCTTGCAACTTTATTTATAGTAGCTTGTCTGCCAATAAATTTTGTATTCTTAAAAAATATCGACATGTATCCCATAAAAGAATTTAAATGAGAAATTGAGCTCAAAACGATATCTGGACTTTCCTTCTTTAAGACTTTATATAAAGGAATGATAGATTCAGATACTTTATTCTTATTTAGATAGATAGTTGTGATTTCATTTGTGTTATACTTAGAATCTTTTTCAAAACCAATAACTATAAGTTTAACAGTAAATATTTCTTTTGAAATATTCTGAGAAATAAATGTTATGACTCTTTCAGCACCTCCTGCAAATAATGTTGGTAAAACAAAATAAACTTTAATCTTTTTTTTATTCATTTTCAATACCTAATTTTAATAGTTTTCCAAATTTAAGATCACACCCAGGGGTTTTAAATTTTTGTGTACCTGAGTGGTGGTGAAATGTAATTTCACCAAAATAAATTTTCCCTTTCACGGCATAAAAATCAACTCTAGAATAGATAAAGTCCTTAGCTATAGTTTCTGCTAGACTTTTCATCTTTTCAAATAACTCTGGTTTTTCTTCCATCTCACCATTATCATATTGCCAAACACAAGGTATAAAATTCCAATTGGCATCATATAAATTTCTTCTTCGGTCACCAAAACGAGCAATATCAACATGTACAAAAGCTAATTTGCCATTAAAACAATGAAATTTATAGTCATTGGGTATTTCTCCTTTTTCTGTTGATAATAGTTCCTCTACTATTATCCTTGGTTCAATGTTTTTATATTGCCATTCTCTTGTTGAATAATAAAAATTCTCTTTTAAACTTCTCTTAAATTGTTTCTGTACCTTTGGCCAATCTACTGAAGCTTTGTCTTTAACAATTAAGTAACCACCGCTGTCATGGTTGTTTTTAATGATAAAATCACAATCTGGTAAATTTTCAGGTTTTATATCTGAGGCATTCTTTGTGTGATAGAGTAAAGGAATTAGATATTCTTCACCAATTTTATCTGCTATATAAGATCTAACGGTATATTTATCAGCAACTAGTGTATGTAGGTCTGTTCTGTCATATAATTTTAACCAAGTTATTTTTTCATTTAATGTTTTAGGGTTGTCAAGATCAAAGGAGTAACCCATATATCTTTTAAAATACCATTTTATAAAAACCTTATCAGGTATAAGTTTAAGGCCAAATTCATATACTTTATAAAAAGGTCTCATTAGATTATATCCAAAATTTGAATTTCTATAAAAATTTGAAATTCTGCCTCTTAAGGTCTTTTTGTCATTTTTACCCATGCCTAATTAGTTTTTTTATATCGATGCTGCCCAGCTCTTTCGCAGGTATACCAGCAATAATTGTATGCTCTTTTTCAAAAGATTTATTTACTACAGAATTAGCTCCAATAGCAGTATTATTGGGTATTCTAATATTACCAAAAATTTTAGCGCCTGGTGCTATATATACATTGTCACCTAAAATAGGACCTTGTATTTCTCCACCTGATGCACCAATATTAACACAGGCATGCATTCTGCAGTTAGCACCTATCTTGGTGGTGTAATTAATTATGATGGTTCCGTAATGTACTATTGAAAGTCCTGGACCAAAAATATTAATTGGAATAGAAAAATTAAGTTTTATTGAAATTGACCTATATTTATATTTAAGATATAGAATATAAATTTTGTATAGTCCTTTGTTTTTACAGTTTGTGTAATACTCTAGTTTTCTCATTAATCTTTGAAAACGCCACACTGGGTTTGGAAAAAAAAGATTTTTTATTTTACTAGACAAGGAATCATTATTTACTTCTAAAGCAATTCTATCTCTATTTAAGTATTCTATATAATCTGCTTTATTTTTTATCATCTTAATTAATTTTGAAAATCATAAAGACCATATATTAGGTTTTTACTGTATTAATGACTTATTTTTTGCATTATTAAGTTTTTAACTCTGTAAATAAAAACTCGAAAACTTTTAATAAAACTAAACAACAAGGTTCCGTAAATGACAAGAACCAAAATGGTAATTTTTGTTGAATGCAATATCCAATCAATTATACTCAGGCTTGAATCGGAAACAAAAAACTTATCAACCAAAAAGTTCACAGAAAAAGCAGATAATGCAAAAATAAATAGAATGGGTAGTAACCCTTTCCAATAGGTTAAAACATTTTTTTTAAAACCATGTTTAAACAAAAAATAGGGTTTCCAAAGTACAGCAATTATAAACATACTAGAAAGAGTACCCATTATTATGCCAGCAATACCATAAATTTTCCCTAAGATAAATGATACGGCCAAATTGATAATTGCTTCAAAAACAGCTGCCCATACGTCAGAATATAGTCCATATGCATTTTTAAAACGGTCTATGGTCGAACTAATCTGCATAACAAAAAAGTTTGAAATAAATAGAATAAGGATGAGTTGAGAAAGTACGTATTTTTCCCCTAACCATAAAACAATAAGATTATCTAAAGTGTGATAGATTGTTAAACTAAAAAAACCAGCAATAAAAAATTGTATTGTTACTAATTCCCAAAATACTTTTTTTATGTTCTCGTTATCGTCTTCGGCTATAAGATTTCCAACTGCAGAGCCTGTTCCTGCAAAAGCCATCATAATAAGACTATTTAATTTTGAAAACACCAAAAAATAGTTTCCGAACATTGCGACACTCTGAAGATTAATTAACCCATATATTAAAAGATTATCTGTTCCATTTTTTACAAATTGACTCATTTTATGGAAGAATACTTGCTTTATCTTTTTAATGATCTGTGGGTATTCTTTAATTATTGAAGATTTCTCATTATAATTTATAATTAACCAAGGATAAATTTGTTTTATTTTTTTTCTTAAAGCAATGCTGTAAATTATACTGAATAAGAGTTCTAATATTATGTACAAGTAGAAATTTTTATAATACAATACAATAACTACTTGTAGTAATACACGGATAATATTAAAACTCTGAAAATACTTTTGTATAATGTATCCTTTTTGATCAGCACCAAACAAACTTGCATGATAGTTTACAAAATAAGCTAATAGAGTAGAGGTCATTAAGGTATAGAATACAAAGTATATAAGTAGTAGAGAAAAATTTGTGTCAGAAAAAATGAATGGAAAAAAAAGAGAAATAATTACTCCAACTGCTAGAATAGCTAATCCAATTTTTTTATACAGTACGCCAAGTAATGCTATAATTTTATTTATTTCATTTTCATTTTTATCAAAAAGAGGTTTGTATAGTGTAAAGCCTATAGCAGTTCCAATACCTAGTTCAGCTAAATTAAGAAAGCCTAAAATACTTCTCAACGTCGATTCTAAGCCTATGAAGTCATCACCAAGTTCATCTAAGAAAATCTTTCTAGAAAAAAATTGAAGAAAAATAGATACGGTGAAAAAAAACACACCGACTTTTGCATTTTTCAAAGATTTGGAGACTCTAGACATATATGCATTGTTATATGTGACAATAATAAAAAATGATTAACATATTCATTAATTTATATGATAATTTACATTAAAATACGTCCAAAGTACAAAAAGATATAGGTGTTCAAATTTGATATTGTAAAGTTGTTCTTCACTTTCGTCATTCATTATCTCAAGTTTTTATACTTACCTTATTGTTAATAAACTTGTTATAACTTTTTAATAATCATAACATTCACTTAGTCGTTAACCTTTAGATATTTTATAATTTCGAATTTTATCGACGTAAGAAAAAAAAATGTAAGAAAAAACTACTATTAGTTAAAATTTAACTATTTGTAGTCCAACACCATGCATTTAAACGTATTTATTAGGTTTTTGTGGATAATAGTTATTTTTAAAAGTGTTTTCTTACAAAAAAATGATTTTAATCGAATATTAATGTATTTAGACTCCGAAATAGATTTTAAATAATTAATATTGTTTACCCCGAATAATTGATTAATAGAAGAATGAAAATGAAAATTTTGAAAAACCTACATGTTAGAAAAGAATGCTATGTTCTCTTTTTACTTTTTTTATCCCTTTTTTATACTAACATTTATTCCCAGCAGTTAGCTTTCCCTTCAGCTATGGGTGCAGGAGCTTACTCTACAGGTGGTAGAGGAGGTGAGGTTGTACACGTAACAAACTTAAACGATAGTGGAGTAGGGTCTTTAAGATGGGCTTTAACGGATGATGTTAATAGAATTAATAGTAGAACAATCGTTTTTGATGTTAGCGGTGTGATTCAATTAAATAGCGATATATACATGAGTAATAATGGTAATCCGGGTTATTATGCTCATGGTATCACTATTGCAGGTCAAACAGCACCACAAGGTAATATCACTATTACTGGTGGTAAAATATTCTTAGTAGGTATAGATGATGTCGTTATTAGATATGTTAAGTTCAGATCAACTGCAAATGTAAGTGGATGCTTGCAATCACAAGGTGGTGATGATATAATATTTGACCATTTAACTGGCAGCCACGTAGAAGCAGCTGAAGTTACATTTAGTATGGTTTCAAATAATGCGGCTGAGGAAGGACTTACAACAGGGAAAACAATACAAAATTGTTTGATTCATGATTCAGGTTTGGGGCTCATTTTAGGAGATACTTCCCCTCCAAATGATACTCATCATGAAGAACATACAATTATAAATAATGTTTTCGTAAATGTAGGACATAGAGTACCTGGTAAAATTGGTGGTGCGGTAAGAATGGATATTATTAATAATGTTGCTCATAATTGGTTTGCTCGTCTAATTAGGCTTGATGATTGGTCCTATACACTTAATCATGTTGGTAATTATTACAGTAAAGGTGGTAGAAATAACGAAAGATCAAATCTAGCTTATTATGGTACAAGAGATGGTAAAATATATGATAGCGATAATTATATAGATCCAACTACAAATTATCCAGAGTGGACGGATTTTGTTCAACCAAGAATAGAACAATTACCTGCAACAAGTTTTGTAGACTCACCTTTTTCATACAATAATGCTAGTACATTAAACATTAAACCTGTGTCAGATTTAAAAACTGAAGTAGTACCATTTGTAGGTGCATATAAATATATTGATGATAACGGTGTAGTTGTAGAGGATAGAGATGTATTAGATGCTTCTGCAATAAATAAAGCCATTACAGAATTTGACGGAGACACATCTCAAGATGTTACATATAGTATTACTTTGGCTGAAATACCAACAGCGAATAATACCAGACCAACTGATTTTTATATATCAAATCCTCACATACCAGAGGCTTATCTAATTTCAAGAGGTATTACAGGTAATGCCACTATTCATAATCAAGTACAATCTTCAGGTTATACGTTATTAGAAGAATATCTTAACCAAGTAGATAATACAGCTCCTATTCCAGTTATTAATGTTACAGGTGTTGATGTAACTCCGGATACTGCAGAAATTTTAATTCCAGATACTATCGCATTAACAGCTACCATAACACCTAATGATGCAACAGACCAATCAGGAGTATGGACTAGTAGTGATGAAACTATTGCAACTGTTGATGCGAGTGGAATCGTTACTCCAGTTACAGTAGGTGAAGTAATAATTACTTTTACCACTAATGATGGTGGATATTCTGATACATCAGTCATAACGGTTTTTCCAGAAGCGTTCGAAGCGAACGCAGGACTGGATCAAACTATTTGCCAAGGGGAGTCCGTTGTGCTCTCAGCATCTGGTGGAATAACTTATTTATGGAGTAACGGGGAAACTACAGCTTCAATAGAAGTTAGTCCAACAGTTACGACCACATATACAGTTACTGCTTTTGATGACTCAGGAAATAGTGATGATGATACAGTAACGGTAACGGTTAATGAACTGCCTATTGCTGAAGCAGGAGACGACCAAACAATATGTGAGGGAGATACAGTAACACTTACTGCTAGTGGAGGAAATGAATATTTATGGAGTACAGGTGAGACAACAGCTTCTATTTCTGTTGCTCCAACTTCTGATACGTTATATTCAGTAGAAGTGACAACTAATGGTTGTTCAAGTACTGATGATGTTAATGTATTTGTAAATCCATTTCCAAATATTACTGTTAGTAATGATGTGACCATTATGGATGGAGAAACAACGACGCTTACTGTTAGTGGTAGTGATAATTATTTATGGAGTACAGGGGAAACTACAGAATCAATTGAAGTAACACCATCTGTAACGACCACATATACAGTAACATCTACTTCGGTAAATGGATGTACCAGTAACGGAGAAGTTACAGTTACTGTGGTTCCAGAACTTATTGCTAATGCAGGCGAAGATGTAGAGATTTGTAGCGGAGAAGAAACGATATTAACAGCTTCAGGCGGTGTAAGTTATACATGGAATACAGGTGAAACTTCTGCTCAAATAACTGTAAGTCCTAATACAACAACAACATATACGGTAACGGTTGAAGATGCTTTTGGAAATTCAGATTCAGATTCTGTAACTGTAACTGTTAATGATTCACCTACACTAAACATAACCGAAGATTTAACTATTGTAGAAGGAGAAAGTATTCAGTTGACTGTTTCGGGTGCCTCAACTTACGCATGGAGTACAGGTGAAACTAGTAATACAATTAATGTATCACCAAATGAAACAACAATATATACTGTTATTGGTACAACAGCAACTTGTTCAACAGAAGCACAAGTCACTGTAACCGTTGAAGAACTTTTAGTTGTGTCTGCTGGACAAGACGAGAATGTTTGTGAAAATGATACCTATGAAGTTGTTTTAACAGCAAGTTCAGGAGACAGTTATTTATGGAGTACAGGAGAAACAACACAAAGTATAATTGTTAGTCCATTATCTACAACTACCTATACTGTAACAGTTACTTCAGGTATACAAGAAGATACAGATGATGTTACAGTTTTTGTAAATCCTAATCCAGATGTTGTGATATTAAATGGAGAAAGTGTTGATATAATGAGTGGTGATTTCATTACATTATCTGCATCAGGTGCAAATACTTACGAATGGAATAATGGAGCAACCCAACCAAATATAGCAGTTAGTCCTTCTCAAACTACAACTTACGAAGTGAGGGGTTACATAGGTGATTGCTATGATGAAAAACAAGTAACGGTTAACGTCATTCCTGAAGTAGAAGCAGATGCTGGTGAAGATCAGGAAATTTGTTTAGGTGATGTTGTAACTTTAACAGCAAGCGGTGGTGACGAATACGTTTGGAGTACAGGAGAAACAACACAGTCTATTCAAGTATCACCAACTGAGACGACAGAATATACTGTTACAGTATTTAATGCACTTGATTTTGATGAAGATACAGTAACAGTCTTTGTTGATAGTAATTGTACTGACGATGGTGGAGTGATAGAAGATCCAATTGATGGGACAGAACTTGATTTTGAATTTTCCGTTTTTCCTAATCCTGCTACTGAATTTGTTGATATTAAACTTTCGGGAAGTGATCAATTAACAGGGTTTTATATATATGATATAACAGGCAAACTAATCTTACAAAAAAGAGTTGAAAATGAAAGTTTAAGTGTTTCTTCAACAACTAGAATAGATGTTAGCAGTTTTCGACCAGGTATATATTTGATAAAATTAGCAGATATTAGAAGAGAACTTTATAAAAGGTTAATTGTGAGATAAATTATAAATGAGCATCATAAAAAATAGGCAGGTTGTAGAACCTGCCTATTTTTTATGATGTAACCAAAATATTTTCACCTTCCTCAATTTCATCTAACTCGTCTTCATTTTTTGCTTCTTCAATTTGATATTGAATCCACATTGCAGCAAATGATACATAATAAAATGTAAAGAAATTATGATTAGCCATTAAGAAAAGTGATAGTGCAATAATTTGCATTATTAAGTTAGGCTTTTTATTAAAATAGACTATACTCATAACAATGAGGTATCCTATATATAGAACAAACAAGATAAAAGGCAATATGCCAGCTTCACCAATTACGGTAAGAAATGAATTGTGAACTCCTTTACCATGACCTTCTTTGCCAGAAAAAGATCCATAACCGTTTCCAATAAAAGGAGAGTCTAGAATTTTATCATAGAATTTAGCCCATGTATCAGCCCTTGAATCTTCATTAAGTTCTTCTGTTGAAACATTTTCATTGTTGACTATACTTTTTAATTGATCAAACCTAGGATTATTAAGTCCTACAACTTCATCGATAAAGAAAAGAGTTCCTATAATCAAAAAACCAAGACCAAAAACCCTGATATTTTTCACACTGATTTTAAGGGAAATTACATTTATCAACAACCATATAACAATAAAAGTCCTAGAGAATGTCAACAAACCAGCTAGTGTAAAAATAAATTGTCCTATTAACTTTACACTTACATTTTTAAGCCCATATGTCGTTGCATAGCCCGTAATACATATAAATCCTGCTTCATTTGGTTTTATATAAAAACCACTGTATCTACCATAATCACTAGTAAATAGAATTGCCTCTAAAATTATTGTGGCAGAGCCGATCAATAGAAAAAAATTATATTCTGAGACACTAATATTCTTTACCATTTCATAAGCACAAATAAGATATATAAAGTACTTAATGGTGTCATAAATAAAACCAGATGTTAAGCCAATAAATTGAAATCCACCAATCATAAAGAACAAAATGGAAATAATTATAAGCCACCAGTTAGGACGTGTCTTTTTTCCAAAGAAATAATATAAAGTAAGAGATAGTATAGTTAGGTAACTCATCAAACTACCAACACCTCCTCCAAAAGCAGATAGAGCTACAGATGGTATGTTTAGCAATATTAAACCAAAACATATGTACTTTAATATTCTCATTTAATCAGTGTTAGTAATTTTGGTTAGTTAAAAATATGGATTTCTAACTTAAAATTGAAAGTAAATAAACTCTTGTTGTTCACCAGTGTAGACAAACATTAGGACAATCAATAACATATAAAAACTCCATCTTAGAGGTTTATTTAAAAAATCAATTTTTTCAATAGCATATTCACCGGCTCTACCTAGCCATTCAATAGTTATAAATAAGCATACCAGTCCTAAAACTGTAATGGGGATAATATCAGGTTTGCTAAAAAGAGATTCAGAAAATATGTCTTTTATGTAGATAAAGGCATTGGTTACGTTGTCAGCTCTAAAAAACACCCATGCAATAAGCGTTATGAAAAAGGTTAACAACATTTGAAATAATTCTTTTACGGTTGGGAGATACTTTCCTTCGGCTACTAAATTGGTGTTCACTCTATTCTTTTTTAACAGAAGCAGAGGCAAAAAGTATATAGCATTTAAAGCTCCCCAAACCACGAATGTCCAGTTGGCACCGTGCCAAAATCCGCTTACAATAAAAATTATAAAGGTATTTCGAATTTTCATCTTTGTACCACCTCTACTACCACCTAAAGGAATATATAAGTAATCTCTAAACCACGTGGACAATGATATATGCCATCTTCTCCAAAATTCAGCAATATCTCTTGAAAAATAAGGAAAAGCGAAATTCCGTTTTAGATTAAACCCAAATAAGCGTGAGATGCCAATGGCAATATCAGAATAACCAGAGAAATCACCATAAATCTGAAACGCAAAGAAAAAGGCTCCTAGTAAGAGTGTGCTTCCGGAATACTCTTGCTGGTTGTTAAAGATCATGTTGGCATAAGTAGCACAATTATCAGCAATGACAACTTTTTTAAATAAACCCCATAGTGCTTGACGCAAGCCATCTACGGCATTCTCATATACAAATTCTCTTCTTTTATGGAATTGAGGCAATAGGTTGGTAGCTCTCTCAATGGGTCCAGCGACTAATTGAGGAAAAAAGCTAACAAAAGCCATAAAAGCCAAGAAGTCCTTAGTTGGCTCTAATTTCCTATTGTATACATCTATTGTATAACTCAAGGTTTGAAATGTATAGAAGCTAATACCAACAGGGAGGATAATGTTGAGTGTATTAATGCTTAATTGTCCTCCAAAAAATGTAAACGATTCAATTAGACTATCAACAAAGAAATTGTAGTACTTAAAGAATCCGAGAAAACCTAGATTCACGCAGATACTTATCCAAAGAAGTACTTTACGCTTAGACGGTTTATCTTCCGAATTAAGCTTTAGCCCAATAGTGTAATCAATCAAAGAACTAAAAAGGATTAAAAACAAGAATCGCCAGTCCCACCAACCATAAAAGACATAGCTAGAAATAGCAATCAATAAATTTTGCTGTTTAATACGCTTATTACCAATAAGCCAATACATAGCAAAAACTATTGGTAAAAAAATGAAAAACTCTAAGGAATTAAAAAGCATATTGGTTTTTAATTAAGTTGATGGGTTTTTATAATATCAACAACTTGTTGACTAATTTTTACTGCTCCCTTTCCGTTTGCATGATGGAAATCAGAAAAGTCTTTGTCTTTGAAATTGAATATGTTTGATTTGTAACTGTTTAAATCATAATACCCTACATCTTTATATTGACTGAAATAATTTTGATAAAAACTATTTTCATCAGTATTAGAATTTAGCATTAGTCTAGAAGGAGGGTAAGGGGTTCTTATGACTATTAGCTGAATTCCTCTTTCTTTTGTTAGTTCATATATTTTATCAAAAGAATTTTTGAAACGGTTCTTATTAAACACTTTGTTTCTGAAGTTTGGTATAGGTTCAAAATTATTAATATCATTTTGTTTAACTACAGTAGTGTCATTGTAAAATCCTTTGTACCAACCTTTCATCGGATTTTTACTTTTCTTTTTTGAAAAAAGAGATATTATGTCTTGTTTTATATAGTTATTAAACTTCATCATTGGTACAATATAATTTACTATTCCTTTACTGCCATAACCATCAACTACTAAGTCGTATTTGTGTTTAGTAGATTTAAAAAAAGAGGAATTTGAATATACTTGGTAATAATTAATAAAACTATCACAAGATCCAAAATATGTTTCTAAAACTATATATTTAGGATTTTGATAATCTAAGATTTCCTTGAGTGTATAATATGTTTCTGTAATATCCTGCGAAGAAGTTCCCATATTAAACGACTTGAGATTTAAGCCTGAATCAATAATCTTAGGGTTTAAAGATGTGTATGCTCTACTAGAACCAAGAATAATTACATCATATGTATTAGCATTATTATGAATACCATTCCATTTTAAATAGTTTTTATGAGTTTTATTTTTGATAGCTTCATGTGCAGGCAATTCATATTTTATAACTATTAATAAGTTAATAATTACAAAGAATAAAAACCCATATAAAATATGTTTTAGAAATTTTTTCATTTAAGACAAATGCTTCAATATTAAATTTCTCCAACTCGATGTTACATGTGTATCTAAAAACTTTTCGGTTGTTTTCTGTGATTCTTTAGAAAATGATATTCTCAATTCTTCACTTTCAACTAGCTTTTGTAAGTAATCAACAAATATGACCTGATCGTTAACTGGCGCTAAAAATCCATTCTCTCCGTTTGTAATTAATTCTGAGGGTCCGTAATTACAATCTGTAGATAAGGAAGGTAAACCAAAGTGCATAGCCTCTAACAATACATTTGGAAATCCTTCGGCTTTGGATGCAAAAGCAAAAATTGATGCCTTATTATAATAATCATGTACGTTTCTGATCTTAGGTAGTGTTTTCACTTTATCAGAAATATTCAATTCTTCAATTAATGCTTTCAGTTTAGATTCATTCGGACCTTCACCAATTAACAATAATTTCCAATTATTCAGTTGAAGCTCATGAAATGCTGAAATTATTCTTTCTTGTCTTTTGTCATTATTAAAGGTGCCTACAGATAAAATAATTTTTTCTCTATTTGTACTATAGTCTTCTCTAAGCTTAGAAAGTTCTGTAGAAATAGGATTAGGTAAAACCACCATCTCCTTTGCCTTAATCATACGTTCGTATACCTGTTTTACCTTTTCGGTCTGTACGATTAAACAATTAGCTTTGGGGTAAATGTATTTTCTAAGTATTACCCAAAACTTTGGTATATCATTCTTTAAAGGGTCATTCCGCTCACTTATAAGACAAGGTATTCCATTGAACTTTGCTGCTAATACGGCCTTTATATTGGCTTGTGTAATAAACCCTATAAGTAGATCGATTTTCTCTTCTTTAGTAATTTTACTTACACGTTTAAGAATTGAATAATTTAGTTTTAATGAACCCAAAAAAGATTTTGGATTCTTTAATTCTTTAAAACAAGACACTACATTAACTGAGTCGTTTAATGCATAGAATGGATCAGACTCTATAAAAGTAATTATTGTAACTTTAAAATCTTTTACTAAACTATTACTTAAATTAGTTATTACACGTTCTGCACCACCAGGACTTAGAGCACCAATAACAAAAGCTATATGTTTTTTTTTGGTATTCAAATTTTATAATTTTCAAGTTAATGGTAAGTTATCTTATTGCGTAGACAACCCAAAACTTTACTTTCCTATAGAAGAGTATTCGAATCCTATCTCAATCATTTCATCTTTGTTAAGTATGTTTCTACCGTCAAAAATGAAAGCTGGTTTTTTCATAAGGCCAAAAATCTTTTTCCAATCATAAGTTTTAAACTCATCCCATTCGGTCATAATAGCAATGGCGTGTGCATCTTTTACAGCATCATAAGGATCGTCAAAAGCTTCAACTAAATCTTTATTCTCTTGTTCAGTACGTGTTTGTAAGTAATCTAAATCACCGTAAACTTTTTTGCTTGGTACTTTTGGATCATATACTGCGATATTGGCTTGTTCACTTAACAAATGGTCAGCTACATAGATAGCTGCCGATTCTCTTGTGTCATTTGTATCCTTTTTAAATGCCCAACCAAGTATAGCAATTTTCTTACCAGATACAGTATTATATAATGTGCTTATTAAGTTATCTGAGAATCTTCGTTTTTGATGATCGTTAAGTATAATGACTTGTTCCCAGTAATCAGCAACTTCATTTAGTCCGTAGCTTCTAGCAATGTACACTAAATTTAATATATCTTTTTGAAAGCATGATCCACCAAAACCAATCGAAGCATTTAAGAATTTAGAACCTATTCTAGAATCCATACCAATAGCTCTAGCTACTTCGCTAACATCAGCTTCAGTTCTCTCACAAAGTTCAGAAATGGCATTAATAGAAGAGATACGTTGTGCTAAGAAAGCATTAGCAGTTAATTTAGATAACTCAGAAGACCATACATTAGTTCTTAAAATTTGATCTTGAGGTACCCAACTACCATAGATATTAGCTAAAGCCTCTATAGCTTCTTCAGATTCACCACCAATTAAAACTCTATCTGGATTTAATAAATCTTGAATAGCAGTACCTTCTGCTAAGAATTCAGGATTTGATAAAATATCAAACTTCACATCACTTCCAGTATTATGAAGAATACTTTTAATTGCTTGAGCAGTTCTTACAGGTAATGTAGATTTCTCAACTACAATTTTATCAGTTTTAGCTACGTCAGCAATATTTCTAGCACAAAGCTCTACGTATTTTAGGTCTGCAGCCATGCCTTTTCCTTTACCGTAAGTTTTGGTTGGTGTGTTAACTGAAATAAAAATCATTTCAGATTCATCAATGGCTTTATCTATTTCTGTTGAAAAAAATAGGTTCTTTCCTCTGGTTTCAGCTACTATTTCAGCTAATCCAGGTTCATATATTGGTAATTTTGAAACATCTTTATCATTCCAAGCAGCAATTCGTTCTTCATTAATGTCTACGATGGTAACTTGAATGTTTGGATTCATTTTAGCGATTACAGCCATTGTAGGTCCACCTACGTATCCAGCTCCAATACAGCAAATTTTTGAAATTTTCATTTTAAATCTATGTGTTTGACTTGGGTTAATTTATTTAGCGTAACAAAAGTGTGGGAATTATTTAATTATCTACAAATTAATATATCAACGACTAGTTTTTACGATAAACTTCATTTAATTCTTACAGAAGTAGCTATTATATCGTTGTACAGCATTAAAATTATTTGTTATAATATGATTTATACCAAGTTACAAAAGACTTAACTCCTTCTTTTATAGAGGTGTTAGGTCTATAGTCATAGTCTTTTATAAGTTGATCTACATCTGCCCAGGTTTTTTCTACATCACCAGGTTGAATAGGCATCATATTTTTATCTGCTTCTTTGTCTAAATTAAATTCTATTTCTTTAATGAAGTCTAAAAGCTTTACAGAGTTATTGTTTCCTATGTTATAAACCTTATATAAAGAATTTGAATCTAAGCGCTCTTGTGTTGGTTTTTCACATATGCGAACAACACCTTCTACAATATCATCAATATAAGTGAAATCACGCTCCATTTTTCCATGGTTAAAAACCTTAATAGGTCTATCATTCACAATAGCATCTGTAAATAGGAACATTGCCATATCTGGTCTTCCCCATGGGCCGTAAACAGTGAAAAATCTTAATCCTGTAGTTGGAATATTGAATAAATGGCTGTATGTGTGTGCCATTAATTCATTACTCTTTTTAGTAGCGGCATATAAGCTAATCGGATGATCTACATTATCATCTGTAGAAAACGGTATCTTTTCGTTTAACCCATAAACACTAGAGCTACTTGCATAAACTAAATGTTTAATATCGTTGTGTCTACAACACTCAAGAATATTTAAAAAACCAACTAAGTTAGAATCTATATAAGTTTCTGGGTTTTCAAGACTGTATCTAACACCAGCTTGTGCGGCAAGGTTACAAACAACATCAAATTTTTCTTGTTCAAAAAGCTTTGGTAATGCTTCTCGGTCTTCAAGATTCATTCTTACAAAAGAAAATTTATCATTAGTACTTTTGCATAAGCTATTGAAGTTTTCGGCGTCACTTCTGTTAATTCCTAATTCTTCTAATCTAGAATACTTCAGGTTAAAATCGTAGTAATCATTAATATTGTCTAGACCTACAACGACATGACCTTTTTCTAGTAGTACTTTAGATGTGAAAAAGCCAATGAATCCCGCAGCTCCGGTTACAAGTATTTTCATTTTTTAGGTAGATTTAAGTTTAGAATCCAAAGATTATAATTAAATTTTAAGAATAGATATTTATACTATGAAACTGTAATTTTATTCGTTAAGGTAACTCATAACTAATATTTTAGCTATGGAGTCACAATTTTCAATACTTAGTAGAATGTCTTTATCTTTATATATATTGTCAATATGGTAAATCTTACAAGAGTCTAACTCTGTGTTACTTTTTGAAAAATCTACATTTCCATATTTAATAAGGTTAACAACCGTTGAGGAATCTATAGAATGATTAGTAACAAAACTTGAAACCTCATTAGAGTAGGTAATGGGTTTAGAGCTAATGTTTTTTACAGTTCTGGCATTAGGACCATAATCGCATGAAGCCTCTTTACCATTCAAAAAGAACATTAATATAATAAGTCCTATAGCAAAGCCACCTAAATAATAGGCTAAGCGTTGTGTAAATTTCATATTGAAAAAGAATTAAAAAATTAACAGATTGGCATCGTTATAATCTAAACCAAACCATTCTGCTACAGATTTGTTGGTTAGGATACCGTGGTAAAAATACAACCCATTTTTTAATCCTCTATCAAAACGTAGTGCATTTTCTAGCCCACCATATTCGCCAATTTCTAGCAAGTAAGGTGTGAAAATATTACTTATTGATACAGAGGCGGTTCTTGAATATCTTGCGGGAATATTTGGAACACAATAGTGTATGACTCCATTATATTCAAAAGTAGGATGATCGTGGGTGGTAACTTCACTAGTTTCAAAACAACCTCCCATATCTATACTAACATCTATAACAACAGAGCCAGGTTTCATGTGTTCTATCATAGTTTCTGTAACTACAATTGGCGCACGGTTATTACCTCTTACTGCTCCTATAGCAACATCACATCGCTTTAAGGCTTTTAGTAAATTTTTAGGTTGCATAGTAGACGTATAAACAGATCTTCCAAGGTTATTTTGAATACAACGTAGTTTAGTTATAGAACTATCAAATATTTTAATATTAGCACCAAGACCTATGGCAGAACGCGCTGCAAATTCACCAACAGTACCAGCTCCAAGAATGACAACTTCAGTAGGTGGTACACCGTTAATATTTCCCATCATTAGACCGTTACCTCCATTAACATTAGATAGTAACTCTGATGCAATTAAAATTGATGCTGTCCCAGCAATTTCACTAAGCGATCGTACGGCAGGGTAAGCTCCGTCTTCATCCTTAATATATTCAAAAGCCAAAGCTGTGATGCGTTTTTTGGCCAAAGCTTCAAAATAGTTCTTTTTTTGCGTTTTTATTTGTAGCGCTGAAATAAGGATAGTTTGTGGATTAATAAGTGAGATCTCATCCAAAGAAGGTGGCTCAACTTTTAAAACCATAGGGCAGGAGTAGACCTTTGCTGTATCTTTAGTAACTTCTGCACCAGCTTCACTATAATCTTTGTCTTTAAAATTAGCACCTTCACCAGCTCCAGATTCAAACAAAACTCTGTGGCCATTTGCTGTTAGTGCAGAAACCGCATCTGGTGTTAAACAAACACGACTTTCTTGAAAATGGGTCTCTTTAGGGATGCCTATATAAAGTTCACCTTTTTGCTTAAAAACTTCTAAAGTCTCTTCTTGAGGTAATAATTGGGCCTTTGTAAACGGTGATAAAGATTTACTCATTTAAGTTAGTAATTGACTTAGTTGTTGCAAGATAATAAAACACGGTCTTGCATTACTAAATTATCTAACTTTTAAGTTACAAATTATATTTTATACGTAAAATGTTGATTAAAAATACTGTTTAACTTTACCCCAGAATGTTTTCGGTTTAATCATAAACTCTTCTTCAAGTTCCTCCATGGTTTTATCATGGTCATTAATTTTATTGAACATTCTTGCTCTTATTAAATAAATGGAAGGAAAGATTATTGCCATTATAGGTAATAACCAAATTATATCAAACTCATCTGTATATCTTGCGTCAAAATTTAAGGCACTAATAAGTTGAAATGAGAACATGACTATTGGCACCAATAAAGCATGATACCACCAATGACGACATGTAAAAAACCAAATTAATGAAAGAAATAGAGGAATAAATTTCATTGCTAATACCCAGAAAGCCACATTAGCACTTTCATACTCAATACTTTCATAAGTACCAAAAATAGTATCCCATCTTTTTACATCTGGAACATACTCATATAGGTAAAACAAAAAGGGAGTAGCAGCTACAAGTGATGCAACTATACTCCCTAAAATAATCTTTTTGTTGTAAGATTTTTTATCCGTGAGTCGGAACTTTAAGTTTTCTTTTGTCAACTTTTGTTGTTGTTTGTCCATCTAAGTCGATAATGTTAGTTGCTTGAGCAGTAAACAACATTCCTCCAAAGATAGCAATTGCTAGTACTAGTTTTCTAGATTTCATAATTCAAGGGATTTAATTAATTAATTTAGTACAAATTTACAGTGCTTATTAAGCTGCTGAAAATCAACTAATGTTAAAATCCGATAAATTATGAGGTTTTAATTACGGTTTTTCCGTAACTCCATAACTCTTCAGTAGAATGTTAAATGAAATTTGGTTAGAATTTCGGTTCTGTCATAGCGTTATTTTCGGTTAAAAGTTTCTTGTTTATAGTTAATTTGAGGGATCTTGTATTGTCGTCTATCTTAGTAATAGCAATAGTTTGGGTATTTTCGGGTAGTAATTCTTCTATACGGTCTGGCCATTCTATAAACAACCAATGATTACTGAATAAATAGTCTTCTACTCCAAAATTATAGGCTTCTTCAATAGTTTCTATTCTATAGAAATCAAAATGATAAACTTTGTCGTTTGGCAATATATACTCATTAACAATAGAAAATGTTGGGCTCGTTGCAACATCTTCACTATGCATAGCTTTTAATAAAGCATTAATGAATGTTGTTTTGCCAGCTCCCATTTTTCCGTTAAACAAAATTACTTTAGATTCTAAATGTTTAAGAACTTTTAGAACTACAGTGTTAATTTCATTTAAATGGTATGTTAACTCAATATTATGCACGTTTACCTATTACTAATTAGGGTACAATGTTAGTAATAAAATTTTGAAAAACCTAGAAAAAAGTGCATTTCATCGGATTTTTCATGCTTTTAACGGATTTATTTAGGGTCTAAAACCACAAATGGGATGATCATTTCTTCTAGCGAAACTCCTCCATGTTGATACGTATTCCTGTAATAGCTTACATAATGGTTGAAGTTGTTAGGATAGGCCAAAAATAAATCTCCTTTTGCAAAAATAAACGAACTACTCATCGTTAAAGCCGGTAAATGTACAGATTTAGGGTCTTTAACAGCCATCACATCCTTATCTTGGTATGTGAGACTACGACCTGTTTTGTACCTTAAGTTTAAGCTTGTGTCTCTATCTCCAATAACTTTAGAAGGAGCCTTTACATTGATGGTTCCGTGATCTGTGGTTAAAATTAATTTAAAACCCAACTGTTGTGATAATTGAATCATTTCTAACAAAGGCGAATTTTTAAACCAGCTCTGCGTTAACGAGCGATAGGCTTTGTCATTAGAAGCCAATTCTTTTACAACTTCCATTTCGGTTTTAGAGTGGGAGAGCATATCGACAAAGTTGTATACAATAACACTTAAATCATTGTTTTTTAAACTTCTAAAATTTTCAACTAGTTTTTTACCCGATTTTAAATTAGTGATTTTGTGGTATTCGTATTTAATATGGTTAAGCCCAAGACGCTTTAATTGTTCTCTCAAAAAATCATCTTCATGTAGATTTTTACCACCTTCGTCAATATCGTTTTTCCAGTACTGAGGAAATAACTTTTCCATATCAGCAGGCATTAAACCAGAAAAAATAGCATTTCTGGCATATTGGGTTGCTGTTGGGAGAATACTGTAAAATGGTAATTCTGATGTTTTTTTATAGTAGTTATTCACAACAGGTTCAAAAGCTTTCCATTGGTCGTATCGTAGGTTGTCTATCACAACCATGATTGTTGGTTGCTTATCACTTAATTCAGGCACAACTTTTTCCTTAAATAATGTGTGAGACATTATAGGAGCATCGGAATTGGGTTGAAACCAGTCTTCGTAATTCTTTTCTATAAATTTCCCAAACTGCAAATTGGCTTCAGTCTTTTGAGATTCTAAAATATCTGTCATTCCAACATCTTCAATATCTTCGAGTTGAAGCTCCCAATAAATCAGTTTTTGGTATAGTTCTGCCCATTCTTCATAAGAATTAACCATAGACAAATCCATAGCAATTTTTCTAAACTCTTGCTGGTAATTAGAGGTTGTTTTTTCTGACACTAAGCGAGAGTGGTCTAAATTCTTTTTTAAACTCAGTAAAATTTGATTTGGATTAACAGGCTTTATAAGGTAATCGGCTATTTTACTACCAATAGCTTCTTCCATAATATATTCTTCTTCACTTTTTGTAATCATCACAACAGGAAGATTAGGACGACGCTCTTTTATTTCGTTTAGCGTTTCTAGACCCGTAAGTCCAGGCATGTTTTCGTCTAAAAAAACTATATCAAAATTAGTGTCATTAATAATCTCTAGGGCTTCTGTACCACTTTGGCAAGTTGTTACCTTATATTGTTTTTGTTCTAAAAAGAGAATATGAGGCTTTAATAAATCAATTTCATCGTCTACCCAGAGAATATTTATGTTGTTCATGTATATTTGTTTTCTAATTAATGAATGTTCAGTTTGAAGTCTAATAATAAACTTAAAATATTTAACGATCCAATTTACGGATTTATTACGATTCCTAATTCGTTAATTTTCGACCTTATTCAGCATAAATATTTTCAGAGATTACGTCGTATTACACAAATGGGACTGTCTTATTTGGTGTATCCAGGTGCACATCATACGCGTTTTCATCATGCATTGGGAAGTATGCATTTAATGCAAAAAGCTATCAATGTGCTTCGTTTTAAGGGAGTTGCGATTTCTGAAGAGGAAGAAAACGGACTATTAATCGCCATTTTATTGCACGATATAGGTCATGGTCCATTTTCGCATGCCATGGAGCATAGTATTGTAAACGACATTTCTCACGAAGAAATTTCGCTTCAATTTATGGAAAAACTCAATGAAGAGTTTAACGGAAGTTTAACGTTAGCTATATCAATTTTCAAAAGTGAATATCCTCGCAAGTTTATGTGCCAGCTTATATCTAGTCAACTAGATATGGATAGAGCAGATTACCTAAAACGCGATAGCTTTTATACAGGTGTTGCAGAAGGAAACATTAATAGCGAACGTTTAATTACTATGCTTAATGTAGTTGAAGATGAGTTGGTTGTAGAAGAAAAAGGAATTTATAGCGTAGAAAAATTTTTGGTAGCCAGACGTTTTATGTACTGGCAAGTGTATTTACACAAAACGGGTTTAGTTGCTGAGCAATTATTGACTCGGATTTTAAAAAGAGCAAAAGAACTAGTACAAAATGGTGAAGTATTAAATTGTAGTGAACCTTTAAATTTCTTTTTAACTTCTGAAGTTAATCGTCATAGTTTTGATACAGAAACTTTAACCGTTTTTGCAAAGCTAGATGATTACGATATTGTTTCTGCTATGAAATCTTGGAGAAATCATGAGGATTTTGTTTTAAAGAATTTATGCGAAATGATTCTTGATAGGGATTTGTTAAAGATTAAAATGAAAAATAAACCTATCAAGATTTCAGATTTGGAAATGTACAACTCAGCATTAATGGATAAGTATAATATTTCAAAAGAAGAGGCAGATTACTTTGTGTTTAGTGGCGAAATAACAAACTTGGCATATCAGAGTAAAAAGCAGCACATTAATATCCAATTAAAGTCTGGTAAAATAAAAGATATCGTAAAAGCTTCTGATCAACTTAACCTAAAAGCACTAAGCAAACCCGTTACCAAATATTATATGTGTTACCCTAAAAAGAAAATGTGATACATTTTTTCTATTTTTGCGGAAACCAACTATTATTTTAAATTCAATTCATTGAAATTTACAGCTGAACAAATCGCAGGTATTTTAGAAGGTACAGTCGTTGGCGATCCAAATATTGAGGTTTCTAAACTCGCTAAGATAGAAGAGGGCACAAAAGGATCTTTAACCTTTTTGGCTAATCCTAAATACAAATCTTATATATATACCACAAAATCTTCAATAACAATCGTTAATTCAGATTTTGAACCAGAAGAAACAATAAGTACTACATTAATTAAAGTAGAAGATGCTTATGGAGCTTTTACAAAACTGTTAGAATATTATAACCAAATAAAACTGAATAAATCAGGAATAGAGCAACCTAGTTTTGTTTCAGATTCGGCAAAAATTGGTGATGATATTTATATAGGAGCCTTTACATATATAGGTGACAATGTAAAATTGGGTAATAACGTAAAGATATTTCCTAATTCATATATAGGAGATAATGTTACAGTAGGTGATAATACTATCGTTTTTTCTGGTGGAAAAATTTATTCAGATTGTATAATTGGTAATAATTGCGTTATTAATTCTGGTGCTATAATAGGTGCAGATGGATTTGGGTTTGCGCCAAACGAAAAAGGAGAATATTCTAAAGTGCCACAAATTGGGAATGTAATTCTTGAAGATTTTGTTGATGTTGGAGCTGGTACTACAATAGATAGAGCCACATTAGGTTCAACGGTTATTAGAAGAGGAGTAAAACTTGATAATCAAATACAGATTGCTCACAATGTAGAAATTGGTAAGAATACGGTTATTGCAGCACAAACAGGTATTGCTGGTTCCACAAAAATTGGAGAAAATTGCCAAATAGGTGGTCAAGTTGGTATTGTAGGGCATATTTCTATAGGAAATAATGTTAAAATCCAAGCACAGTCTGGTATTGGTAGACACGTAAAGGATAATGAAGTTTTACAAGGTTCTCCAGCATTAACTTATGGAGATTATAATAAGTCTTATGTATACTTTAAAAATTTACCTAAGATCGTAAAAAGTATAAATGAAATTGAAAAGAAAGTAGATGGCAATAATTAAAACTGAAATTAAGCAAAGGACCATTGAAAAAGAAGTTAAACTTCAAGGAGTTGGACTTCATACAGGAGCAGAAGTAACATTAGTTTTTAAACCTGGAGCTGAAAATTCTGGTTATTTATTTGAGCGTATAGACCTTGAGGGACATCCAAAAATTGAGGCAGATGCAAACTATGTAACCAATACACAGAGAGGCACATGTTTAGAGAAAAATGGTGTAACCATTCAAACTTGTGAGCATGTATTAGCAGCATTGGTAGGTTTAGATATTGATAATGCAGTAATAGAATTAAATGCATCAGAACCACCAATAATGGATGGCTCTTCAAAGTTTTTCGTAGAAGCTTTAGAAAAAGCAGGTATAGTAGAGCAAGAGGCTTTTAGAGAAGAATATGTAGTAAAAGACGTCGTTTCTTATGCAGATGAATCTACAGGTAGCGAAATAATCCTAATGCCATCAGAAACCTATAAGGTGACTACAATGGTAGATTTTGGTACAAAAGTTTTAGGTACCCAAAATGCTACTATGAATTCTGTATCTGAGTTTAAAGATGAAATCTCAGATTCTAGAACCTTCAGTTTTTTACACGAAATTGAAATGTTGCTTGAGCATGGTTTAATTAAAGGAGGAGATTTAAATAATGCTATAGTTTATGTTGATAAAGAATTATCTGAAGAAACTATGGATAAGCTTCGTAAGGCCTTTAATAAAGATAATATTGCAGTAAAACCTAATGGTATTTTAGACAACCTAACCTTACATCATCCTAATGAAGCAGCACGTCACAAATTGTTAGATGTTGTTGGAGATTTGGCTTTAATAGGTACAAGAATTAGAGGTAAGGTAATTGCTAACAAACCAGGGCATTTTGTAAACACACAGTTTGCTAAAAAAATGTCTAAGATTATAAAAAACGAAAGGCGTAATAACGTACCTCAAATAGATTTGAACTCAACACCTTTAATGGATGTCAATCAAATCATGAACATGTTACCGCACAGGCAACCTTTCTTATTGTTAGATAAGGTTTATGAGCTAACTGAAAATCATGTTATCGGCATGAAAAACGTTACCATGAATGAGGAGTTTTTCAGAGGACATTTTCCAGGTGCACCAGTAATGCCAGGAGTACTTATTGTTGAAGCTATGGCGCAAACAGGAGGTATTCTTGTGTTAAGCACAGTACCAGATCCTGAAAACTATCTAACGTTTTTTATGAAAATGGACAATGTTAAGTTTAAACAAAAAGTAGTGCCTGGTGATACGTTAATATTTAAATGCGAACTTATAACGCCTATAAGACGAGGCATTTGCCATATGCAAGGTTATGCCTATGCCAATGGTAAACTATGTGCAGAAGCTGAGTTAATGGCGCAAATATCAAAAGTTAAATAATGAACCGAGCGAATATAAATTTTCAAATCGTTCATAATATGTTGATAGGCGAACACATTTTCACCTATTTATCTAAAATAAAATTCCGAAAATGAATCAACCTTTAGCATACGTACATCCTGGAGCAAAAATTGCAAAGAACGTAGTAATAGAGCCTTTTACAACAATTCATAACAATGTGAAAATTGGGGAAGGTACTTGGATTGGTAGCAATGTTACTATTATGGAAGGTGCAAGAATTGGTAAAAACTGTAATATTTTTCCAGGTGCTGTAATTTCCGCAATTCCTCAAGATTTAAAATATAATGATGAGGATACTACTGTAGAAATAGGTGACAATGTAACTATAAGAGAATGTGTCACTATTAATCGCGGTACGTCTGACAAAATGAAAACCGTAATTGGCAACAATTGCCTAATAATGGCTTACAGTCATATTGCACACGATTGTATCGTTGGTAATTACTGTATTTTTTCTAACAATACAACATTGGCTGGTCATGTTACCATTGGAGATAATGTAGTACTAGCAGGTATGGTAGCTGTACATCAATTTGCGTCTGTTGGTAATCATGCATTTGTAACAGGTGGTTCTTTGGTTCGTAAAGATGTGCCGCCTTATGTTAAGGCAGCACGTGAACCTTTATCTTATGTTGGAATTAATTCTGTAGGATTAAGAAGACGAGGATTTACAACCGAAAAAATTAGAGAAATTCAAGATATCTATAGAATTCTCTACCAGAAAAATTATAATAATACACAAGCTTCAGAAATTATTGAAGCCGAAATGGAAGCTACACCAGAACGTGACGAAATTCTTCAATTTATAAAGAATTCGCATCGCGGAATTATGAAAGGCTACTTTAAATCAAATTAATAAAGAAATAAAAGAAAATAATGGCAAGTACATCAGATATTCGTAACGGATTATGCATTAGATATAACCACGATATTTATAAAATCATTGAATTTTTACATGTAAAACCAGGAAAAGGTCCTGCGTTTGTAAGAACAAAACTTAAGAGTGTTACCACAGGAAAAGTAATTGATAATACTTTTTCTGCTGGTCATAAAATAGATGACGTTAGAGTAGAAACTCATAAGTTTCAATATTTATATAATGATGGTGAATACTATCATTTTATGAATGAAGCAGATTACTCTCAAATTCAACTAACCGAAGGAGCTTTAGATAGACCAGATTTATTGAAAGAGGGGGAGATAGTTACCATTCAAATTAACACTGAGGACAACATGCCGTTGTCGGTAGATATGCCAGCAACAGTTATTTTAGAAGTAACACATACTGAACCTGGAGTTAAAGGTAATACAGCTACTAATGCAACTAAGCCTGCTACAGTTGAAACTGGTGCAGAAGTTAATGTCCCTTTATTTATTAATGAAGGTGATAAAATTAAAGTAGAAACCGAAAAAGGTACGTACAAAGAACGCGTTAAGGAATAATTACCATTCCTGCGAAGGCAGGAATCTCACATTCAAAAAAACATAGATTTTGAAATTTCCAAAGCCTCACACTTTAAAAGAGATAGCCCATTTAATCGGCACGGATTATGTTGGTGCAGACGATTTTCCTGTTTTAGGAATGAATGAAATTCATGTTGTAGAACCTGGAGATATCGTTTTTGTAGATCATCCAAAATACTATGATAAAGCGCTTCAATCTGATGCAACAATCGTCTTAATCAATAAAGAAGTGGAATGTCCTGAAGGTAAAGCACTATTGATTTCAGATGATCCTTTTAGAGATTTTAATAAATTAACGCTTCACTTTAAGCCTTTTAAATCATCTAATGTTTCTATTGCTGAAGATGCTAAAATAGGTGAGGGTACAATTATACAACCCAATTGCTTTATTGGTAATAATGTATCTATCGGAAAAAACTGCGTGATTCATTCTAATGTAAGTATATATGATGATGCAGTTATTGGTGATAATGTCATCATTCATGCTAACACAGTTTTAGGCGGAAGCGCATTTTATTACAAAAAAAGACCTGAAGGCTTTGATCAGTTAATTTCTGGTGGTAGAGTTGTTGTAGAAAACAATGTAGATATAGGTGCTGGTTGTACTATAGATAAAGGTGTAACAGGTGATACCACGATAAAAGAAGGAACGAAAATTGATAACCAAGTTCAAATAGGTCATGATACTGTGATTGGCAAAAAATGCTTAATTGCTTCTCATGTAGGTATTGCTGGTTGTACAGTAGTAGAAGACGAAGTTACAATTTGGGGACAAGTCGGTATTACTAGTGGAGTAACTATTGGTACCAAGGCTGTCATTTCTGCAAAAGCTGGTGTAAGTAAATCTTTAGAAGGTCATAAAAGTTATTTCGGAATTCCTGCAGATGATTTTAGGTCTAAATACAAAGAGATTGCGTCGATTAAAAAAATACCTGAAATTCTTCAAAAATTAAAAGATTTATAATTCCCAACAGAAAAAATAAAAAGGGCTCGTAAATACGTTTCAAAAGACTTATTTTTGTGCAACTAAATTTATAAAAACTTAAAAATAACAATATCAAATGAGCGTTTTAGTAAATAAAGATTCTAACATCATTGTTCAAGGTTTTACAGGTAGTGAAGGTACATTTCATGCTGGTCAGATGATCGAGTATGGTACAAATGTCGTTGGAGGTGTAACTCCAGGAAAGGGTGGGCAAGAGCACTTAGGAAAGCCAGTTTTTAATACAGTGGCTGAAGCTGTTGAAAAAGCAGGAGCAGATACAACTATTATTTTTGTACCACCAGCATTTGCTGCTGATGCAATAATGGAAGCTGCTGATGCAGGAATCAAAGTTATTATTACAATTACAGAAGGTATTCCTGTTGCTGATATGGTTAAAGCTGCAGATTATATTAAAGATAAAGACTGTAGATTGGTTGGTCCTAACTGTCCAGGTGTAATCACACCAGGTGAAGCTAAAGTTGGTATTATGCCAGGATTTGTATTTAAATCTGGTAAAGTTGGTATCGTTTCAAAATCTGGTACTTTAACTTACGAAGCTGCAGACCAAGTTGTAAAACAAGGATTAGGTATTACAACTGCAATTGGTATTGGTGGTGATCCAATTATTGGAACCACTACAAAAGAAGCAGTTGAACTTTTAATTAATGATCCAGAAACAGAGGCTGTTGTTATGATCGGTGAAATTGGTGGACAATTAGAGGCTGATGCTGCTAACTGGTATAAAGCTAGTGGAAGCAAAAAACCTATCGTAGGATTTATTGCTGGTGAAACTGCACCTGCAGGACGTACAATGGGTCATGCTGGAGCTATCGTAGGTGGTAGTGATGATACTGCGCAAGCAAAAAAGAAAATTATGAGAGCATGCGGAATTCACGTAGTGGATTCTCCTGCTGAAATAGGGAAGAAAGTAGCTGAAGTTTTAGGCTAATAACTTTCTCACAAACTGTTAAAAACCTTACAAAATCTTGTAAGGTTTTTTTATTTGGTGCAATTTGTAATTATTATATTTGAAAGACATCTAAGAAAGTAAACATAACTAATCAACAATATTAAAAATGAAATTATTAGAAGGTAAAACAGCTATAGTTACTGGTGCTAGTAGAGGAATAGGCAAAGGTATCGCTGAAATTTTCGCTGATCATGGTGCTAATGTGGCATTTACGTATAGCTCTTCTGTGGAAGCTGCAAATGAATTGGAAAAGGAGCTTAATAGTAAAGGAATAAAGGCTAAAGGTTACCAAAGTAATGCAGCAAGTTTTGAAGAAGCTCAAAAATTGGCAGATGACGTTGTTGCAGAGTTTGGTTCAATAGACATTTTGGTAAATAATGCAGGTATTACTAAGGATAACTTATTAATGCGAATGGGAGAAGAGGACTTTGATAAAGTTATTGAAGTTAACTTAAAATCTGTATTCAACATGACTAAGGCTGTTCAGCGTACTATGCTAAAACAACGTAAAGGATCAATCATTAATATGAGTTCTGTTGTTGGCGTAAAAGGTAATGCTGGGCAAACTAATTATGCGGCTTCTAAAGCTGGTATTATAGGTTTTTCTAAGTCTGTTGCATTAGAGTTAGGGTCTCGTAATATTAGAAGTAACGTAATTGCACCAGGTTTCATTGAAACTGAAATGACCGCGAAGTTAGATGAAGAGACTGTAAAAGGTTGGAGAGCTGCTATTCCTTTAAAGCGTGGAGGAACTCCTGAAGACATTGCTAATGCATGTGTTTTTCTTGCTAGTGATATGAGTGCCTATGTAACAGGGCAAACATTAAACGTTGATGGAGGTATGCTTACCTAAATATAAAACATTAAACTATTAACCATTAAGATATATACTATGAAATTATTAATGACATCCATCTTTTTGTTTGTATTTGCTTCAACAATAACAGCTCAAGATTGGGAAAAATATAAATCTGAAGAGCTTGCTTTTGTAACTGAATTTCCTGGAACTCCAGAAGAATCTGTTCAGCAGATTAAAACTGTTGTAGGGGAGTTAGATATGCACATAGTTGCGTACTCTACCTCAAACACTAACGACAATGCTTTTTATGGTGTTATTAGAAGTGATTATCCAAAGGAGCAATTCTCAGACATGTCAGAAGAAAAAATAAAATCCATACTAGATGGTGCTGTTAATGGTGCAGTGAGTAATGTTAACGGGACATTAGAGTCTGACGAAAACGTTACTCTCAATGGTTATCCTGGAAGAAAAATTAAGATCAAAGCCACTGGCATGGAAATGTTTATGAATGCTTATTTAGTTGATAACGTAATGTATATAGCTCAAGTAATAGGCATGGAAGGCAGTGTAAATACTGAAAATTTGAATAAATTTTTAGATGCATTCGACATTATTAATGTGAAACAGTAAAACGTTGACAGAAAGTAGCGTAATTTATATTATTCTAGCATTTATAACAGCGCTTTTATTAGCGCTGTTTCAATATGTATACAAGTCAAAGCTTAATAATAGGCTTAAAACAATACTTACGGTTTTAAGAACAGTTGCTGTATTTGGTATACTTCTATTGTTAATTAATCCAAAATTTGAAACAGAGACGTATCATGATGAAAAGCCATCACTTATTGTTGCTGTAGATAATTCTGAGTCTATTACATATTTACAACAAGACAAAAATGCAACTAGCATTTTAAAATCAATTACCGACAATCCTGAAATTGAGAAACGATTTAACATTGAAACGTATAGCTTCGGAAAAGCCTTAAAACCAATTGATTCTTTAAACTTTTCAGAGCAGCAATCCAACATTTCTAATGCGTTAAAACAAATAGGTGAGGTGTACTCAAATCAAGTTGCTCCAATTATATTGTTAAGTGATGGAAATCAAACTTATGGTGCAGATTATAGCTTTGTTTCAAATTCAGTAAAACAACCTATTTACCCAGTGATTTTGGGTGATTCTACAATATATTCAGATTTAAGCATCAAACAACTTAACGTTAATCGTTATGTATTTTTAAAAAATAGATTTCCTGTTGAAATTATAGCAAATTATAACGGTACCGAATCTATAACTACTGAACTAAAAATTTGGTCTGGTAATTCGGTAGTTTTCAGAAAACCAATTCAGTTTAATGCTACTAAAACATCAGAGGTTATTACTACAACTTTAGGAGCTAACTCCGTTGGTGTAAAAACCTATAAAGTAGAGTTAACACCATTAGATCTAGAAAAAAATACGGTAAACAATTCTAAAAATTTTGGTGTAGAAGTTATAGATCAAAAAACGAATATAGCCTTAGTTTCAGATATTATTCATCCAGATTTAGGTGCCTTAAAAAAGTCTATAGAAAGCAATGAACAGCGAAGTGTTTCAATTCTGAAACCTAATGAATATTTAAATAATAGTAATGATTATCAATTGGTTATTTTATATCAACCAAACAATAACTTTAATACAGTTTTAAATGAAGTTTCAGATCAAAAACTAAACAGTTTTATAATTACTGGCAATACAACAAACTTTAGTTTATTAAACAATTTACAATCTGCTTTCAAACAGACGGTAACCAATCAATCAGAAGATTTTCAACCACAATTAAATAGAAATTACAACACCTTTATCATAGATAATCTAAGTTTTGAAGATTATCCTCCGTTACAATCAGAATTTGGAACTATTGAGTTTTCTGTGCCAAACGCTATTATTTTATCAAAATCGGTAAACGGTATAGATACCAATCAACCAATGCTGTCTACTTATGAAGTTGGTAATACAAAACATGCATTATTGTCTGGAGAAGGTATTTGGCGATGGAGAGCACAATCGTACTTAGAGTCTGAAAGCTTCAATAATTTTGATAATTTTATAGGGAAATTAGTACAATATCTAAGCTCTAATAAAAAGCGTAGTCGACTCAATTTAGATTATAAATCGTTTTATAATGGCAATGATGATGTAATTATCTCTGCACAGTATTTCAACAAAAACTACGAGTTCGATAATTCTGCTGCGTTAACTATAACTCTTAAGAACAAAGAAGATGACAGTATTAGAGAAGTTCCTCTTTTGTTAAATAATGGGAATTATAGTGTAGATTTAAGTGGGATTGCTTCTGGATCTTATAATTTCACTATTAAGCATAATACAGAGTCTGTTGCAGCTACGGGTAGTTTTGAAATTCTTGAATATAATGTTGAACAACAATTTTTAAATGCTGATATAGAAAAACTTCAATCGTTAGCTAAAAATAGCAGTGGAAATGCTGTTTTTAATACCGAGATAGATGAGTTAATTTCTGATTTGTTGACAGATTCTAGATATGCTACCATTCAAAAAAGCACTAAAAATATTGTACCTTTGATAGACTGGAAATATCTACTTGGTCTAATAGCTTTGAGCTTATTTGTTGAGTGGTTTATCAGAAAATATAACGGTTTAATTTAAAAGTACTAAAATGGAAAAATTACCAAAAATCGGTTTGCCGATCATGATAGGAGTTGTGTTACTAATAATAATTGTAGCTAAATCTGCTGTAACGATAGGTTCTGGAGAAGCAGGTGTTTTATATAAAACTTTTGGCGGAGGTGTAGTTACTGACGAGCCTCCTTTAGGTGAAGGATTTCATATAGTGGCACCATGGAACAAAGTATACGTTTACGAAGTGCGTAGACAAGAAATTTTTGAAAAAATGAAGGTTTTATCATCTAATGGATTAGATATTCAATTAGACGCTTCTGCTTGGTATAAACCAGATGTTAAGAATTTAGGAAAGTTGCACCAAGAGATAGGTGATAACTATTTACAACGTATTATCTTGCCAACTATAAGATCAGCTGCACGTAGTGTCGTGGGTCGTTATACGCCAGAACAATTATATTCTAGTAAAAGAGATGCTATTCAACGTGAAATCTTTGAAGAGACCAAAAAAATTGTTGATGATCAATACATTGTTTTAGATGAAATTTTAGTGCGTGATGTGACATTACCACCAACAATTAAGGATGCTATTGAGCGTAAATTAAAGCAGGAGCAAGAATCTTTAGAATACGAATTTAGACTGGTTACTGCTGAGAAGGAAGCAGAACGTCAAATTATTGAAGCAGAAGGTAAAGCTGAAGCTAATAAAATTTTAAGCGCATCGTTAACTGATAAAATTCTACAGGATAAAGGTATTGAAGCAACAAATAAATTAGCAGAATCACCTAATAGTAAGGTAGTTATTATTGGTTCTGGTGAAAGTGGAATGCCTATAATTTTAGGAAATCAATAATTTAATTTTTTCTTAAAAATTGAAATTGATTTGGATTTGTAAATTTTAATTTACAATCTTTGTAAAGAACAAAAACAAGACATGACTTTTATTCAATTACATCATCATCATTTTCATACTTGCACTCAAGCGAGCTGAAAATGTATTGAATAAAACCAAGATATTTTTAAAACCGTTTGAGTAAATCAAACGGTTTTTTTATTTCTAAAACTTCACCAAGATTTACTCAAACACTTTTAACTAAAAAAGAAAAATGAGTAAACTAAAAATTGCAATTCAAAAATCTGGACGATTAAACGAGGATTCGATGAAAATCCTTAAAGACGTTGGTATTGCTATTGATAATGGCAAAGATCAACTCAAAGCTTCAGCTAAAAACTTCCCATTAGAAGTCTTTTATTTACGTAACGGAGACATTCCTCAGTATTTAAAAGATGGTGTTGTAGACTTAGCCATTATTGGTGAAAATGTTTTGGTAGAAAAAGGACAAGACATTTCTATTGTAGAAAAATTAGGGTTTTCTAGCTGTAAAGTGTCTGTAGCAATTCCAAAAGGAAAAAACTACAATTCCATTAAAGATTTAGAAGGAAAACGTATCGCGACATCGTATCCAAACACAGTCAACCAATTCTTAAAAAACAACAATATCGATGCGAATTTGCACATCATTAATGGTTCTGTAGAAATTGCGCCAAACATTGGTTTAGCAGATGCAATTGTTGATATTGTATCTAGCGGAAGCACCTTATTTAAAAATAACCTTAAAGAAGTTGAAGTCATTTTAAAATCGGAAGCTGTACTTGCAGTGTCACCTCAAATTTCCACTGAAAACCAAGCAATTTTAAACAAGTTACAGTTTAGATTGCAATCGGTTTTAAAAGCAAGAAACTCACGTTACGTCTTACTTAACGCGCCAAATAACAAGGTTGATGACATTATAAATATTTTACCAGGAATGAAAAGTCCAACCGTTTTACCATTAGCTGAAGAAGGTTGGAGTTCATTACATTCCGTAATCAATAAAAATGATTTCTGGGAAATTATAGATGAATTAAAAGCAAATGGAGCAGAAGGCATATTAGTTTGTCCAATTGAAAATATGGTTTTATAAGTAACGTCACTTCGAGTGATTTTGAGGAACGAAAATTGTATCGAGAAGAATGAAAACAATAAAATACCCAAATAAAAACACATGGTCAGAACTTTTAAAACGACCAACACAAACCGTAAACGATATAGAAAGTACAGTCAACCAAATTTTTGAAGATGTACAACGCAATGGTGATGCTGCAATTTCAAAATACACCAAGTTATTTGATGGTGCAGATTTACAATCTAATCTTGTAACTGCGCAAGAAATAGAAGAGGCTACTTCAAAATTATCATCAGAACTAAAAGCTGCAATTAACCAAGCAAAATCAAACATAGAAACATTCCACAAAGCACAAAAAACAGAAAAGGTAAGTGTAGAAACGTCTGTTGGTATTACCTGTTGGCAAGAAAAACGTGCCATACAAAAAGTTGGGATTTATATTCCTGCTGGTACAGCGCCTTTATTTTCAACAGTTTTAATGCTAGCAATTCCAGCAAATATCGCAGGTTGTAAAGAAGTTGTGTTATGTTCGCCGCCAAATAAAGACGGTAAAATTGCTAACGAAATTTTATACGCAGTTCAACTTTGCGGTGTGACTAAAATTATAAAAGTTGGTGGTATTCAAGCTATTGCAGGATTAACGTTTGGGACCGAAACTATTCCGCAAGTCTATAAAATCTTTGGTCCAGGAAACCAATTTGTAACTGTCGCAAAGCAATTAGCTACTAAATATGGTGTTGCTATCGATATGCCTGCAGGACCAAGCGAATTGTTGGTTGTGGCAGATGATAGTGCCAATGCAAGTTATGTGGCTTCAGATTTATTAAGTCAAGCAGAACACGGAACTGATAGTCAAGTGATTTTAGTCTCTACATCTGAAAACTTTATGAATGAAGTTGAAACTGAAATTAACATGCAAATTAAATTATTACCAAGACAAGACATTGCGCAACAAGCTATCAATAATTCAAAATCTATTTTAGTAAAATCTGATAAAGAAGCATTAGATTTAATTAATGATTATGGTCCAGAACACTTTATTGTAGCGACTAAAAGAAATGATTTTTATATTGATGGAATTCAAAATGCAGGTTCTGTATTTATTGGTAATTATACACCAGAAAGTGCTGGCGATTATGCGTCTGGAACCAATCACACCTTACCAACCAATGGATTTAGCAAAGCATATTCTGGTGTGAATTTAGATAGTTTTACAAAAGCGATTACGTTTCAAAATATCACAAAAGAAGGTTTAAAAAACATAGGAAACACCATAGAACTAATGGCGAAAGCTGAAGGATTACAAGCGCACAAAAACGCAGTTTCGATTAGATTAAAAGACTTAACGAACTAATGTCATTCAGAGCAAAGCGAAGAATCTAAAGACTATAATATGAAACAAACTTTCAACATAAATAACTTAGTCAGACCAAACATCGCAGCCTTAAAACCGTATTCTTCTGCGAGAGATGAGTTTAAAGACGCAACTTCAAGCCAAATGATTTTCTTAGATGCAAACGAAAATCCGTTTGAAAATGGTGTAAATCGTTATCCGGATCCAAAACAAAAAGATGTAAAATCGGTGTTATCAAAAATTAAAAACATTCCAACCGAAAATATCCTGTTAGGAAACGGAAGTGATGAAGTATTAGACTTAATTTTTAGAGCCTTTTGCGAGCCAAACCAAGATAATGTTATCACATTACCACCAACTTACGGTATGTATGAGGTATTAGCAAATACAAATGCTATAGACGTTTTAACGGTTGAATTGAATGCTGATTTTCAACCAAAAGTAAACGATATTCTAAACACTCAAAACAACAATACAAAACTGTTATTTTTATGTTCGCCAAACAATCCAACAGCGAATAGTTTTGAAGCGTCTAAAATTGAAAAATTATTGACTAATTTCAATGGAATTGTAGTAATTGATGAAGCATATATCGATTTTTCAGAAGATGAAAGTTGGATATCAAAATTATCAGATTTCCCAAATTTAATAGTCACGCAAACGCTATCTAAAGCTTACGGAATGGCAGGAATTAGACTAGGAATTTGCTACGCTTCAACCGAAATTATTTCAATTTTAAACAAAATAAAACCACCATATAATGTCAATCAATTAACGCAGCAAAAGGCAATCCAACGTTTAGAAAAGCAACAAGAGGTTCAAAACGAAATTCAAAACATAATTTCAGAAAGAAGCTTGTTAATTAAAGCCTTAAAGTCGCTGACTTGGATTGATACTATATATCCAACACAAGCCAATTTTGTGTTAATTAAGGTAGATGATGCGACTAATCGATACAATCAGTTAGTAGAAAAATGCATCGTTGTTCGCAACCGAACCAATCAGCCACTTTGTGAAAACTGTTTACGTTTTACGGTTGGTACAAGTGATGAGAATGAGAAATTGATTGCAGTATTAAATAATATATAAACGTCACATTAAGTGATATTCATAAGAAATTCACTCGAACTGACGAAAACATAGAAAAAAATGAAAAAAGTACTATTCATAGACCGTGATGGCACATTGATTAAAGAACCAGCAGATGAGCAAATCGATAGTTTTGAGAAGTTGGTATTTTACCCAAAGGTCTTCACGTATTTAAGTAAAATCGCCAAAGAATTAGATTTTGAAATTGTAATGATTACCAATCAAGATGGATTGGGAACAGATCTGTATCCAGAAAACACGTTTTGGCCAGTACATAATTTTGTGCTTCAATCTTTTGAAAATGAAGGTGTTATTTTTGAAGAACAATTTATAGACAGAACTTTCGCAAAAGACAATGCGCCAACACGAAAGCCAAATACAGGTCTGTTAACCAAGTATTTTGGTGAGGATTACGATTTAGAAAATTCGTTTGTTATTGGTGACCGATTAACCGATGTTGAATTAGCTAAAAACCTTGGTTCTAAAGGCATTTTTATTAATGACAATACCAATTTAGGAACGGATGAAATTACGGTAAAACGAGATTCTTTAGACCAGTTTATCGCTTTAGAAAGTAATGATTGGGAAGAGATTTACAAATTCTTAAAAGCCAAAGAACGTACTGGAAGCATCGAACGAAATACCAACGAAACAAAAATTAAGATCGATTTAAATCTTGACGGAACAGGACAAAGTAATATCAATACAGGTATTGCGTTTTTCGACCATATGTTAGACCAAATTGCGCGTCACGGACAATTAGATTTAAATATTAAAGTCGATGGTGATTTAGAAGTAGATGAGCATCACACTATCGAAGATACAGCTATTGCTTTAGGTGAAGTATTTGCAACGACTTTAGGTAATAAGTTAGGTATAGAACGTTACGGTTTTAGCTTACCAATGGACGATTGTTTTGCGCAAGCTGCAATAGATTTTGGTGGTAGAAATTGGTTGGTTTGGGAAGCCGATTTTAAACGCGAAATGATTGGCAAAATGCCAACCGAAATGTTTTTTCACTTCTTTAAATCCTTTACAGATGGTGCAAAATGCAACCTAAACATCAAAGCAGAAGGTACAAACGAGCATCACAAAATTGAAGCAATTTTTAAAGCATTTGCTAAAGCAATAAAAATGGCAGTAAAACGCGATGTTGAAAAAATGATTTTACCAAGTACAAAAGGAATGTTATAGTACTTTTCATTCCGTACTTGATACGGAATCTAAAAAAATGAACAATAATTAATAAGATTCCTGCCTTCGCAGGAATGACAATAAATGAAAATAGTCATCATAAATTATGGTGCAGGAAACATCAAAAGCATTCAATTTGCTTTTAAACGCTTAGGTTTTGAAGCGTTGTTAACTAATAATCCTGAAGAAATTAAAGCAGCAGACAGAGTGATTTTTCCTGGTGTAGGCGAGGCGAGTAGTGCAATGAAAAAGCTAAAAGAATCAGGTTTGGATCGTTTGATTCCGCAGTTAAAACAACCTGTTTTAGGGATTTGTTTAGGTATGCAATTAATGTGTAAGTCTACAGAAGAAGGACATACAAATGGCTTAGGTATTTTTAATGTAGATGTAAAACGCTTTTCAAATACAGTAAAAGTGCCACAAATGGGTTGGAATACGATAAGTAATCTTAAATCAGATTTGTTTAAACATATTAAAGCAAATGAATTTATGTATTTAGTGCATAGTTTTTATGCAGAAAAATGCCAAGAAGCAATTGCAACAACAACTTATGATGTTGAATACGCTTCAGCATTACAAAAAGATAATTTTTACGGAGTACAATTTCACCCAGAAAAAAGTGGAAAAGAAGGAGAAAAAATTCTTAAGAATTTTTTAGAACTAAATACTAACAACTAGAAACAAACAACTATTTTGAGAATAATACCAGCAATAGACATAATAGAAGGAAAGTGCGTAAGATTAACTAAAGGCGATTACAGCACAACAAAAATGTATAATGAAAATCCGTTAGAAGTTGCCAAGCAATTTGAAGATGCAGGCATAGAATACTTGCATATGGTAGATTTAGAAGGCGCTAAAGCAGATCACGTAGTCAATTATAAAGTGTTAGAAAAGGTAGCGACAAAAACCAATTTAAAAATCGATTTTGGTGGCGGACTTAAATCGGATGACGATGTATTTATAGCTTTTAATTCTGGAGCTAAACAAATTACAGGAGGTAGTATAGCTGTAAAAAATACAGACACTTTTTTAAGATGGATTAATAAATACGGAACGCAAAAAATTATCCTTGGAGCCGATTGTAAAAACGAAAAAATCGCCATTTCTGGTTGGTTAGAAGAAAGTAGTTTAGACGTTGTCCCATTTATACAAGACTATCAAAAAAACGGTATTCAATATGTGGTATGTACAGATATTTCAAAAGACGGCATGCTTCAAGGTCCATCGGTAGATCTGTATAAAAAAATTATTAACCAATGTACCAATGGTAGCGCAGATCAATCTGTAAAACTAATTGCTTCTGGCGGAGTAACAACTATTGAAGATGTTGAAGTTTTAGCAGACATAGGTTGCGATGGAGTAATAATTGGTAAAGCCATTTACGAAAACAGAATAAGTTTAAAAGAATTAGAACGCTTTTTATAAAACTGTCATTCCGCACTTGATGCGGAATCTATTTTGAAACTAAAAATGAGATTCCTGCTTTCGTAGGAAGTAAAACTATGCTTACAAAACGAATCATACCTTGTCTAGATATTAAAAACGGTCGCACTGTTAAAGGCGTTAATTTTGTTAATTTAAGAGATGCAGGCGATCCTGTAGAATTAGCAAAACAGTATGCTGAAAAAGGCGCAGACGAATTGGTGTTTTTAGATATTTCTGCAACTTTAGAAGGTAGAAAAACAATGATTGAAATGGTGTTAAAAGTCGCCGAACAAGTCAATATTCCATTTACCGTTGGTGGCGGAATTTCAAGTGTTGAAGATGTAGATGTACTTTTAAAATCTGGAGCAGATAAAATATCTGTAAATTCATCTGCTGTAAAACGACCAGAATTGATAAACGAATTGTCAAGTAAGTTTGGCAGTCAATGTGTTGTGGTTGCTATAGATGCCAAACAAGTTAAAGGACAATGGAAAGTGCATTTAGCTGGTGGAAGTATTCCAACCGAAATAGATCTATTCGATTGGGCAAAAGAAGTTGAAACAAGAGGCGCAGGTGAAATTCTGTTTACCTCTATGAATAACGATGGAACAAAAAATGGATTTGCAAATGATGCTTTGGCTAAACTATCAGACACTGTAAATATCCCAATCATCGCGTCTGGTGGCGCAGGAACTATTCAGCATTTTACAGATACCTTTAAAGAGGGAAAAGCAGATGCCGCTTTGGCTGCAAGTGTATTTCATTTTGGTGAAATAGAAATAAAAGATTTAAAAGAAGAATTAAAACAGAAAGGTGTTTCTGTTAGATTATAAATTGTCATTCAGAGCAAAGCGAAGTATCTTTAAATTTTGAGATTTCTCGTCGCTGTGCTCACTCGAAATGACAGAAAAGCTAAGAAAAATGAACATAAATTTTAATAAAAATAACGACGGATTAGTCCCAGCAATCGTTCAAGACGCAACAACCAAAAATGTGTTGATGCTTGGTTATATGAACGAAGAAGCGCTTAAAAAAACGCAAGACACTAAGTTGTTAACCTTTTTCAGTCGTACCAAAAACCGACTTTGGACTAAAGGTGAAGAAAGCGGTAATGTTTTAAACTTAGTAGATATTAAATTAGATTGCGATAATGATACTTTGTTAGTAACTGTAAATCCAAAAGGGCCAACGTGTCACAAAGGAAGTGATACGTGTTGGAATGAAGCTAATACCGAATCTTACGGGTTTTTAACCAAACTGGAAAACACGATACAAAGTAGGGTAGAAGCTGGTAACACAGAAAAATCTTATGTAGCTTCATTATTTGCCAAGGGTATTAATAAAGTGGCTCAAAAAGTTGGTGAAGAAGCTGTGGAAGTCATTATTGAAGCTAAGGACAATAACGACGACTTATTTTTAAATGAAAGTGCCGATTTATTATTTCACTATTTAATGTTGTTGCAGGCAAAAGGGTTTAAGTTGGAAGATGTGGTTTCTATTCTTCATAACCGTAATGAAAATTAATTTTTATCGATAAAATGTAAATATTCACGACAAAAGGTTGTTTTTTGTTGAAAATGTGTATATTGCAACACTTAATTTTAACCAAAATCTCGATGAAAAACTTTACAATTAGTACTGTAATAGTATTCTTTTCTTTATTTACTTATTCTGTTTTTGCGCAGCAATGTGCATTTGATCACCAAAGGGAAGAATTATTGCAAGATCCAAACTATGTTCAGCAAGAACAACTTACTGAGCAAAAAATTCAGAATTTTATATCAAATAATGAATTGGCTCAACGAAATGGTACCATTTATACAATACCTGTTGTTGTGCATGTATTACATTTGGGTGAAGCAGAAGGAATAGGTTCAAATATTTCTGACGCTCAAATTCAAAGTAGTATAGATAATCTTAATGATTTTTATAGAGGTTTAACACCAGGTAGTTCAGTTGATTTTGAGATTGAATTTGTTTTAGCTCAGAGAGATCCTAATTGTGCAGCTACTACAGGAATTAATAGAGTTGATGCTTCTGGAATTCCTGGTTATGCCAGTAATGGAGTTAATGTAGCTGATTCTGGAGGTGCTGATTATGAAACGATAAGAGATTATATAAATTGGCCATCCACGGATTATCTTAATTTTTGGATAGTAACTGAATTAGATAATAATGATGGTGGTTTTGGTTACCAAGGTTACGCTTATTTTTACAATGAATTTAGTAGTTATTATGGCTCTGTAATGATGGCTTCGGTTTTTGGTTATGATCCAGGAAACACCAATGGTTGGGGTTTAAATTCTAACGGAGATAATAGTACAGTTGTTCATGAGGTAGGTCACTATTTGCATTTGTATCATACTTTTCAAGGTGATGATACAGATAATGATGGTATTTCAGATACATGTCCTGCGGATATTACTGTAGGTACAGATAGTGATGGTTGTGCAGATACTGTGCCACATCAAAGAGAAACAAGTACGTGTCCTGCAAATAACACATGTACAGGTAGTCCTTGGGTAGATAATAATACAGTTAACAATGTAATGAGTTATTATTATTGTACAGATAGACTAACTGAAGATCAGAAAACAAGAGCAAGAGCAGCTATGACAGATACTGCTATTGTAGAGTCTAAAGGTGATGAAGCACCAGAAGTTGGTTTTGTAGCTCCTACTACTGTATGTTCTGCAAATTCACCTGCTAGTAACAATTTTTCTGGTATCATCAGTGTAGAATTAAATTCTACAACTTTTACATCATCGACAACAGCTGGTGATGGTGGTAACCTAGATAGAAGTGTTAATTGTAGCGGACTTTTCAATATAGATACAGATAATGCTTATACAATGAATGTTGAAATTACTGGTGGAAACGCTCATCAATTAGGTGTGTGGATAGATTGGAATAACGATGGTGATTTTGATGATGATGCTGAAACACAACATTATTCTCAAGATATTGTTGGTGGTGCTATAGTGCCTGTATCATTAACATATCCATCTACGATTCCTTATGATAGTTATGTGAGAATTAGATTGATGACAGATGTTGATGATGCTTATGGTGTAGGAATTATAAATTCAGCTTGCTACACATCATTAGGTTATGGGCAGTCAGAAGATTATGCACTATACATAGAGCCTGGTACATTATCTATAGACGATATTAATACTAATGAATTGATGATATACTCAGATGGTTCTAATGACCAATTAGTTGTTAAAGGACAATTATTAGAAGTATCTACAGCGAATCTATATGATATACAAGGTAGGTTGGTCAAGAGTCAAATATTAGAGACTTCTTCTTCCAGAAATACCTTGAATGTATCAGGATTAAGCAGTGGAATTTATATTGTAAAAGTTTCTAATAATATTCAATCAAAAGTTAAGAAAGTAATTTTAGATTAATGAATAGTTAGTTAGTAATGCTCAAAAGGCTGTCAAAAAAAGTATTTGGCAGCCTTTTTTGTTTGCTCTAAATTTTTGGAATTTTCTATAAAATAACGTTCTTGCTATTATGTTTGACAAACGCTACTATTACCTCATAAAAATTCAATATTTAGGCTATCGATTTCATGGTTGGCAAAAACAACCAGATGTAAAAACCTTACATCTTATGATTGATAGAACCTTAAAGTATATTCTCGGTGACACAAGATTTAAGACCCTTGGAGCAGGTAGAACAGATGCTATGGTTTCGGCTAATGAAGCTGCTTTAGAATTGTTTATTTACAATCAACCTATTGAAGATTTTGAAGGGTTTTTAGAACTGTTCAATTATAATTTACCACAAGATATAAGAGCCTTATCTATAAGAGAAGTTGATAAGGATTTTAATATCATACAAGATTCTAAAATAAAGGAATACCATTATGTATTTTCACAGGGACAAAAAAATCATCCGTTTTGTGCGCCTATTTTAACGACTATTTTAAAGCCTCTTAACATAGATTTAATGAAAGAAGGGGCTAAATTGTTTGAAGGAACGCACAACTTTAAAACCTATTGCTACAAAGCTACCAACAAGGGAGAATATCAGAGAACTATTGAGTATTGCGAAATTGTAGATAACACTATTTATACGGCTAATTTTTTTCCAAAAGAATCTTATGTTTTTATTATAAGAGGAAAAGGTTTTATGCGAAACCAAATCCGTTTAATGATGGGTTGTCTTATAAAATTAGGGAGAGGTGAAGTAACTTTAGATTATATAAAGGAAACTTTAAAAGAAGACAGTAAAGAGGTTATGGATTATATAGCACCAGCTTCAGGACTAATTCTTCATAGATTAGATTTTGAATAAAAAAAGGAACCAATAAATATTATTAATTCCTTTTCAAAGATTGATTGGTAATGTTTTTAGCTTATCCAGTCTTTTTTAGCAGAATGACTTGAAAACCAAACTAAAAATAGAGCAAATACCAAAACGGCATAAGAAAAGATTTTGTTTTGACTAAAGTCAACACCTTTTAAATCTACAATAAACAAGAAGTAAATCATCATTACTGCTGCTGCAAGGAAAGACAAAATTAAAATAGTCTTAGCTACCTTTTTTCTTAGTAACAATAATAAACAGCCTAGCACACCAGAAAAAACTGCAATAGCAAATAGTGCCGTATACCAAGCAGGCATGCTGTCCATAATTTCAATTTGCTCTACTGTATAATTGTCTGTAAATGATTTGGTTTTGTAGGCTTGGCTTATGTAGCCATGCACACCCATTCCATTCCAAATAAGTGCAATAACACTCACGATCCAAAACCAAATAGGTGGTTTTTCTAATGAATTTGCCATAATAAATCGATTTAATTAGTTAGTTTTTTAGCAGATATAAACTGCTGATTTAATTAACAATTTATAAAAAAAATCATAGACTGTAATTTTAGGCTATGATTTTGATATAATAAAAAAGGGTGAAATTTTACTTTCACCCTTCTTGTAATTAGTATATTTTAGTTATTCTACAACATGTAATTTTGGTTCTTTTTCTACAAACTTTCCATTTACAGATTCACCTAGTATAAGTACTTCTTTAGAACGTTCGTACATCTTTATTGCTCGGTGCATTTGTAGTTTGGTGCCGCTATATAGCTTAACACCAGATTTAGAACCTTTGTTTCGGATTTCAATATAGAAACCATCTTTAAGCTTTGTTGGTCTTGTTGCTGGTCTACCCATAAAATTAGTGTGTATTTTTAAAAGTACCGCATAATACTGAAAATTATAGCAACTCACAAGTTTATTTTTAACAATTCTAATTTAAAATATCAACACGTTAAATTCTATTAACATTTTAGAATTCCTTTAACAAAATATTATGTTAATAGATACCTCAAATGGTTAAATCCTGTTAAGTCTCTTGACAAAACTTTATATGCCCTATATATTAAATGGAAACGAAATAAAACAAACACAAAACAATAGTTATGAGCTACTTAAATATGAACGACGAAAAATTATTACCAACTGTTGTAGAATTGAATACTTTATTAGCAGATTACCATATTTACTATCAAAACTTAAGAAATTTCCATTGGAACATTCTAGGTGATAATTTCTTTGAATTACACGAAAAATTCGAAGAGTTATATACAGATGCAAGAGTAAAAATAGATGAAATTGCCGAACGTATTCTTACTTTAAGATATCATCCAATGAGTAATTTAAAAGATTACCTAAAGGCATCATCAATTGAAGAAGTATCTTCAAAAAAAACAGACAAAGAGATGGTAGACTCCATTTTAGACAACCATGCAATATTACTCAGACAAATGTCTAAAGTAATCGATAAGGCAGAACAAACAAACGACGAAGGTACCATAGATCTTATTGGTGCTTATATTAGAGAATTAGAAAAAAGTAGCTGGATGTTAGATGCATTTACCAAAGAAACCGCATCACAATTAAATGAAGTATAAAGAACTTTAAACAAGTAATTACTAACATTTAATTAATAAAAACATCTAAAATGAAAGAGCAATTTAATAATGCCCTTGGAAATCTTATTTCTAAACTCGAGGGTTGGTTTAACACAATTATAGAATACATACCCAATTTTATACTAGCCATTTTGGTGATGGTAGCATCATATTTTGCTGCTAAGTACATTAGCAAGTTAGTGAGTAAGCTGGTGTCTAAAAAAGTAAATCAAGAGTCTATAACTGCGGCTATAGCAAGAGTTACAGCAGTCGTAGTGGTTACCTTGGGATTATTTATTTCACTTGGTGTTATGAATTTAGGTAAAGCCTTGACTTCATTATTGGCTGGTGCTGGTGTAGTTGGTTTGGCAATAGGTCTAGCTTTACAAGGTACACTCGCCAATACGTTTGCTGGTCTTATATTATCATTCAGAAAGAAAATTCAGATTGGTAATTGGGTGGAAACTACAGGATATTCGGGTGAAGTTATAGATATTAATCTTAAAGACTTTACCCTAAAGGAAGCAGATAATAATATTGTTGTTATTCCTAATAAAACCATCTTAGAAAACCCATTAAAAAACTATTCCTTAACTACCAGAATGCGAGTTTTCTTAGAGTGTGGTGTAGGCTATGAATCAGACTTAGAAAAAGTAGAACAGCTTACAAAAGAAGTTATTGCTAAAACCTTTGACCAAGTTGAAAAGCCAGAGAACGTAGAATTTTATTATACTGAGTTTGGTGATAGTTCTATCAATTACTTATGTAGATTTTGGATTGATGCCGAAAGTATGCTCGAAAAGTTAAGAGCTAAAACCAAAGCCATTATAGAAATAAAAAAGGCTTATGATAAAGAAGGTATTAATATTCCTTTCCCTATCAGAACACTGCAATTTGACAATAAGCTTAGTGTAAAGTCTCAAGACTTACAAGAGGCGTTTTCAAACAATTAATACTACTAATTCCTACGCATTCTTATTGTTCGATGAAAATCATTGAATAATACTTGATTTCTGAAAGTCAGAAATCTAAAAACACTAATTATTAAAATTTTAAAATTATGTTACGTTGGACAATCACATTTATAATCATCGCAATTATTGCCGGAATCCTAGGATTTGGTGGAATAGCAGGAGGAGCAGCTACAATAGCGAAAATATGTTTCTTCTTGTTTTTAGTACTTTTTGTAATCTCTCTTTTTAGAGGATCAGCAAAAAAACTATAGGCAAAAAATACAAAAACAAAACACTAATCACTAAAATTTAAAACAATGAAAAAACTCACATATTTATTTATAGCATTATTTAGTCTTAGTTTATTAACAACAAGCTGTAGGGAACAAAAATCTACAGGTGAAAAAATAGAAGACGCAGTAGATGATACTGGTGATGCTATTGAAGATGCGGCAGATGATGTTTCTGATGAAGTTGAAGATGCAGTTGATAACAAATAAAAATTCAAAAAAGATGAAGAAAACAGTATATATGTTTTTAGCGCTATTCAGCTTAAGTGTTTTAACCACAAGTTGTAGAGAGCAAAAAACACCAGACGAAAAAGTTGAGCAGGCATTAGATGACGTTGGCGATGAACTTGAAGAAGCTAGTGATGATGTAAAAGATGCTGCAGAAGACTTAAAAGATGAAATAGAAGAGGTTAAAGAAGAAAATGGTGGTAAATAGTTTAGACCACTAATATAAAAATGTAAAATTATTCATTTACATAACCTCAAAAGCCATCAATTCTGATGGCTTTTTTCTATTTTTATACAAACAAAAAACTATGAGTGCCATTATACCAAAAGAAACATTTTCCTTCTTTAATAAACTAGCCAAAAACAATAATAGAGATTGGTTCAATGAGCATAAACCAGAATTTAAAGCCATTGAAACTAAAATCAAATCTGCATACAACCACTTAGGAGAATTGATGAGTGCTCACGATCAGATTGAAAAAATTAAAATCTTTAGAATTTACAGAGATGTACGTTTTTCAAAAAACAAGCTACCATATAAAACACATTTTGGAGGCTCTTTTGCAAGAAAAAAGCCAGAGTTAAGAGGTGGTTATTATCTTCACATTCAACCCAACAATGAATCGTTTATTGCTACAGGATTCTGGGAACCAAACAAGGAAGATTTATTTAGAATTAGAAAAGAGTTTGAAATGGATGATAGTGAAATGAGAGAAATTCTAAATGATAAAACGTTTAGTAAAACTTGGGGAAGCTTTTTTGGTGATGAGCTAAAAACAGCACCAAAAGGTTTTGATAAAGAACATCCAGCCATAGATCTTATTCGCAAAAAGCAATACATATTCATCAAAAAGTATTCAGATGAAGAAGTGCAACAAGAAGATTTTCTTGATAATGTAAATGATGCTTTTAAGAAAATTAGGCCTTTCTTTGATTATATGAGCGATGTACTCACTACAAACCTCAATGGAGAGTCATTGCTATAGTATATCTTTAATTTCATAAGATTTACCATTAAATTCAAATTGGTAACCAACAGATTTAGACTTAATAAGTTGTCCAATAGGAGACTGAATTGAGATAATGTAATAATCCTCATCGTTAACAGTAACTTTTCCTTTACTAATAGCAATGTAGAAATTAATGCTGTCAGTTTTTACAATACTTCCCAAAACAACGTTTTGAGAAACAACATTGGGTTTTACCAGATTAAGGTAGTCTTTTACTTTTTGAGCCTCATTAAGATAGTTAAGGTTTTTTTCTAAGTCCTCTAGCAATTGCGAGTTGCCAGATTCTCCGTCCTCATCACTAATCTTATCATTACTTTCTATAGACTCTTTTATAAAGGATATTTCGTTCTTATAGTTCGAAATTCTTTTGCTTACATCCTGTAAACAAATATCCAGTAGTTCTTGTTTTAATTTCATTATGGTGTCTAAACCGCCTTCAAAACCTCTGGCTTGGTAAATGCTTGAATACTATCAATAAAACGCTCTTTTACGATATTCATCATTCGCTTATTTAAAGCAGATGAATTCTGAATATAAATTGCATATTCTTCTTCTGTAAACTGACCAATAATCATTCCTTTTACAGAGTTTCTAAACTTCATATCCTTGTGAATAGCATTGTCTATATAAGACAGTTGTTTAGACACACTTAATTCGTAAAACACATTCTTGTGTTTAGCAATGTAGTTTTTAAAAACCGCGATAAACAAATCATGTTGCATTTTTATAATAGGTCGTAATGTTTTATTCTGAAATAGCTCATCAGAACTCATGGAATCATAAATTTTTGCAGAAGAAATTACAGGTCTAATAGACAATAAATGCTCAGTGCGTGTTGCCATGGTTAAGTCATTTTGGATTAATCTGGAATTAAATTTAGCCATTAAGATTATCTATTACCAGAGCAGCGGATATTGTTGTTAACGGTGTTATTAACATTTCAGATTTTAATATTTAAAAATCCAATTCAAAATACTATAGCAACTCACCATTTACTGCTATCTTTGAGAAAACTCGTATTATGAAATTTGGAAGTGTAGACCATCCTGAACATATAGATTTTACTCTGCCGCCAGACCATCCTGACACCTTAAAAACACTACAAAAAAATCCTTCAGATAATACTCAGGTTTTTGTAGGCTGTGCCAAATGGAACAAGGCAGATTTAAAAGGATTCTATCCAAGAGGAACAAAAGACGAGTTAGAATATTATTCACGTCAGTTTAATTCTATTGAGCTCAATGCAACGTTTTATAGAATTTTCCCTCCCGAACAGTTTGAAAAATGGTATGATAAAACACCAGATAATTTTAAATTCTTTCCAAAACTAAATCAAGAAATTAGCCATTGGAAACGTCTAAATGATGATGTTGCACCTGTGGTAGATAATTACCTTTACAGTGCTGTAAATCTCAAAGAAAAGTTAGGCTGTGTCTTTTTGCAAATGCACAATAATTTTGCTCCAAAAGATTTTGATCGTGTGATAAATTTTATTGAAGGTTGGCCAAAAGAGATTCCTTTAGCTGTAGAGTTTAGGCATACAGGCTGGTACAACGACAAAGCCATAGCTGAAGATTTATACCAATTATTAGAAGAAAACAATATTTCAAACATTATTGTAGATAGTGCAGGACGACGCGATATTATGCACATGCGTTTAACCAATTCTAGAGCATTTGTGCGTTATGTGGGAGCAAATCATCCAAGTGACTACACACGTTTAGATGATTGGGTAGAGCGATTAAAGCATTGGAAAGACAATGGTATTGAAGAAATAGACTTTTTTGTACATCAAAATATTGAAAAAGAGTCTCCTTTACTTTCAGCGTATTTAATTAAAAAGCTAAATGCCGAATTAGGAACAGATTTAAAGATTCCAAATGAGGAGCAGCAACAAAAACTTTTATAAACACCAAACTACTATAAACTAAACACTAATTACTAATAATATGAGATTCCATACAAGAAAATGGGTAAAACCCGAAGATTTAAATGCCAACGGAACACTATTTGGAGGTCAGCTTTTGGCTTGGATAGATGAGGAAGCGGCATTGTACACCATAATTCAACTCGAAAACTCTAAAGTGGTAACCAAATACATGTCAGAAATCAATTTTATGGCTTCTGCTAAGCAAGGTGATATCATTGAAATTGGTATTGAAGTAACCAAATTCGGTAAATCATCAATGACTTTAAAATGCGAGGCCAGAAACAAAATGACCAGAGAAACCATCCTAACGATTGACAACCTTATCATGGTAAATCTTGGTCCTGATGGTAAACCAAAACCTCATGGAAAAACAGAGGTAGAATTTGTAAAAGATAGATTAAAAGACAACGATTAGTTATTGTTACCTAAAGACAGTTCGTAGATTTCTAAATCAAAATACTTTACAGAGGCCAAAACATGGTCAAAAACATCACCAATAATATACTCGTAGTTTTCCCAACGAATATCGCTGCTAAAAGCGTAAATTTCCATAGGGATACCTTGTGGTGTAGGTTCTAGTTGGCGCACCATTAATGTCATATCTTTATTTATAGCAGAGTGGTTATCCATATAAGTCTGTAGATACTTCCTAAAAACACCAAAGTTGGTAAGGTTTCTACCATTGATAAGAATGGATTTATTGATGCCTTTTTCTGTATTAAACTTTTTTATCTCTTTAGAACGTTGTTCAATATAATTAGAAATAAGCTCAATATGTTTAAAGCGTTCTATATCATCATCAGATAAAAACTTAATAGTAGAAGCTTTTATAATTACCGATCGCTTTATTCGTCTGCCACCAGAATTCATCATACCTCGCCAGTTTTTAAACGAGTCAGATATCAGCGCATAAGTAGGAATCGTAGTTATGGTTTTATCCCAGTTTTGCACTTTTACTGTGGCTAGGTTAATTTCAATAACATCACCATCAGCACCATATTTTTCGAAAGTAATCCAATCTCCAATACGTACCATATCATTGATGGATACTTGAATACTGGCAACAAAACCAAGAATAGTATCTTTAAAAATCAACAAAATCACCGCAGAAGCTGTTCCTAAAGAAATGGCAAAATTCAAAAATGTTACGCCTGTAAGAATGGAAAAGGTTGCAAAAATTCCAAGTATCCAGGCAAAGATCATAAACACCTGGATGTAGCTATCTATAGGTTTGTCTTTATATCTTGGTAATGTTTTAAGATAATCTTTTACTGAGTTAAGGAAACTTCTAATAATCCTTAGCGTGAGTAAGATGGTAATAATCTTAAGGGTTTTCTCAACTATATTCTCAAAATATGAAAAGTCTGAAAATACATCTGGAACAAACTCAATAAGAATGATTAAAGGAATGATATGCGCAACATTTCTAGGAAGTTTGTTGCTTATTAATATATTGTCAAAGTTGGTTTTGGTACGGTTGGCAATACTTGCAGAAAATTTCCAAAGTATACGTTTGGTAATATAATCTACAATAAATGCAATAATAAGTAGTCCTAATAATAGTGCTAGCATATTTAAATACTGTGCAGTATTTTCAGAAACACCTTGCTCTATAAGCAAATCGTATATGTAATGTCTTATACTAAGCATTTACTGTTTTTAGGTATTTTCTATCAATATAAAACGTACCAAAAGGAATAATAGATGCAATAAGCACAATCCATAAAGTGCGGTTATCCCATTTCATGTCTTTACTCATTAAAACAGCCAAAACAACATAAGCAATAAACAAAAGTCCGTGTGGCATTCCTAACATTCTTACATACTGAGGGTCATCAGCAAGGTACTTTATAGGCGTAGCAATAAATAGTAATAAAATGTAAGACACACCTTCCAGAAGGGCTACTATTCTAAATGTCGGTAATAATTTTGACATACTTAAATTTTTATGCAAAAGTACTGTACAACTAAGGAATAACCATAGCATTTTAACAGGTTTTAAGAAATAAACAAAAACTAGATTTCAAATACTTATCTTTAGGCTTTCGATCAAAAATTAAATCCTCATATAATGAAAAAAATTCTGGTATTATCTCTTGTGTCAAGCCTATGTTTTTCATGTGCTACTGTAAAGAAATCTTCTAAAGCCAAAAACCAGCAAACTACAGCTGTTACAAAACCTCAAGCACCAAAAAAGAAGCAAGGTAAAATTAAAGACTACAACGAAGTAATTACTAAAGATGCTATAACAGACAAAGGGCTATTTGATGTGCATGTTGTGGACGACAAATACTACTTCGAAATTCCTACTAAATATCTAAATACAGATATGTTGTTGGTAAGTCGCTTGGCTAAATTGCCAGCAAATCTAGGTGGAGGCTATGTTAATGCAGGTACTAAAACCAGCACCAGAATGATTAACTGGGAACGTTTTAGAGATAAAATTCTCATTAAAGAAAAGTCCTCTAGTGCTGTAGCTGCAGATAGTTTGCCAATCCATGTATCTGTAAGGTCTAATAATTATGAACCAACCTTATATGCTTTTGATATTGCAGCGTTTTCTAAGGATTCTTCTGCTATAGTGGTTGATGTAACCAAGTTTTACAGTTCAGATATAAAAGCTATTAGTGGTTTACCATCTTTTTTCAGAAAACAATACAAGGTTAGAGGTTTAGATAATTCAAGAAGCTTTATTAATGCTATGCGTAGCTATCCTCAGAATATTGAGGTAATTCAGGATTTTACTTATAATGCCGCTGAGCCACCTTCAAATTCTGGAACAGAAACTATTAGTGTTCAAATGAATCAATCCATGATTTTGTTACCAGAAGAACCTATGCAACCTCGTTATTTTGATGAACGCGTAGGTTGGTTTACATTAAGCCAATATGATTATGGCAGCGAAGAACTTAAAGCTGACGAGAAAACATACATAAGACGTTGGAAATTAATACCAAAAGATATAGAAGCCTATAAACGAGGTGAATTGGTTGAGCCTGTAAAACCTATTGTATATTATTTAGATCCGGCAACACCTATGAAATTCAGAACATACATGAAAGAAGGTATAGAGCTTTGGCAAAAGGCTTTTGAAGCTGCAGGATTTAAAAATGCAATTATCGCAAAAGATCCTCCAACCAAAGAAGAAGATCCTGAGTTTAGTCCAGAAGACATTCGGTATTCTGTAGTGCGTTATGTAGCAAGTACCACACGTAATGCCACAGGACCAAGCGTTTCAGATCCACGTAGTGGTGAAATTATAGAAAGTGACATCATCTGGTATCATAACCATTTGCGTTCGTATAGAAATCGCTACATGTTAGAAACAGGAGCTGCAAATCCATCCGCAAGAACATTAAATACTCCAGATGAAGAAATTGGTGAAATGATGAAAATGGTGATAGCTCACGAAGTTGGGCACACATTAGGATTACCACACAACATGAGCGCAAGCTATGCCTATGATGTAGAAAGTTACAGAGATGGTGCTTTTACTCAAAAAAACGGAATTGCAGCAACAATAATGGATTATGCACGCTACAATTACATAGCACAACCAGGTGACGAGAACATACGTTTTATACGTCAGTTAGGACCTTATGATGATTACGCTATTAACTATGGTTATCGTTACATTCCTAATGCTACATCTGCTGATGACGAAAAGGAAACCTTAGATAATTGGATTACAGAAAAGGCTGGAAATCCTATTTATAAATTCGGAAAACAAAGCAGTCGTTTCGACCCAACTGCACAAACCGAAGACATTGGCAACAATAGCATTAAAGCAAGTACTTACGGACTTAAAAACCTAAAAGTTGTTGCTAAAAACCTATCGAGTTGGACGAGTGATAAGACTAACAATTATGAAGATTTAGAAGAACTATATAGTGAACTTTTAGGTGTTTGGAGTCGCTACGTTGGCCATGTGGTAACGCATGTAGGTGGTGTAGTAGAAGACACTAAAAATCCTTCTCAAAGTGGTTTAGTTTACAATCCTGTAGATAAAGGCTATCAAAAATCAGCAATACAATGGTTGCATAAAAATGCTTTTGATACTCCAGGTTGGTTAATAGACGAAACCATCGTAAAAAATATTGACTTTGCTGGCTATACAGATAGAATTAGACGATTACAAACACGCCATCTAAACAATGTTATGGATTTTGAACGTCTAGGCAGACTCATAGACCATAAAGCAATGGATAATAGCAATTACTCTGCATTAGATATGATGAAAGATTTACGCCTTGGAATTTGGTCTGAAACAAAATCAGCTGCTAATGTTTCTATTTTTAGAAGAAACTTACAACGTGCTTATATTGATAGAATGGAGTATTTAATGACTGAAAAAATAGATCCTAATAGAAGTAGACAGTATTTTAATGTCAATCAGTCTGATGTGAGATCAATTGTTAGAGGTGAATTAAATCAGTTAAAACGAGTTTTAGCTTCTGCAGCCAATTCTGGTGTAAACACAGATACAAAATACCATTACAGAGACTGTATTGAAAGAATTAACACTATATTAGAGCCAAAATAAAAATCATGAAAAAACTACTTATATTCTGTTTTTTAATAGTAATAGTAAGTCCTTCAATAGGCTTTTCGCAATCGGCTTTAACCAAAGAGGAAAAGGTACAAGCTATGTACAACCTTAATAAGAAAATAGTTGAATCAAAGAATTTCAATTTTATAGCAACTTGGGTTTTTAGTGATAGTGAAAGAGGTGAAGTAAATGAAGATACCAATACAATCACAATAAATAAGTCTAATATTTATGGTGCGCTTTCTACATTAAATGCTAATAAACCATCTATAATGTTAAAAGGTAGTATGCAGAATTATAATGTAAATTTTAATGATGAAACCCATCAAATTACCATCAGCTTTAGAATTGGTGCATACAACGCAACACTTGCAGTAAAACCTAATGGAATTGCATTTTTAACTTTGAATTCTCAAAATAACAAAACAATTACTTATAAAGGTTTCGTTAAATAATATTTAAAACAGTACCTTTGATTAGTTTATTGAAGATACACCTCACAAATAACATTAATTCTTAGTTATCTTTTTGGTTTAATACACTATTCATTGTTAAGTTAATTAACTCGTTTGCATTGTATATTTTCATGAGCAGACACAATTATTAACTACAAATTATATTGAATGGGTAGATCGCAACAGACATTTAGCAAAACCGAAAAAGAAAAAAAGCGCTTAAAAAAACGAGAAGAAAAACGTAAAAAAATGGAAGCTCGTAAATTAGACAAAGAAGAAAATGGAACTAATGGCATCCCTATAGCATACGTAGATCATAACGGAAATCTTACCGATACACCTCCTGATCCTTCTATGAAGGTTAAGATAAAGGCAAAAAATATTGAAATAGGCATACCTAAAAAAGAAGATGTAGAAGAAGAGTTTGATCCTATCAGAAAAGGTAAAGTGTCATTCTTTAATGAATCTAAAGGCTACGGTTTTGTTTTAGATACAGAAACCAATGAAAAACATTTTATACACATCAGTGGTGTCATTGACGATATCATAGAAAATGACAAAGTCACTTTTGAACTCGAAAAGGGACAGCGTGGTATGAATGCTGTTAAAGTCAAAAAAGCTTAAACTCAGTATGCGCGCTATAGATGATATACCGCATTTTCAAGTCATGGGTGTAGGCCAGATTCTGAAGAGGATTTTTATATTCCAATAAAGTCAATCTAAGTTTTGATGTCAGGCTGAGCGCAGTCAAAGTTTATTAAAAGCCAACCCTAAAGTCACACCCCGTTTTATAATTACTACACCCAAAAGCAGTTTTCCCTTTTAAAATGGTACCTGTTTTACACTTTGGGCAAGCATCACCAGCTTTAACCTGTCTTTTAGCGGTTTGCTTTGGTTCTAGTTTTAGTTTGAAGTTATCATCAAAACGCAATAAGCCCTCAATAGATTCTCCTTGTATTTTAAAACCTTTAAGATTCACCGTTGAACCTTTGCTTAGTAATCGTAAATACTGATTCTCAGAAATCTTTTTAGCACCATACATAAAAGGTAGTACAAAATCACAACCTTTGCCGTAAAGGGTACAGCCATAAGCCGATTTTCCTTTTACCAATTGTCCGTTTTGGCATTTAGGGCAAGTAGTACCAATCAATTTTTCATTTTTAGACTTCGCCTTCGATTTCGACTTTCCAACAGGTTTATTGTTTACGGCAGAAATACGTGTTTCTACCTTTTCGCTTCGTACTTCATATACCAAAGCATCAACCATGCGTTTCATACCTTTAATAAAAGCATTGGCACTAATGTCACCTTTTTCAATATCCTTTAATTGCTTTTCCCAAGTACCTGTAAGTTCAGCAGATTTTAAGAGTTCATTCTGAATGGTATCTATCAACTGAATACCTGTAACCGTTGGTAAAATCTGCTTTTTATTTCTTTTAATGTATTTACGCTTAAAAAGTGTTTCAATAATATTGGCACGTGTAGACGGACGACCAATACCGTTCTCCTTCATTAGGTCGCGTAGCTCATCATCATCCACTTGTTTGCCTGCCGTTTCCATAGCGCGTAGGAGAGAAGCTTCGGTATATTGTTTTGGTGGTTTGGTCAGTTTTTCTAAAAACGAAGGTTCGTGTGGTCCTTTTTCACCTTTGGTAAAAGTTGGTAAAATAGTATCTTTTGTCATGCTGAGCGCAGTCGAAGCATCTTTCTTCTCAAACACAACACGCCAGCCTTTAGATAAAATTTCCTTTCCTGTAGTTTTAAAGTTTACATCATCAGCTTTTCCAATAACTGTGGTATTAGACACTTTACAATCTTCATAAAAAACAGCAATAAAACGTTTTACGATAATATCATAAACTTGCTGCTCTGCTGGTTGCAAATGCGTTTGCATTCCGGTGGGAATTATAGCATGATGATCGGTAACTTTTTTGTCATTAAAAACCTTAGAAGACTTCTTTATCTTTTTATTTAATAAAGGTTGTATAAGCGAAACGTAATCAGTTAGTTTAGATAATATGCCTTTAACCTTTGGATAAATATCATTGGGTAAAAACGTGGTGTCAACTCTAGGATAGGTAACCACCTTTTTTTCATACAATCGTTGCGCTATTTTTAGAGTATCATCTGCCGAAAAACCAAACTTGGTATTACAATACACTTGCAGTCCTGTAAGGTCAAAAAGCTTGGGCGCATATTCGGTACCTTTTTTCTTGCTTATTGAAACAATTTCAAACTCATGCTCCTTAACTTTATTGGCTAGCTTTTCACCATCCTCCATGTTTAGGAAACGTCCTTCTTCGTAGCTAAAAAGCGTATCTCTGTATAAGGTTTGCAATTCCCAGTAAGGCTGTGGTACAAAGTTCTCAATTTCTTTATAGCGATTCACCAACATCGCAAGGGTAGGAGTCTGCACACGACCTACAGATAACACTTGTTTATAGCCACCATGTTTTACGGTATATAAACGTGTAGCATTAATACCTAAAAGCCAATCTCCTATAGATCTAGAAAAACCTGCATAATACAAATTATCATAGTCTTCGGCTGGCTTTAGGTTTTCAAAACCTTCTTTAATAGCTTCTGTTGTTAAGGATGAAATCCATAAACGCTGAACTTTGCCTTTGTATTTGGCTTCACTGAGTACCCAACGCTGTATTAATTCTCCTTCTTGTCCGGCATCACCACAGTTAATAACGACTTCTGCTTTATCAAAAAGGCTTTTAACAATTTTGAATTGCTTTTTGATACCTTGATTGTCTGCAACCTTAATTTTAAACTTCTCAGGAAGCATCGGAAGATTGTTCAAATCCCAACTTTTCCAATAAGGCTTGTAATCACTCGGTTCACAAAGTGTACAAAGATGACCAAAAGTATAAGTTACAGCATAGCCATTGCCTTCAAAGTAACCATCACGCTTGGTGTTGGCACCCAAAACACTTGCAATTTCTCTTGCAACACTCGGTTTTTCGGCAATACAGACTTTCAAATTTTACAGAGTTTTAAAGACTGCAAAATAAATAAAATATAGAATTTTTAAAGCTCTAAAATTAGCTTTTGACCAATCCGTAGTGTAGAAGTACGTTTTATCTTATTGGTTCTGCAAATAGAAGCAATACTCGTTTGGTTGCGTTTAGAAATTCGGGATAAAGTATCTCCTTTTCTAACCACATAAACTTTACGCTGTTTTTCTAAACTGGCTAAGGCTTCTTCCTTAGTGTTAAATAAGGTAAGTTTGGCCAAGCCTCTAGAGCTGTGGTAAGTGGTTCTGGTCCATTTGTGTGTAACCCAAAGATCTTGAGAACGAATCGTATTGGTAGCGTCAAAATTAAAAAGGTACTCAGGATGAATGTATTCTCCTTTATAGCTTGTTACAAGATGCAAATGGCTACCTGTTGAGCGTCCTGTATTACCACCTTTACCTAGATACTGACCTTTTTTAAGGGTGTCGTTGGCTTTTACTGCAATATGCGAAAGATGCGCATAAGTGGTTTCTAAGCCATTAAAATGACGCACAACAACCGTTTTTCCATGACCACGACTGTATCTGGCAAACCTAACTACACCATCTAGTATAGAAACAACAGAGTCTCCGGTTACCAAATCAATATCAATACCTTTGTGTGGTCGTCCTCTGCGCCAGCCGTAACGAGAGGTAATAACTTTTGTGTGTGGTACAGGTGATGCATAAGTACTATCAGAAAATGTGATGTTGATTGGGAACTCAGTTACCGCAATATTTTTATAAGGATTGTATACAGTTGTATCCCAATACTCAGCCTTAATATCTGGCAAATCGCTAAGTAGGGTATCGCTACCTGATGCTAAAGGAATTTCTATTTCTTTAACCAGATTGGCTTTCTTGTAAGTTGATGGTAATGTGATTTTTAAAGTTTCAGATGAGCTTTCATTTTGTGCAATAACACAGGTTAAACTCATAAAAAATGAAAAGGCAAAAAGAAGGGTTTTCATTAAATTATAAATATGCTTTCGGTTGAAAGAACGCTAAATTAAAACAAATATTGTTAATCGCAAATCACTTTATTCATCGACTAAAAAGCCTTAATTTTGCACTTTTAAATTTCACAATACATATATGTCGCAAACAAACCAAGCTGTTCAAGAAAAGAAAACCGATAAAGAATTATACGATTACCAACAAGGAGCCATAAGCCAGATCTTCGAAAAATTTGATAACGCTCCAGACGATTACCACTTATTGTATCAATTGCCTACAGGTGGTGGAAAAACGGTTATCTTTTCTGAAATGGTACGTCAGTACTTAAAAAACCACAATAAAAAGGTTTTGGTAATGACGCATCGTATTGAGCTTTGCAACCAAACATCTAAAATGTTGAATAGTTTTGGTGTTACCAACAAAGTGGTAAACAGTAAAGCAAATTTAGATGACCAGGCAGAATACTCGTGCTTTGTGGCTATGGTAGAAACCTTAAACAACCGTCTTAATGATGATATGCTAGACATCTCAGATGTTGGCTTGGTAATTATTGATGAGGCACATTACAACTCGTTTACAAAGTTGTTTAAGTTCTTTGAAAAATCCTTTATCCTAGGTGTTACCGCAACACCGTTGAGTTCTAATAAAGAGTTACCTATGAAAGGTAACTACAACGAACTCATTACCGGAGAAACCATTGAAAACCTTATAGAAAACGAATTCCTGGCGCGTTGCGAAACCTATGCTTATGATATGGGATTAACATCGCTAGAAGTAGGTTCTAATGGTGATTATACCGTAAAGTCTTCCGAAGATTTATACACCAGTCCGGCAATGCTTCAAAAAACAGTAGATGCCTACAAAAAACATTCGCTAGGTAAGAAGACGCTTATTTTCAATAATGGTATCAATACTTCAATTAGTGTGTATTATGCCTTTAGGGAAGCTGGTTTGCCAATTATGCATTTAGATAATACAGCTACCAAAAAGCAACGTAAACAGATTTTAGATTGGTTTCACGAAACTCCAAATGCCATCCTAACCTCAGTAAGTATCCTAACAACGGGTTTTGATGAGCCTACTATAGATACAATTATACTCAACAGAGCTACAAAATCCTTAACATTATACTACCAGATGATTGGTCGTGGCTCTCGTATTCTAAACAATAAAGAAAAGTTTACGGTAATAGACCTTGGTAATAACTTATACCGTTTCGGACCTTGGGGAGCCGATTTAGATTGGCAACTGATTTTTAAATCTCCTAACTGGTATGCAGACCGCATTAAGGATGACGAAGCTATTGAAGCTGGTTTTAAACACGATTTAGATGACGAAATAAAAGGGGAGTTTGCAAAGTCCGAGGACACCTACTTTGATATCAGACAATGCTACAAGGACGCTGTTGATGCTGGTGAATCTTCTAAAGTGGTTTTAGAGCGTTCAATAGAACATCATGCTAAAATCTGTATCGAGAACAGCGAAGATGTATACGATGCCTTAGCATTAGCCAAATTGTTAAAAGACGATATCAACCAACGTATTGAAGTATACGCTAAGTGTATTAGCAAGAGCACACACAATTTCTTAAAATGGTTAAAAGACGATTACCAAAAGAAACTCAACTCGTACCTACGTACTAATTTCGATGAAAAGTTCGAAGAAATCCATGGCTATCCGCCAGAGGATTAATACACTTGTATTAGAAAATAAATAATAGAAGCCTGATTTTTTAATCGGGTTTTTTTTATAAAATCAATAGCCATACAGACGTTTTATTAGGAAAGCATAAAAATATTGTGTATTTTTATATTCACCTCTTTTCTGCAAGAAACACTCCCAAACTTTTTGTTATCCCTAAATATACTATTGTGGTAGCACCATGATCTTGCTTATCATATGTTTAATTGTTGACCACATATGATACATTCCCGTTTACTTCAATATGTAAAGTGGCATTCTATTGAGTACCAGTAATACATAACGTCCTATTACTTCATAATTCCCTTACCTTATCAAACTAGCTATTAACCAATTAAACCAAAATAATTATGAGTAACCCAACACCAATTAATATTACGGTCACTGTAGACACAGATAACATTACAGAAGAAAACAAAAATTATGCTGTTGTGTTTTCACAAGGACTAGGAGGACCTATAGAGCAACCAGGCCATCCAGAAAACTACACCTCACAAGTCGAAAAAAACCAACAAATAATATGGACAGCTGTACCAAAAACTGGTAATACTGAAGTTTTTTTTCAAGATGTAAAGCACAAATCCGGAAAGGAGATTATGCAAACCATTAAACGTGGTGATGGTCATAACGTCTTTACTGCAAAAATTAAAAATGGCAATTTCAATCCAGACGATGAAGAAAAATACAGTATTACTATCGGATTAAATGGCTATGAAGGTATAGCGGGTAGCAATGAAAACGGTCCTATGGTGTATTTAGGCAAAACCGTGGCTTACATGGATAGTTATCAAGATAATGTTTGGCATGTTGTTGCTGAAGCTCCCTTCGAAATTGAGGGTATTGCAGGTTACAATACAAGTGGTGCTATTATTTATTCTGGAAATCGTGTAGCCTACATGAATGGTTTTGCGAGTAACCAATGGGTTGAAATAACACCAGCACCATTCCCAATCCAAGGAATTACTGGCGAAAACAGCAGAGGAGTCATCGTTTACAATGGCAGTCGTGTAGCCTACATAGACAATTATAACCAAGGGATTTGGGTAGAGGTAGCTAATGCTCCTTTTGATATAGAAGGCATTGCAGGAGATAATTTAGGAGGCCCTATTGTTTATGCAGGCAATAAAGTGCAATGTATGATGAGTTATAATGATAATAGATGGCAATCAATGATTGATGCACCAATTGAGATAGAAGGAATGAGCGGTACCTATAGAAATGGTACAGTAATTTATGGAGGTAATAAAGTGTATAGGTCTAATGATGGTATATGGACAGCTGTCGCCAATGCACCTTATGATAACGTTGAAGGTATTGCAGGAAACAGCGTTAGAGGACCTATTATCTTTTCAGGACCACAGCTGCAATACATGTCAAATTACAACGAAAATGCCTGGCACTCTGTCGCTGCCATGCCATTTAGCACACGAACTTTTATTATTGATCCTAAACTTCAAATTAAAAAAAGAGATTAAATTAATAAATCATGGGAAATCAATCTGTAGCGGTAAGTATTACAATCAATGCTGAAGATATGCATAGAGACCGAACTAACTTTTTAAAATATATAGATTTTAAAGACAATATCCCAAGTGATGGCTATGACGTCCCTGGAGATAAGACTAGCTTCGATAGTGTTGCAGATGCAAATACCTTGATAAGTTGGAATATTTCTGACGCAAGTGGACGTGAGCATCTTGCATTAATAACTAATATTGAATTTAAAGATGCACCCGAGGGCTTCTTTGAAAAGCCACCTTATGACGTTGGTGACGGCTCTTGGGTCGCTGTATTAGGTGATAATAATACCGATCATAATTTAGTGGCTAAATATTCTATAACCTTTGATAGTGGCTATCGTGGTGATGAGCTGTTTACAATAGATCCAAAACTTCAAATAAAGAAAAGAGATTAAATCATATCAATACTTAGAAAAACTAAACCACTAAAATTAAGCATTTATCAATATTTTATAATCACTTATGGTTCATTTTAATACTTTTTTTAAATATTCAATGAAGTATATTTATGCAGTATTAATAAATTTTTTAATTATTTCTATTCATGCACAAGAAGTTGATAAGGAACAATTACGAGTAGACATTTTAAAAAAGGAATATAGAGATTCCAAAGCCATTGAAAATAGAATTTTATTACTCTCATATATTGTTCAAGGAGAAACAAATCCTGATGAAAAATTATTGTATTCAAATTTATTAATTGAAGCAACTAATAAGGATTCTACTCTTAATAACAAATCTAGACCTAATTTCAGGTCAATTCTTCATTATAGAACTCTTGGATTTTTAGAAAAGGCTAATGCTTTACAGTTAAAAGGGGAATATCATAAATCCTTAGAAAACTATTTTATTTGTATGGATTTAGCAGAGAAAGGGAAATTTAAGACAACTTCGTCAAGTTTGCTAGTCTCAATTGCAGATACTTATTCCATGATTGGTAATTCAGAAAGTGCAGAGAAATATTATAAAGAGGCAATTACCGTTTTCAGAAAGAGAAATGACTCAATAGAGTTAGCCAATGCTCTTTTGAATGCAGGAGACGAATATTACAAAACCGAGCAATATGATAAAGCCTTAAGACATTTTGTAGAATCTGGAGAGCTGTTTGAAAAATTAGATTATAAAATAGGAAAGGCCTACAATTTAGGAAATACTGGTATGGTCTATGCCAAACAAGGCAAAGATGAGCTCGCTAAAGACTATATGAACGAAGCCATAGAAATTCTAGAAGCTAATGAAGAATATTATCCCATTTCAGAATTTTTAAACTACATATCAGATATATACCAAGAACAGCAAAATTTTGAAGCAGCTACAGAATATGCAAACAAAAGCTTAGAACTGGCAACCAAGCACAAACTAAAAGACCAAATCAGTAATGCGAATCTACAGCTATCAGAACTCATGCAGAATTCTGGAAACTACAAAGAAGCTCTAGAGCGGTATATCCAACACGATATCTATCAAGACAGCATCATTAATCTTGAGAATGTCCAAAATATGGCCAATCTCGAAGTAGGCAAAAAAGAAGCCGAACTAAAGGTTGAAACCCAAAAACGAAAAAATCAGCGCATTATCATCTGGTCAACCGTTGGTATTCTATTGCTTACATCCTTATTAGCGTATGGGTTGTTCAGAAGACACAAATATGTAAAAGCCACCAATAAAATCATTGCCGCAGAAAAACAACGTTCCGACGATTTATTATTAAACATTCTACCAGAAGAAACCGCCAAAGAGCTAAAAGACAAGGGTAGAGTAGAGGCCAAGAAGTATCCGTCCGTAACGGTACTGTTTACAGATTTTAAAGGGTTTACAAGTTATGCAGAAAACCTGTCTCCAGAAAAACTGGTAAAAACCATAGATCATTACTTTACAGAGTTCGATAGCATCGTAGAAAAATATGGACTAGAAAAGATTAAGACCATTGGTGATGCCTACATGGCAGTTGGTGGTTTAAGTTTTGATGAAAAGGATCAAGCCAAAGAAATGATTATGGCAGCCAAAGAAATGAATGCCTTTGTAAATAAAGCCAAACACGATGACTATACAGATGCCACCTTTGATATTAGAATAGGCATTAACACAGGTGCAGTAGTAGCAGGTGTGGTTGGCTCAAAAAAGTTTGCCTATGATATTTGGGGAGATACCGTAAATATTGCATCGCGTATGGAAAGTAGTTCCGAAGCTGGACGAATCAACATTTCAGAAGACACCTATAACATCGTTAAAGATGATTTTGAATGCGAATACAGAGGCAAAATAGCAGTAAAAAACAGAGGCGAAATGAAAATGTATTTCGTAAATTAATAAAATAATAAAGCGTTACATATGTTAAACAATTAAACACAAAGAGCGTCAAACCCAATTCCGATACAGTCGGAAGCCGCTGTCAGCAGTATATTAAAAATGCCTGAAGCCTTGGAAGCCATTGTTGTCATGCTGAACTTGATTCAGCATCTCATCAACAGGTATAACAATAATAAACCGTCACTGAGGCACAAAACATTATAATAAAAAGAAAAAAACAACCAAAGCCGTCACTGCGAGGAACGAAGCAGTCTCAAAACGTATTAAAAACCATATGCTAAGATATCCACAAAGAGCGTCAAACCAAATTCCGATGGAATCGGAAACTGCTGTCAGCAGTATATATAAACAAAATCCGTTAAAAATGGCTGAAGCCATGGAAGCCATTTAGGATTTTGGTTATGGTTTTAAGAGTACCAAAAGTGCTCTTAAAAATACCTTTGACAGCAAAGCACTTTTTGGTTCGTTTTTGGTGCATCAAAAATGAACGTAAGAAAAAACATGAAGAATCTAGTCTATCAACAACAAAACAATCATCAAGTACCACTAAAAAAATAACATCTACAAATTTATAAAAACCAAAAAACCACAGATAAAATGAAAACAAAACAAGTTAAAGCATACGGAACCCAATCACCAGAAGCAGATTTAAAAGAAGTACAAATCGATAGAAGAGAAGTCTTAAGCAAAGATGTAGAAATCGATATTTTATATTGTGGTGTCTGCCATTCAGACCTACATTTTGCACGCAACGATTGGGGAATGACACAATATCCAGTAGTTCCAGGTCACGAAATTGTGGGTAAAGTCACAAAAGTAGGTAGTGCCGTATCAAAACATAAAGTTGGAGATATTGTAGCAGTAGGCTGTTTGGTAGATTCTTGCAGAACCTGTAGCAGCTGTAAAAATGATTTAGAGCAATACTGTCCGGAATGGGTAGGAACCTATGGTGGATTCGATAAGCATTTACAAACCAACACCCATGGTGGCTATTCAGAAGCCATTGTCGTAGATGAAGACTTTGTATTACAAGTACCAAACCATTTAGACCTTGCAGGTATAGCACCTGTACTTTGTGCAGGCATTACAACATGGTCGCCTTTACGTTATTGGAATGTCAACAAAGACAGTAAAGTGGCTGTGGTTGGCTTAGGTGGTTTAGGGCACATGGCTATTAAACTGGCACATGCACTTGGAGCATACGTTACCTTATTTTCAAGATCAACAAACAAAATCGAAGACGCCAAAGCACTTGGTGCACACGAGGTTGTTATTTCAACCGATCAATCACAAATGGAAAAAGCCATGGGACAATTCGATCTTATACTAGATACTGTGCCATACGAGCATGATTTTAACCCATACATCGCAACATTAAAAACCAATGGTACATTAGTAGTTTTAGGGTATTTAGGACCATTAGATCCACCTCTGGTAACCGTTCCAATGATAATGGGACGCAAATCCATTGCAGGTTCGTTAATAGGTGGCATCGCAGAAACTCAAGAGTTACTCGATTTCTGTGGCAAACACAATATTACATCTGACATTGAGGTGGTAAACATACAAGATATAAATACCGCGTACGAACGCATGCTCAAGAGCGATGTTAAATACCGATTTGTCATCGATATGAAATCCCTTAAGAATTAAGAAGCTATTGTTGTCATGCTGAACTTGATTCAGCATCTAATCAAAGAATCACAACGATAACAAACTGTCACTGCGAGTAACGAAGTAATCTCATAAAAAGGTAACATACCCAGCAATGAGATTGCTTCGTTTATACCTCACTCGCAATGACTTTACCATTGTCATTCCGTGCGTAGCGAAGGAATCACAAAAAGAAAACACACATTACGTCAGTTCGAGTATTTTATTCGAAGCATGAGAATAAAATGTATTAACAACCACAACAACCAATACCCACTGAAGCGCGTCAAACCAAATTCCGACACAGTCAGAAGTCGCTGTCAGCAGTATATATAAACAAAATCCGTTAAAAATGGCTGAAGCCTTGGAAGCCATAATTGTCATGCTGAACTTGATTCAGCATCTAATCAAAGAATCACAACGATAACAAACCGTCACTGCGAGTAACGGAGCAATCTCATAAAAAGGTAACATTCACAGCAATGAGATTGCTTCGCTCGTACCTCATTCGCAATGACCTTACCATTGTCATTCCGAGCATAGCGAAGGAATCTCAAAAAGAAAACACACATATCACTGCAAAACCAAACATGTTAATATCCTAGCAAATCCCATAATAAATAACTACCTTTAATAGGTTATGAAACATCGTATCACCATAAAACCCTTAGCATACAGTTTGGCACTCTTAGCCATAACGCTTATAGTATCTTGTAAACCCTCACAAGCCAAAGCCGAACGCATACAAGCACTCAACAACCTAGAAACCATTCTCAATAGCAAAGACTTTAAAATAGACATCCATACAGCATTGCCGTATACAACCAGAGCAACAACACAAGTCTTAAATCAGCTCATGCGCAACACAGGCAATACCGCCAACCGCATTACAGTCAGTGGCTACGACATTACCGTTAAGAACGATAGCATTTCAGGACAACTACCGTATTATGGTGAGCAGCAACTAAGCAGCGGATCCTACAATGGTAATATGGGAATTGTCTTTAACGACAAACCACAAAGTTTCACGCTAACAAAGCATAAAAAGAGAGACGCGTATATCATAAAGTTCAATATTAATGATACCGAAGATCCTATAGAAACTTACAGAATAACCATCACAGTCTTTTCTAACAACACGGCAGATGTTAATATAATACCCTCACACCGAAATGGCATAAGTTATAAAGGACAATTAATATCAAATGAATAAACCCATACAACACACGTTCTTACACAGCTACCATTCAAATTCAAAAAACTATTTTTAAATTTGAACACCACATGACAAGAGACATCATCAATATCAACGACTTCATCATTCTGGTGGAAGAAGCTAAAGTTAGTACTAATGCCACAGATTTAGTATCAGAATCTAGCGCATGCGCTTTTGATGAACCAGTCATTGCAGTAGCCTTTTACGGCTCTGGTAACGTAGACCTTTCTGTTAAGTACGGTGACAAACAAAGAGACTTCAACTACACCAAAGGTTTGGCATTATCTTTTTATGCTGATGAAAACGTAGTATTCGATCATACCGTTGAAAACGACAAACCACTAGAGTGCTTACTCATTGCAACCACAACCAGTGCCATAGACAAGCTACCAAACCAGGAAGGGGAGCTGTTTGGGGAAATGCTCAACGAGCTGGTCAATCCGTCCGATCATTATGTAGAAGGTCCAAGCTTTATCATGACACCGCAAATGCAAGCCATAGTTGATGGATTGTTCAATATTCAATACGAAGGCAAAACCAAAATGATGTTCTTTCGCAGTCAGATTACAGCATTATTATCGCACTTCTTTGGAGAACTCGCCAATCTAAAAACCGAAAAACTAAAAACACCAGAGCGCGAAAAACTCAATCAGGCAAGAGATATTCTATTAAACAATCTCGACAACCCTCCATCCTTAAACGAAATATCAAAACGCATAGGACTCAACACTTTCAAACTCAAAAAGGAGTTCAAAGAACTATTCGGTGTACCAGTTTTCAAATACCTTCAAAACGAACGCCTTACCCTGGCACATAAGATGATTAGAAATCAAGATGCTACAGTACAGGAAGCCGCATGGCATGTGGGCTACGATAGCTTAAGTTCCTTCTCTAATGCCTTCGAAAAAAAGTTTGGCTACAGACCTAGTCAAATCAAGTAGATTCCGTTTCAAACAAATCATAATCCCTTTTAAACAAGTCAACCCTTAGCCTTACCCATAGCTTTGTCCTGAATTTAAAAACTAAAAGGACATGAAAACAAAAAGAGCTATTGTAATAGGATTCATCATTTGGATGATAGCCATACTATGCTACACCGTAGCAGGCAGTATCGCAACTTCAGAACAATTAGAACACCTTCCAGGAACCGTCTTATTTATAGTCGTAATGCCATTGGTATGGTTTGGTACTAAGTACTATTATAAAAAAGACAACAAAACTCACGGCTATTGGGTAGGGCAGACCATGCTACTTACAGCAGCGGCATTAGACGCACTCATTACAGTACCTGTATTTATTATACCAATGGGTGGTAGCTACTACAGCTTTTTCACCGCTTGGGAATTCTGGATCATTGCTTTCGAATTTTTAACCGTGGCAACACTATACTGGTACATACGTGTACATCCTAAACACAAAACCTCAAAAGCTTAAGCCATGAATGTCTCCTTAGAAAACACAGCAATTACAGTACTCATAGTACTAACCGGATTATCAGCAGGTTTATGCTTTACATGGTCTAATGCCGTTACTACAGGATTAGGACGATTAGATAACATCGGTTACTTGAGTGCCTTTCAGCAAATAAACAGAACCATTATCAATCCAACCTTCTTTATAGTATTCTTTGGACCATTCTTCTTAAGCATCATCAATATATACGTCTTTAGAAATGCGCCATCAAACATAAAGGGATTATTAATAGCAGCAGCAATAGTATATACTGTCGGAGTATTATTGGTCACCATCTTCGGAAATGTACCCTTAAACGAACTGTTGGACAAAACCAATATAGCGACAGCTAGTACAGAGGACTTACAAAACTTAAGAGCAACTTTTGAAACCAAATGGAATCAATTCCATGCCATCAGAACAGTAACAGCAACAATAGCCTTTGTGCTACTCGTCATTAGCGCAATGCAAATCGCTAAAAACAATTTATAATTCATCAATCAAAAAACGAACAATAATCAAAACATAACAATCATGGAAAACAAACAAAACATCTTAGTCATTGGCGGAACTGGTAAAACAGGTCGCAAAATTGTAAACAAACTAAACACCTTAGGACATAACGTAAGGGTAGGGTCAAGATCAGCAACTCCAGCCTTCGGTTGGGATAATCCAGACACTTGGGAAGACGCTATGCAAAACATAGACAAGGTCTATATTACCTTTCAACCAGACTTGGCAGTGCCTGGCGCATTAGAAGCTATTGAAACCTTAGTCAAAAAAGCCAAAAACTGTAAGGTAAAGAAGCTCGTACTCTTATCTGGTAAGGGTGAAAGAGAAGCAGAACTTTGTGAGCAGGTCGTTATACATTCAGGATTAGATTACACCATTGTTAGAGCCAGTTGGTTCAATCAGAATTTTAGCGAAAGCTTTTTAATAGACCCTATTCTCGAAGGTTTTGTAGCCTTACCACAAGCAGAGGCCAAAATCCCTTTTGTAGATACTGGCGATATTGCAGATGTAGCAGTAGAAGCACTTTTGCACGACAAGCACAACGGAAAAATGTACCAGCTTACAGGTGCCAGAACTCTAACCTTTAAAGAGGCCGTTGAAGAAATTGCTCAGGCTACCCATAGAGACATCGCATTTATACCTATTGCCATATCAGCATACACGCACATGCTAAAGCAACACGGTGTACCAACAGACTTTGTATGGTTAATAGAATATCTGTTTACCGAAGTTTTGGGCAACCCAAACAATTCAGAAATTACAAACGATATTGAATTGGTATTGGGCAGAAAACCAACCGATTTTTCAGACTTCGTAAAAGAAACTGCCAAAACAGGAGTATGGAATGCTAAAGTTGAAACCGTACTATAATCAACTTTTGTTGTAACTTTTATCACTAGGTAATAACTAACAATCATGAAAAACCAATCAATTATACTCAGCTTGTTGCTGCTACTTGGATTAAATCTGGTAGCAGCACAACAAGTAACGCCAGACACTAACGCCCTAAGTGACAGAATAGACACCTACCTAACAAACAGTGCTGCAAACGGATACGCAGCCTCAGTATTGGTGGCTAAAAACGATAAAATCATCCTATCCAAAGGCTACGGTTGGGCAAATAGAGAATACAAAATCCCAAACAGCCCGGCAACCGTCTTCAATATAGGGTCGGTAACCAAACAGTTTACCGCAGCAGCCATCATGAAACTGGTAGAACAAGGCAAACTCAAAGTATCAGATAAGTTAACACAGTTCTTTAGCAACGTACCAAAAGACAAAAAAGACATTACCATCCATCAACTGCTCACCCATACCTCAGGTATTTCGCCTGCAACAGGTGGCTTTAGATACGATGAAGCCAGCAAACAAGAGTTTTTAGACCTATGTTTTACGGCCGACTTACTAACCAAACCTGGCGAAAATCACAGATACGCCAATGCCAACTACATACTACTGGCAGCCATAATCGAGAAGGTCTCCAACCAAGTCTATGGCACCTTTTTAGAAGAGCAGTTTTTCAAACCACTCAACATGAACCACACAGGCTACAAAAGCATCAACTTTAGTACCGAGCAACTGGCACATGGTTATTATTTTAACTATACCGATGGCGAATGGAGAGATTGGGGAACCACACAACAACAATTGCCAGACACCAACAACCACTGGTTTAGCATCGGCAAAGGCGATATACACGCTACAACACAAGATTTATTCAGATGGCATCAGGCACTTAAAAACAATGAAGTCTTAACAGCCGAATCCCTAAAGCAAATAGAAACAGCACACGTAGCCGAAGACCAACAAGCACAATCCCATTATGGTTATGGCTGGGCAATTTTCACAAGCAGTAATAACACCAAAATCGTAACCCACAACGGTAGCAACGGCATCTATTTTGCCAATATCCTAAGATTTGTAGAAGAAGATATGGTCATCATTGTCCTGTCTAACACAAGGCTAAACCAAGATTCTGAAAACGCAGCATGGTACATAGCCAAAATGGTATCCGATAAAGACTATACACCAAAGCCAATCACTAAACTCACTTACCAGCTGGTCTATGACTTCATCAACCATAACAAACCCGAAGACAGCCAGCAACTGCCAGCATTTTTAGAAAGCAACCTCGGCACAGCATTCAGCGACAAAGCAGTCTTAAATAGAATAGGGTATAAGCGCATGGATAAAGAAACCACCGCAGCTTGGGGCTTAGAACTCTTAAAACTAAACACACAACTATTCCCTAACGATGGTAACCTTTGGGATTCCCTTGGCGAAGCCTACCTTAAGTACAACCAAAACCAAAATGCCATCACAGCATTTACCAAGGCACTACAACTCGGACAAGAAGACAATTGCCACTGGTGCAACAATGCACAGGCAAAACTAAAAGCACTAAAAAATGACTAAGCAAATACAACAATACAGCATCACTTTTGCCGTAATGCTCTATGCAGTGGCAGTACCAATACTCGAAATCAACCAAACCCATGTCTTCAATCCAGACTGGACACCACACGCCAAAATTCACGAAGTATGGCAACTCATCACCAACACAGCAATAGGCATGCTATGCCTGTACCTGGTTTGGGTCAAAAAACAACTTAAAACAAGCGCCATCCTAAGCATCATGGTCACAGGCGGATTCTTACTGGCATACACCATAAAACACCTGTACGGAGGATCAATGAAATACCTCGACGGCTCAGAAAAAACCCTGCTAGGCATCAACATAGGCATACTAGGTTTCGGCATCGCCAGCACCCTATTACTCATAAGCCTGGCACTAAACACCAAACAAAAACAAATGTCATTCCGAGCATAGCGAAGGAATCTCAAAACAGAAAATAAAACAAAACCCCAACCGTCACTGCGAGGAACGAAGCAGTCTCAAAAAGAAAACACACAAACCACGTCAGTTCGAGTGTTTTATTCGAAGCATGAGAATAAAACGTATCGAGAACCATAACCCAGAAAAAACAACCAAACGATTTGTCATCCTGAACTCGTTTCAGGATCTCATCAAAGCAACAAAACAAAAGTAAACCGTCACTGCGAGGAACGAAGCAGTCTCATAAAAAGCACACATGCATTACGTCAGTTCGAGTAAAATGCTGAAAGCATTTTGTATCGAGAACCAACATAAACAAAACACACAAAGACCGTCAAACCCAAATTCCGACACAGTCGGAACCCGCTGTCAGCAGTATATATAAACAAAATCCGTTAAGAATGGCTGAAACCTTGGAAGCCATTATTGTCATGCTGAACTTGATTCAGCATCTCATTTAAGTACAAGAATTTCTCAAGAAGAACTCAAGATGTCTTAAACAATGAATATCGACGAATAAAAATGAACGTAAGAAAAACATGTATATCAATAACCATAATCCAAAAAAAATAACCAAACGATCTGTCATCCTGAACTCGTTTCAGGATCTCATCAAAGCAACAAAACAAAACCCAAACCGTCACTGCAAGAAACGAAGCAGTCTCATAAAAACAACACATACATTACGTCAGTTCGAGTGTTTTATTCGAAGCATGAGAATAAAATGTATCGAGAACGAACATAAACAAAACACACAAAGACCGTCAAACCCAATTCCGACACAGTCGGAACCTGCTGTCAGCAGTATAATAAACAAAATCCGTTAAGAATGGCTGAAGCCTTGGAAGCCATTATTGTCATGCTGAACTTGATTCAGCATCTCATTTAAGTACAAGAATTTCTCAAGAAGAATTCAAGATGTCTTAAACAATGAATATCGACGAATAAAAATGAACGTAGAAAAATAAAAACACAAACCAACACACAAGAAACAGAACAGTCTATAAAAGAAAAAAACAAAACCCCAACTGTCACTGCGAGGAACGAAGCAGTCTCATAAAAGGTAACATACCCAACGCTTAGATTGCTTCGCTCGTACCTCACTCGCAATGACCTTACCATTGTCATTCCGAGCATAGCGAAGGAATCTCAAAAAAAACAAACAAACCACGTCAATCCAAGCATTTTCAATCACCACCAAAGCAATTAAAAACGTATCAAGAACCAAAAAACCAAACCCATGAAAACAACACTACTAACCCTAGCCCTAACCATAACAGCCTGTACCACCAACACCAAAAACACAACAACCATAGCCCAACCCTACCTGGGCCAGCAACCACCAGGCAACACACCAATACCCTTTGCACCAGGCATGGTATCAACAGAACATTACGAATACAGCGGAGTCTTTACACCCAACATGCAAGAGTTCTACTATATCAAACAAGGAGGAACCCACAAAGACGCCAAAATGCTAAGGTACATATACAAAAACAACCAATGGCAACAAGAAATCGTATCCAATTACATAGGGCAACCCGTCATTTCACCAAACGGCAAAACCATGCATCTCGGCAACAAATACAGAGAACGCACCCCAAACGGATGGTCGCAAGTCAAACAGCTCAAAGCCCCATTTAGCAACCAACGCATTATGCGCCTCTCATCCGCAGCCAACGGTAACTATTATTTTGATACCTACCACAAAGACCAACCCAAATTCCCCATACGCTATGCAGAGCAAGTAGACGGCAAGCACCAAACACCCAAAGCACTAAGCGCCGCCATCAACACAGGCATCAAAAACTTTAACCATCCCTTTATAGCACCAAACGAGTCCTACCTCTTATGGGATGCCGTAAGGGAAGAAGGCAACGGCAGCTCAGACATCTACATCAGCTTCAAACAGCCAGATGGCACTTGGGGAAACGCCATCAATCTGGGAGATAAGATAAATACCAAAGCATGGGAAGCCTCAGCAAGCGTCACACCAGATGGCAAATACCTATTCTTTTCCCGAAACATGGGCTCAGACAATTACGAAAACGTAGACATCTTCTGGGTAGATGCACAAGTGATTGAAGAGCTTAGGGATAATTCATCGTTTATCAACACTCTTTACACGAAACAACGATAAGAGAGTAGTGTAGTTTAATTTAGTGTAGAATAGCTATTAACGTTTAAATTATTTTAAGGCTTCAAGAACTTTAGTCGTGTTAGGTTTATTGGTTTTAGGATTGATTCCGATTTTTTCTGCAGAAATATTCTTATAAAAATCTATGTTATTATTCCAATAATTCAAAAAGAATTTTTTACTATCATTTGATTCAAGCTCATTATTAAACATCTTCAGTTTATCAAAATTCAAACTGTTAATTAAAATAATGTCAGATATTTTTATTCGAAATTTGAGAGCATTGATACTTTCATAGCTCTTCCAACTATCGTTAGGATTTGTAATTGAGGCAACTAATATATTTTTAAAACTCCAACTTTCTTTTAAATCTTTACGTACTTTCAGATTTAATATTCCAAAGGGTAGCACAAGAATAGTTTTAAATCCTCTATCAAGTATTTTTTTCACTATATCTATTTCATAACTATTGCTAAAGCCCATCAAAAAGACAAAGTCATTGTTGGGCAAAGCATCAATAAAAAGTTCTAGTGCCTTTTTCTCTCTTTCTTCTGGTTTCGATGTTACTACAATTGCTATATTTTTCTTTAATAATAATTCTGTATTTCCTTTAAAGTATATTTCTTTTGACGATCGGCCTTTAATTTTTTTAGGATAGATATTATCATTTGGCGAAATTCTATTAATATTATTTTTAATTAAAAGGTCATTAATTTCTTTTGATAAATTAATTTTAGTTGAACTTTTTGGTTCAAAAACTAAAATTGTATTATTAGAATCACTCAGTTCTTTTTTAATCAATTCTTTAACAATGGACCAATCTAATCCGCCATGTCCACAACCTAATGCAGGAACAGTAACAGTCAAATTATTATATGACTGAAGAATTTCTTTTAACCAGGTTAAACCCTTTTCTATAAATATATATTCAGATGGATTCTTCCAATGGTCTTTTGTTGGAAAATTAATAATAGTCAAAGACTTGAACATATTATCTTCTTTCCAAATATGTCCTTTCCCTATTTTTACTTCACCTTTACTACAAGCTAAAGCATAATCTTTAAACATTTTAGGAAATTTAGTTTTGAATTGTAAAGCAGCACCAGCACCCATTACACCAACGCAGTTAACGGTGTTTATCATTATGTCTGCATCAAAATCAAAAAAATTTCCTTTTACAAATTTTATCACGCTAAATTTTCTTTAACCTCTTTAATTATATCTGGTATAGCATGTTTTAAGTCATTATACCAAAATGTATTAATTGCTTGAACATCTGCCATTGAAAGAGCAATAAGCATCATTAGCTCTTTTTCATTTTCTATAATACTAAATAATTGACTTTTGCTTCTTCCTTTACCTACAATATCACCTAACAAATCATGATAGCCAACTAATTTACATATTATTTTAATCTCTGAATTTTTAATATCCTTTATATCCTCAGATAATATTCGTTGTAACATTAATAATGAGTCAACAGGATGATCGGGATATGCTGGTTGTTTACCATCTCTCCATTTCTTCTTGGGACCTTTGCCTATGTCATGCAAATATGCAGCTAACTTGACTATCTTTTTTCGCCTTTTATTTAAATCTTTATAGTATTGATTTTTTTTGAGGTTTTTAACAACCTTCAATGTATGATCACTGACATTATTTTCATGAACATCATTAATAGTTTCTAGTTCATATATTCCTTTTAGTTCAGGAATAACACAAAAATCTTCCTTGATGGCAAATAGTAAATCCTTTAGACTATCATATGAGTATTCATGATTAGTCTCTCTATTAGATTTAATTTTCTTAATAACATCAATCAATAAACTTTTCAAATGTTTAGGACCAGTAACAAGAGTTTCATTCTCTCTTCCAATTGCAAATTTTGTATAATAAAAATGTCTACCATTTAATGAGTATTTAATCTCAGGTGCATTTAATCCATAATTTTCAAAAGTTTTGATTACTCTATCTTTTCTATATTTGTTCCATACAATTACTTTCTCAATCCAATCAATAGGGACTGAACCATTTACTAAAACTTCAGCCATCCTTTCATGCTTCCAATCATCATCTTTATTGCTCCATTTTCTAGAATCGATTGCTTCCCAATTCAGCTGGTCTAGGTCTTTTGGGTTGTTGAAAAAATCTGGCGGAATAATTGTATTAGCTGATGCATTCGTATATACAACTGATTCTTCAGTTAATTTTTTAATTGGAATAGCAAAGAAAATTAAATCTATTTGATCTACATTCTTTCCATTTACAACAGCTAAAACCATAGGATTAGTTGAGGACAAATAAAAGGGAACATAGTCGTGGACTTTTCCATTTGGTGCGCATGTCACGTCCATAGAGCTACGCCTAGTCTGGATATTCTCAGAGGCCACATTAATATGATTTAACTTTAAAGCCTCTTTTTGATTTGTACTTAAAAAACCATTTTCTAAAATAGATTCTAGATTTTCAATGTGAGTAAAATGATAAAAGTATTTGCCTTTGTATTCATCTGGTATTTCCATATTTATTGTATTTTTTTTTTCATAGTCTTTCTTTTATGTTAATTATCTCTGTGCTTGCCGTAAAGAATAATATCTGAAATAATATAGCGTAATTTATCTTTTAAATCATATTCTATATTCAGTTCTTCTGCTTTGTTACACATTTCTAAAAGCTTTTTAAAGTTACTAACTTCGTTATCAATTTTTCTACCGAAAATATCTGAAAGCTTTTTAATAGATTTAAAGCTACTGCGAGGTGACTGTATTTTAGCTAGAATTTTAACTCTGAGTTCATCTGGAGTTTTAATTGTTTTAACAGCATTAAGTTCTTCTATAAAACTATCAGCCGTGTTAAGAATACCATCTAAATCTTTTAAAGCAGTAAAAACATTTTCCGGCTTGGTATTGTGATTAATCACTAACGAACTATTCTCAACAATTGAATTTTTTTTTGGTATCAAGTAAAATCCTGTTGAATCTTTTTGCATTACATTAATAACATTTACAAAGTTTAAAGAACCAGTACCTAAATCATTTGTAGTAATTTTAACTGCTGTTGATACATATCCAAATTTACCTGCATCTTTTATATGCTTTTCTGAGACAATCATCTCTAATTTTGATTCACTGATTGCTACATTTTTTATTTTATACTCTATACCATGATTAGCTTTCATATTTTTATGAAGGCTTAACATACCTACAACAAAAGTGAAATCAATCCCATATTCATAGTAACGTGTAGAAGTTATACCACGTAGATAATTTACATTTTCATGTTCAACTAAACGGTAGCTTTTCTCTTTATTATAACCGTCAGTATTCTTTGCCATCTCTTTAAAGTACTGTACATTATAGTTGGCAAGAGATGCTTGCCCAATTTTAAATAAATTGTTAGCATATTTTGTCATTGCATATTCATCTAAAAATGTATTCTTAGAATCATATAAGGCTATTGTTTTTAAGTTTACTTTAATTTCATCAATCTCTACATACTCTTCAAAATTAAAAACAATATTAGTGTCGCTACTTCCAGAAATTACTTCTTCATAAACATCAATATCTTTAGTTTGTGCTATTATTTTATAGCGACGATACTTAGTTATATAGTGATTAACTTTTTTGTAAATTAAGTCAACGAAATCTATAGAAATATACTCATTCCGAATACCATCTATATCAAACATTTTGTAGACATCCTCTTTATAAGGATGATTTTCGATTAGAGAACAAAGCTTCTCAATTTTAATTTTACCTGTGCTACTATCTGCATCAAGCTGAACTTGTTTCTGTCTAAATTTTTCTTCCATATTGCTTTTTTTTAAAAGCAGTTTAATGTCTTGCTAAGGACATTTTAATTATGATTTTAATAACGCTGACAATGCAAATAGGGCAAAAGCAACAGTTACAACTGTTCCTATTATTTTTGCCTGTTCGCCTTTTGCTGTAAAGCATAAATCTTGCTCGCAAATACTAACTTCATCTTTTGAAAATTTGTTTATATACATTATTCAAATATTTTAATTATTAAAATTTTCCTCACATAAAGCCCGAGGAACTATGAGCTTATTTTTCTTTTCTAACTCCTTTAAATTTTCCTCCGGTAGTTTTTACATCCATGAATCTACCAGTTTCGGTATCCCGTTTTACAAAATGATTTGTTTTTGGGTTTAATATTTGTGAACGCTTTTTTATTGCACCTTTTCTCGCGTTGTCACCAACAGGTTTGTTTCTTGCCATGTTAATTTATTTTGTTAAATTGTCATTGAATTATACTAATATCATTAACAATTATAATTTATCTACAATATCATATGTCTGAAGTGTGACAAACTTAAAAAGTCACACTTTTTACATATAATATTGAATGAAGTATGGACATAGAAACTCACTTATTATTTATTTCTGAAAAAGAACAAAACAATAAAGATGCTCAAGCTTCTATGGCCTATTTATATGAAGCATTTAAAGGATTTGTTTATAATGTAATACTTAAGAAAATTCATTTTAATTTAAACAAAGAAGAAACTGCATTAATTGTTATGTCTAATGTTTTTATGCATGTGTGGAATAATCCTCTTGACTGGGAATTTGATCCAACAATACACCAAACCCAAAAAGGAGGGTATAAATCATATTTATCAGTAGTTGCTAAATTTAAATTTTTTGAAGAGTTACGTAAAAGTGAAGACTCTAGAGAAAATGAAGAAAATTTGATTGATGATAACGATAATGAATGGAAGTGGTCATTATTAGATGATGAATTTGATTTTCTTAATGAGGAATTAGTAAAAAGAAGAAATCTAATAGATGAATGTTTAGCACAATTTTCTGCTAAGAAACAAGATATAATAAGAATGTACTTTTTGTTATACGAAGATGACAAAAACATGAATAGTCAAAATATTAGATTATTAGAGAGAATGTTTGAAACAACTTGGCAAAATATTAGACAAACTATTTCGAGGGCTAAAAGGGATTTAAAAAAAATAATACAAAGTAAAGCAGTCAATAAATAGAGATATGGCATCAGGCGAGAAGAAAATAGGTGAACTTTTAAGGAAATATGGTTACGGTTTTCCTGAAACTGAAGAAGAAGTTAATTCATTCGAAGAAAAGTTTGAAGAAAGTTATGAAGAGCCAAAAAAGTGGCCTGATTTATCTGATATCATTTGTAACAATAACAATTCTAAAAAAGTAGTCAGATTAAACTTACCAAGCAATAAGGCTGTTTCTAATCTTGCAATGGCGGCAAGAGAAGGTAAGGAGATTACTAAAAAGACTATTGAGCAAATGAAAAAGGATAAAAAGGATGCTAGAAAGAAATGATTTTTTATCGAGAAACGATGTAATTGAAATTAACGAATTAGCGAGTGGGATTTCTGAATATTATTTTCCAAATGGTCAAATAGACCCAATTTTTATCGCTGAAAGAAACGCTATATCATATAGTTTTGGCGATTATGATGATTCATTTGATGGATTACTTGAATGTGAAAATAATGAATTTCACATTTTTATGAATCTGACTAGACTTAAGCATGCGTATTCTGAAAGATCAAGATTCACTTTTGGTCACGAATTAGGACATTATTTTATTGATGACCACAGAAATGCCTTACTAAATGGGCTATCTCCAAGTCATTGCTCTTATACTGGATTTAAAAGCAGAAATAGGGCAGAGCGTCAAGCAGATTATTTTGCGTCATGCCTTCTAATGCCAGAGAATGGTTTTAGAAAATATTGTTTTAGAAAAAAGTTTGAGTTTAGAATTATTGATGAATTATCAAAAAAATATGGCACAAGCAAATCTGCTACTGCTTTAAGGTTTTGTGCAATAGGAAATCATCCAATAATGGTTGTTTATTCCTATGATAATAATATTAAATGGTTTTGGTCTTCTGAGGATTTTCGTTTCAAATGGCTAAAACATGGCAAGGATAGATTATCAGAAGATACAGTTGCTGGTGAATATTTTAATTTAGGAAGGAAAGTTTCAAGAACAGAACCAGTTTATGCTATGGATTGGTTTGATATTAAATATGACAATCAAGCAAATTTGCCATTTAAAGAACATTGTTTAATGCATGACAAACACTGTTTAAGCATAATTTGGGAAGAATAACTCAATAATATATTATGTATTAACTTATTATTTGTTAATATTTATAAAGCATTAGTTTTAACTAAAACTCATGCCTAGAGTACACTTCATTCTCTATTTTTTGTCTAAAAGATAACAATCAAATAAAACACTATCATCAAAAACTTTTCTTTCAAAAGCGTCTTCACAAATTGCTAATTTGGTCTCTGAGTCAAATTTAGTTTGATTCATTTCTTCAACTTCCGCTAAGTAAAACAACCAAATTAACTCGTCAACTTTATGTTGATTTTCGTAAAGAAGTTTTGCAATTTTAAGATCAGGTTCTGACGCCTTAATTAAGGCAGTCCACTTTTCAAATCCAGCCATTTTAGCTATAACATGTTGAGCTTTCATTAGAGTAAAATTCTCTTTATCAAGATTGAAATCGAAAATAACTAATTCGATATCGAAATGCTTTGGTTCATATTCATACGATAATCCACCAAATTCGTTGTTATAGACTAGTTTTCTTGTTTTAAAATCTCTGTGTAAGTTTTTTGATTGAAGTTTAAAAAAGTCAATAGTATTCATAATATAATCCGTTGTTCAAAGATTATTATCCTAAAGAGTTGTGCGTTCGTATACATTTATCGGATAATAAGCCTTGAGAGTTTATATTATCAATTATGGTTGATAAAATCTTTGCACGAACGAGCAGGCATACCATAAATACCTACTCAAATTTAAACATTTTATTCTATTAATCTTTAGTAATATTTTTTTGTTATCAACAATCAGAGATAAAACTACTAACTTTTTTCATTACCTTACAAGAGTTAAACAATTCAAAACCAATGCCTAAACAAAAAGGGCTTATAAAATTCACAGGCACATTAAATGGTATGTGTTATTACGTACTCAATGGGCAATACATTGTACGCAAAGCAGCTGGCCCATCAAAAGAACGCATTAACAACGATCCCGCTTTTACAAACGTAAAATCTAACAATCAGGAGTTTGCAGCAGCCTCAAAACTCTCAAAAGCTATAAGGCAAGGCTTAGGCAATACCGCCAAACAGTTCAAAGACACCTATATGGCAAGCCGTTTAACAGGAGCCTGCCGCAAAATTATACAAAAGGGGAGAGGTAACCTCGGTCAAAGACAAGCAAACCTGCACAATGCACCAACAGCACTCATCGGCTTTCAACTCAATAAAAACATACCATCGCACTACATATACAGCGCAAAAACAAAAGTAACAGCCAATAGTAACCGCACAACAATAACCATTAGCATACCAAAAAGTAGCAAAAACCACCTTAAACAAATCCCAAAAAACGCCACACATTACCAGCTCACAGCAGCACTAAGCATAGTATCAGCCTACCAGTGGCAACCAAACACCAACACGTACACAGCAGTAAACCCAGAGCAAAACGCATTCGGTACAACAACCCAAACCCAACCAATATTATGTAAAATACACCAAACAAATCTAAACCTACAACTACAAATACCCAACAGTACCAACATACCAGGTACAACAGCCATCACAGTGTGGCTAGGCATCACATACCTAAAAGAACAAAACAACACCCACACAGCCTACAAAACACCAAAAGCCATGCAATGCATCGCCATAATCTAAACATAATATGTTGTCATGCTGAACTTGATTCAGCATCTCATAAAACCCCAACAACAATAACAAACCGTCACTGCGAGGCACGAAGCAGTCTCAAAAAAGAAAACCCACACATCACATCAGTTCTAGTATTTTATTCGAAGCATGAGAATAAAATGTATCGAGAACCCCTCAACAACACACACTGGCATTGAAACAAACCCAAAACAACCAAACGATCTGTCATCCTGAACTCGTTTCAGGATCTAATTACAAAGCAGTCTCATAAAAAGAAAACCCACACATCACGTCAGTTCGAGTATTTTATTCGAAGCATGAGAATAAAATGTATCGAGAACCCCTCAACAACACACACTGGCATTGAAACAAACCCAAAACAACCAAACGATCTGTCATCCTGAACTTGCCTGTGCTGAACTTGTTTCAGTATTCAGTCTCATAAAAGAAATCACACACATCACATCAGTTCGAGTATTTTATTCGAAGCATGAGAATAAAATGTATCAAGAACCCCTCAACAACACACACTGGCATTGAAACAAACCCAAAACAACCAAATGATCTGTCATCCTGAACTTGTTTCAGGATCTCATTACAAAACAGTCTCATAAAAGAAAACTCATACATCACGTCAGTTCGAGTATTTTATTCGAAGCATGAGAATAAAATGTATCGAGAACCCATCAACAACACCCACTGCAGCGCATCAAACCCAAATTCCGACACCGTCGGAAACTGCTGTCAGCAGTATATATAAACAAAATCCGTTAAGAATGGCTGAAGCCTTGGAAGCCATTATTGTCATGCTGAACTTGATTCAGCATCTCATTTAAGTACAAGAATTTCTCAAAAAGAATTCAAGATGTCTTAAACAATGAATATCGACGAATAAAAAAGTACATAAGAAAAACACAAACCATCACCACAAGAAACAGAACAGTCTATAAAAGAAAACCCACAAATCACGTCAGTTCGAGTAAAATGCGACAAGCATTTTGTATCGAGAACCAACAAAACATAAACAAATGTCATTCCGAGCACAGCGAAGGAATCTCAAATAATAGAACACAATCTAAGCCGTCAAGTCAGTTCGAGTATTTTCAATCACTAACAAAGCGATTAAAAATAAACACCAAACAACAGGTTCACCCGTATGTACTTCGGGTCTAATCCCGATATAATTCGGCATTCCTTCGGATAAACCACGGATAACATTCGGGTAGAAAGCACAGCAAACAACACAGACCATTATAAAACAGCGATGCCCAGTACAACCCCTAAACATCCAAAATATATAATTGTCCTATAATTTACATTATGTAAAATAGTATTTTTACAACCACACTCTATTACTTAGATATTACCAAATGAAAAAGCCTGTACATAACATACAGGCCTCAATAACAAAATTTATGAACAATAACTTATTGATGTCTTCTAACAAGAATTACAGCGCTACTATCAAAACAAGATCCAAAAAACGCACTACCACCAAAGTTAGGATTAAAACTCATCACATAAGGATGATAACCAACCTTAGTAGACGTCCAGTAAAAAAGGTTTTCATTAAAGTTACCAATACCTTGCATATGCACATTATTAAATATAGCCTCTACAGATGCTTTACTTGGTACAAACCAATCGTCATAATCTCTGTACATTAAATCTGTAGCAATCTTAAAAACATAGTCATCACTACCAAACTCAAACCCATTTGGTACAGTACTATTATCGTTAAGGTTGCCATCTACTAAAAGCTGTGTATTAGTTTGACCATCACCAATAAGTTCTCCATTAGTTAAATCAAAATGGTCTCCCCAAGATTTAGTACCAATCTCAGAGTAATCAGCAGCTATCATTAAAGAACCATCAGTTTCATCAACATAATATATATATCCACCACCATATTCTATTCCATGTAAGGCTTCTACTCCAACTTCAGCAGTGATATCCAGGACAGCAACACCATTTTCTAAATTCTGTAATACAGTAAGATTGGCATTATACTGTGTAGGATCTATACTGTTGTCGTCGTCATTAGAACAGTTAAACAAGAGTAATGCAAATACGATAAGATAAACGTTTTTCATAGTAATTAATATTTTTTTGGTTTATATATAGAAAACAACCCAGTTATAAAAACTCCTGAAAAACGATTCATATTTTTCAAAATCACCACCACCATATTGCGAAATCATTAAATCTTTATAAAGTTTCCTTAAATACCTTGTCAACACTTTATATTATGGTTTGCTTTGTAAAAAAAGAACGATGCTCACAATATTTGTAGATATGGATGACGTACTTGCCGACACTTACGGTAAGCACATAGAATTATACAACGAAGAACACAAACAAGAACTCTCACTAGCGCATATAGAATCTGGAGAAGTATGGCAAAATGTCCCAGAAATTCATCAGGAAAGTATATGGCAACATGTACACAAAGAAGGCTTTTTTAGAGACTTAGAGCCTATAAAAGATAGTATTCAGGTTATGGAAGCATTGTGCAACAAGCATAACGTATATATTGCTACTGCTGCAACCCAGTTTCCTAACTCGTTAAAGGAAAAAAGCGACTGGTTAGATGAGCATATGCCTTTTATAACTTGGCAGCATCGTATTATGTGTGGCCATAAGTTTATCCTTAATGGTGATTTATTAATTGACGATAGAAGCTACAACTTAGAGCGCTTTGCTGGTGATACCTTGTTATTTGATTCCCCACACAACCAACACGAAACAGACTATACACGTGTATATAATTGGTTGGAAGTTGCTGAGCGTTTGTTGTAATTAATAGTGATACACCTTATTAATATAAATAAAAAAGCCCTGAACATAAAATCAGGGCTTTTGCGGTTATTAATTGTATGACTACTTTATAGGTTCAGTATCATCAGACAATATGATATCTTTTTCGGCAACTAAAATGCCATCCTCTTTCTTAGTGGTTAAAATTCTTGCAGTATTTCCTTTCTTCTCTAAACGTTTTCTGCAACGTTTGGTTAACATAGGATCTTCATCAAACAATAACGATTCTAATTGTACTTCTTCCTTGGAGGTTTCTTTAATAATAGGAAAGATTTGTTGCATTTGGTTATAACGCCTATCATTTCCAGGTACAAATGTGTAGAATGTATATCTACCATCAGCGTCTGTTTTTACCCAACTTCTATGGAATACGTAACGTTTGTCATCTGTATGTCTTAGATCAAAGTCACCATCTTCATCAGGTTGTTCTATAAAAAGAATAACGTCTTTGGCTGGCGTCACACCATCACTCTGGTAAATAACACCTGTTAATTTTAATTTATTAGTCTTAGATCTAAAATCTGGGATAGTATCTGTGTTAGTCAACTGGTCCTCTGCCCTATCGTAAATAGGACTTTCTTGTGCATAACTAACATTAAATGCACTATAAAAACAAATCAAACAAAAAGCTGCGATTAAATTTTTCATGACGAATACTGATTTGGGTTCCGTCAAATTTGGTTCAAAAAAATGGTAGTGCCCTAAAAATCATGTGATTGCAATAATTTTGCGATGAACTGTAAAAAGATGCAAAATTTGACGATGAAATACATCCAAAAATTCGCAATTTATAGATGTGTTTTTTATTTAAGCTTATTTTTATTTCTCTCTTTTTCCAAAAAAAAGTTAAAAAATATTGTCTTTTTTAAGTCTATATTCATGTTTAAAAGTGTTAAAATGCGCCTATGTATTTTGTCGGTAAAATTAGCACTTAATCCACTATTTATGCAGTTTATCCAAGAAATATGCATTTAAAGTGTTAAAATTTTTTGAAGAAAAATAGGTGAAATTAGTTGTTTTTGTGATTATTTTATATAGATTTGTCACAGTAAGCCCAAATCAAAACTATAAATATGAAAACAAAACTTACTTTATTTAGTGCTCTTTTTTTCCTTATGATAGGTTTTGGAAATGCACAAAAATCAAAGGATGATGATTCACAAAGTATCATTAGTGGTAAGGTTAATATATCTAAATATCACAGTAGAGAACAACTAGACGATATGTCTAAAGGTGAATTATTAACTTTATATATAGAGCGTATAGAAGTTATTGTAAATATTTTACCAAATATTGCATTTGCTACTAAGCCTGGTGTAACTATGAAATCATTGGGCATACCAGAAACAAAAGAAAATAAAAAGGCGTTAGAAGATAATAAAGAAGCTTCTGATGAATATTTTGAAAGTACTGTAGAATTTCAAACCAAAATCCTACCCTATTCGGATACCAACGATCTTATAGCAGCGATTTTGTTTTACGAATCTACTTTAAAAGCTTTACATACATACAACGATTTCAAAGAGGATTAGTCTATAATCAATTTCATGTTTTTTAACCTCGCAAAACTGCGAGGTTTTTTATTTTCTATTTTATAATATTCAAATTATTGATAATCAATTAGTTAATATCCAATGGATTTTTATGTACGAAAATCATATTTTTGTAGGAAAAATAATAAATATGTATTAAAATTATGTATTTCAACGATAATTTCTTGTATTTCATAGGATTAATTCCTATGTTTGAGGCAATTAGTTGAAAAATTACTTTAAAACCCAAATTAACAAATTTAACTACTATGAAAAATTGTATTAAAACCGCGCTTATTTTTCTATTAGTGTTAAGCAACTGTTTTGCACAACAGGAAAAAGGAATAATCGGCTACGATAACTGGCTGAATTCCTGGACAGAGTTTAAACCTAGTCAATCTGAGTATGGTGAACCAACCCAGATTTTAAGTGGAAAGATTTCTAAAGACACAAAATTACTAAAGAGAGATGTTTATCTTCTTATTGGCGATGTGTTTGTAACCGACAGTGCTACATTAACTATAGAACCTGGAACTAAAATCCTTGGTGATTTTGATTCTAAGGCTTCATTAATTATTAGCAAAGGGGCAAAACTAGTTGCTAAAGGTACTCAGACAGATCCTATAGTTTTTACCTCGAGTAGAGACAGTAAAAAAGCTGGTGATTGGGGCGGCATATTTCTTTTAGGTGATGCTCCTTTAAATACATACGGACAATTATCGTCTCTTAATTACGGTTTAAAACCTTCTTCTACAGAGCATATTGCTTATGGAGGTAATAATACTGAAAGCGAATCTGGTATCTTAAAATATGTAAGAATAGAATTTGCTGGTAAAAGAACTAAAAATTATGGCTACTTCAATGCTTTAACTTTAGCAGGTGTTGGTAACAAAACAGTTGTTGAAAACGTAATGGTAAGCTATTGTGCTGGTAATTCATTTAATATCCTTGGAGGATCAGTAATTCTAGAAAAATTAGTGTCTTACCGTTCCAAAACAAATGACTATGAGTTTAATTTTGGTACCCAATGTCAGTTAATCAATTCATTAGCTATTAGATCTCCTTATGTTTCTAGTGCAAACGGTTCTAGATGTATGGTTGTAAAATCTTATGACAATAAAGAAGAGTCTGATACTTCTAAACGTCAAACATTTGTAAATGCAGAAAACCTAACCTTGGTTAATGTTTCTGATAATATCAAGTCAGATATACAGGTTGGTCTTGTGCAAGAGGCTATTTATATTGGTGCTGATGCATCTTTCGCTATTAATAAAAGTGTAATTTCTGGCTTTTATCCTGCTGTTATTCTAGATGATAAGATTGCACTTAACAACGAAAACCTTGAAAAAATTCAGTTTACTAAAACCTACTTTAATAACTGTAAAGGAAATATTTACAGAAAGGGATATACCAATAATGATGATTTAGAAAGCTGGTATGGTAGTAGAGCTTTTAGCAATCTATATGCTAAAGGATCGGATAAAGAAACCTTTATTGCTGCTTCAGATAACAGAACTCCTGATTTTAGATTACAAGTAAATAGAATTATTGCCTCTAACGATTTTATAGATGACGATGAGGATGACGATTAGTTTTCAATAATAAACTATTGATTAACCTACCCTAACACCAAAAGCCTATAGATAAAAATTACAATAAGCATATGCCTCAAACTACTAAACTAAATAAACTGCTTATCTCCCTCTGCCTAGTTTTAGCTTTTCTTTCACTAGAACAAGTTCAGGCGCAGCTAGTTATTGGTCAGCCTAATTTAGGCTTTACTCAGGCGTGTGCTAGTGATTCTTTTAACACCTATAGTGCTACATTTGTATTTTCACCAACGTCTGCTTTAAACGCTTCAAATCAATTTACAGTTGAATTATCTGATGGTGATGGTGATTTTTCAAATGCTGAAGTTATTTATACATCTTCACCTGGATGGATTACAACATCGCCAGCAACTGTAGATTTTTCTATTCCTGAAACTACAGCTGGTGAGAATTATAGAATTAGAATAAAAAGTAGCTCTCCAGTAGCTACCAGCACACCTTCTGTACCTTTTGCGGCATATTACAAGCTTCAAGATTCACCTTTTACAATTAATAATTTAGTATCAACAGGTGCTTATTGTACAGGTGGAAGTTATCTTTTAACTATAGATAATCCGGGAACTGGCAATAACGATTCTCCATTAAATTATCCTTCTTTAACTTTTAACTGGTATAAGGAAACTGGCCCTACAACTTCTGTTTTTGTAGCTGAAGGGTCTTCTCTACTCGTTGATGAAGAAGGCACTTATTTTGTAGAAACTAATTATGGTACATGTACATCTAACTCATTTTCAAATCGAGTTACAATATCAGAAGTTAGTACTTCTGGTGAAGGAGATGTCACCATATCATCTAGCTTAGGAAATCCTTATTGCCCAGAACAAGGTCTTACAACATTAAGTACAGTTGGAGGTAATAGTTATCAATGGTTTAAAGATGGTGTAGAAATACCAGATGCAACTAATCAAATGTACCAAACTAATGAGTCTGGTATGTTTTCCGTTCAGGTAGATTTAGGAGAATGTTCTGCTTTTGGTACTATAGATTTAGTAAGCGAACTCTTTAATAGTGAAATAAATGTTGATGATGTTAATCAGATTTTTGAAGGAGAAACATTAACTATTGAAGTTACAACAGATGCTGTTAGTCCAGAATTTACTTGGTACTTCAACAATCAAATCATTGTTGGTGCCACTGAAGATTATTATGATGCTACGGAAATAGGAAGCTATAGTGTTGTTATTTCTGAAACTGCTGGTTGTAATGGCTCTAGAACCTACGATTTTGTTATAGAGCAAGGTGTAGAACCTTTTCCAGATGTACCTAATATACCAAATGTTATCAGTCCAAATGGTGATTTAATTAATGATACTTGGGTAATCCCATTACAATATACAAGCGGTACCAATACTGAGGTAATGATACTAAACGAACAAGGAAAAGTCGTTTTTCATACCTTAGATTACCAAAACAATTGGCCAGAAGATGATTTAAATCTTACAAGCGTCAATCAAGTATTCTACTATATCATAACACCAGTAGAAGGTGATGTAAAAAAAGGATCAATAACTATAGTCAAGTAGCATGAAAACACATCTATTCATACTATTCATATTGACCCTTTCTATGCAAATGGCATTTTCTCAGCAAGATGATGGAGTGGTTTCTTTTGATTTACCAATACGAAACTCTTTGGTATTTAATCGTTACAGCATCAACCCTACTTTCACTTTTGTTAGAGAACAAAACAAATACATCAGTTTTAACAACAAGCGTCAGTGGGTTCAATTTGATAATGCTCCAGAAATGTTCTTAGGAAGTTATTCTGGTCGTTTTTCTGAAAATATTGGTGCTGGTATTGCAGCCTTTCAACAAAATTATGGTGTCTTAACTACTTTTGGTGGCTTATTAAACTTTGCATATAACGTTAAGTTAAATACTAATAACAATTTAACCTTCGGACTTAATGCTGCTGCCTATAAAAGCGGTATCAATACGTCTAACATTATAACAAATTTTGATGATCCTTCATTACAAAATGTTCCAGAAAACTTTTTACTAACCGTAAATCCAGGTATCAATTTCGGAACTGAGTTTTTAGATTTTGGTGTTTCTATAAACAATTTGGTTTTATATAATATTGAAACGTCTTCAATGATAGAAGACGATCCTAAACAAGGCATTCAAGCACATATAATGCATACAGGATTTTTTGATGGACGCGGCTTTTTTAAGGATGCCAAATTCTCAGGAATCTTAATGTCAGAATTCAGAAAAGACGAAACACTAATATCTGGATTAGTAACATTAAGTGTGCCTAAAGGAATTTGGTTTCAAGCAGGCTATAACAATCGTTATGGTGTATCTGGTGGTTTAGGTCTTAATGTAACTAAGAATATTGCTATAGAATATAACATTGAAAAATCTATAGGTGAATTAGTAGAGTTTGGTACTTCACACGAAGTTACACTAGCATATAGATTCATCAGTAAAAAGAAATACGATTACAGCGGTGACGAAGAAGTTAGTGGATTGTTTACCAAAAAGCGTAATAAACCTATAGTAAAAGCTTCAGAAGAAGAATTAGCTGGTATAAGAGAACGCGCAGCAGAACGTAGAGCGCAAGCCAAATTAGATAGAGAAGCTGAAGAAAAAGCTAAGAAAGATGCAGAAGCCAACGCATTAGCTGAAGCACAAGAGAAAGCAAAACAACTTGCTGAAGAAAAAGTAGAGCGAGAAGCTAAAGAAAAACTTGCTCGTGAAGAAGCCGCTGAAAAAGCTAGATTATTAGCAGAGCAAAAAGCCAAGGAAGATGCTGAAAGAAAAGCTCAAGAAGAGGCTGAAGCGAAAGCAAAAGCATTGGCAGAACAAAAAGCTAAAGAGGAAGCCGAAGCACAAGCCAGAGCAAAGCAATTAGCTGAACAAAAGGCTCGTGAAGAAGCCGCTGAAAAAGCAAGATTATTAGCTGAGCAGAAAGCCAAGGAAGATGCCGAAAGAAAAGCTCAAGAAGAGGCTGAAGCTAAAGCAAAAGCAATGGCAGAACAAAAAGCTAAAGAAGAAGCCGAAGCACAAGCCAGAGCAAAACAATTAGCTGAACAAAAGGCTCGTGAAGAAGCTGCTGAAAAGGCAAGATTGCTAGCAGAACAACAGGCCAAGGAAGATGCCGAAAGAAAAGCTCAAGAAGAGGCTGAAGCGAAAGCAAAAGCATTGGCAGAACAAAAAGCTAAAGAGGAAGCCGAAGCACAAGCCAGAGAAAAACAATTAGCTGAACAAAAGGCTCGTGAAGAAGCAAGATTATTAGCGGAGCAACAAGCTAAGGAAGAGGCCGAAAAAATGGCCAATGAAGAATTGGTAGAAAATCCTAAAGATGAGATTGGTAAAACTATAGCTTCGCTTACTAAAGCTGCTGAATCTTCAAATGAGCAACAGAATAAACTTTTAGAAGAATATGAAAAGATTGTTAATACAAAAGACGAAGATTTAAAAGACTTAAAAGAAGAAAATGATTTAAGTGATCAAGGTATAGTTGTTAAGCCAAAACCTTTTAAAAGTGTTACTGCTGAGAACAATAAACTTAATGCTATTAAGTCTAATTTAGATGAAGTTATTGAATCACAATCTAAGAAAATCGACTCTTTAAATTCACTTTATGAAGAACGATACAAAACCACTAAACTTGATGAAGTAAACTTATTCTATAGAAAGAAAATCGAAGACTTAAAGCTTAAACAGGCAGAAGCTAAAACGTTAAGAATACAGCTTAATAATAGATTAGAGTTGATTAAAGAAGCAACTGAGTTTGAAAAGAGAAGACGAATTAAGCGTGCAGCTTACGATAATGAACAAGACAGATATACTCAGGATAGAGCAATGCTTCAAAACATTAAAAGAACAACAAAATTAGCTGAAACACCATACACTTCTGATGATTTTGATTTTGGTCAAGAGCAGAGTGAGAATATTCAGATTTTAAAGAATGTAAGCAATACCGAGAGTGGTTATTATCTCATCATTGCTGTTCATAGCGATATAAATAAGAGAAACGAATTTTTAACTAAAGTTGTAGCCTCAGGACGTACTAACGTAGATTTCTTCTACGATGTCAACACAAGTAAATACTATGTTTACTACAGTAAGTTTGATAGTATTAGTGCTGCCAATAAAGCTATGGAAGACAAAGGAAACAGACCATATAATGTAAAAATGTCCCTCGTGAAAATAGAAAATTAATAAGTTAAGCCATTCTTTACAGATGCTTTGCCCCAAGTAAATGTGAGGAATTAAAACCACAAGTATCATGAAAAAACCTACTTTTTCAAGAGCATTAATAGTCATAATAGCACTATGCTTTGGCATAGTCAGTTATGCACAAAATTATGTGCCATTCACACCAAGATTTAATGAGGATTTAAAAGGAGACATTGTATTAATTGGGAATAATATTTTGGGTCCAGATAATAATCCTTTCAATAATGGAAGTGTTTACAACCATAATGTCGATATGCAATATATCGATATAGATGGTGACCCTTCAACATTTAGTTCCTCGAGTGCAGATTTAGAAATTCCAAATCCAAATTGTTACCGCATTATTTACGCTGGCTTATATTGGGGAGCTGTAAATCCTGGTGATGAACCTATTACTGACGTAAGATTAAAAGGACCTACAGGTGGATATACTGACATAACTGGTACTATAATTTTTGATGCTAATGGCTCAACTATAGATGGTGGAGATAGCTTTTCTTATGCTTGTTTTGCCGACGTTACTGACTTTGTAACCAGCTTTGGTTCTGGTGCAGATCTTGGAACTTATACTGTTGCCAATGTTTCTTCAGGTGTTGGAGAAACAGCTAATTTCAACCCTTACAATGGTACAGGTCAATCAGCAGGATGGTCTTTATTCATAGTTTATGAAGACCCAACGCTTCCGGGTAAATCTATCACTAGTTTTGATGGATTTAGTGCTATAAGTGTTCCTGGTGGGAATCCTAACTTAGATATTCCTGTGAGTGGATTTAGAACAGTTCCTGCTCCTGCGCCAGTAAGGGCTAATTTTGCTTTTGCTACGCTTGAGGGAGATAGTCCTATTTTAGGTGATAGACTACGATTAAATGGTGTTAGTTTATCTACGGCAGATCGTCCTGTATCTAACTTTTTTAATAGCTCAGTAACACGACTTGATGCTACACCAGTTACTAACCGTGTGCCCAATAGTACAAATACACTTGGTTTTGATACAGGTACCATTGCAATACCTAATCCAGGAAACTCTGTAATAGCAAATGATGCAACATCTGGTACAATAAGATTAGAAACCAGTGGTGATACATATTTTCCTTACTTCTTTGCTTTTGCAGTGGAAATTATTGAACCAGACATTGTACTTACTAAAATTGTAGAAGATGATGCAGGTAATGATATTGGTGGTCAATTAGTAGATCTTGGAGCTCAATTAAACTATGTGATTGGTTTTCAGAATGTAGGTAATGATAACGCTACTAATTTTCAAATTAGAGATATTTTACCAATCAATATTATTTATAACCACCCAACAGATTTAATTCTTCCTCCAGGTGTAACTGTAGCTAGTTATGACCCTGTAACTAGAGAGTTGGTTTTTGATATTGATAATTCACTCGTGGAAGAAAATGATCCTCGTTATGAAATACGAATTGAAGTACAGGTTGTAAATAGTTGTGGTGATTTAGCAGATGCGTGTTCAAATATTATCAACAACCAAGCTTATGCAACTTATAATGGATTTTATAATCCAACATTTCAAATTACAGACGATCCAAGTTTGAATAGTAATACAGGCTGTTTATTATCACCTCAAGCAACTAACTTCTTAGCAGATTTAGATTGTGAATTTGTTGAAGAAATTATTCTTTGTGGTGATACTGTAGAACTTACAGCAGCCAATGGTTATGATTCTTATGCTTGGTCTACAAGTCCAACAGGTACACCTGTTATCGGAAATACTCAAACTATTACAGTTGATGCAACGGGAACTTATTATTCTTTTAATACTGCTGTAGCTCCTTGTCAATCTATAGAGCAAATTTATGAAGTTGAACTTTTTGGTGGTGACATTGAAAATCCTGTAATTCCTTATGCTGATGAAGTAGTAACTTGTCCTAATGATGGTAAATTACTACCAAACATTTTCTTATGTGGTGCGGATGACTCAAGATTTATTGAAACCAATATATCTGATTCAATTTCTATTATTTGGGAGCAGTTAGATGAATCTAGTTGCGCTGCTGTTTCAGATCCAGATTGCGCTAATGAAGATCCTGGTTGTACATGGAATGAAGTCGTTACAGGTGCTGACTTTTTAGCAAATACTGCTGGTCAATTCAGATTGACTATCAACTATCCTGGTGGTTGTTTCAATCAGTTCTATTTTAATGTTTATCAAAATCTATTAGTTCCAACGGTTGTTTCAACAGATATTATTTGTACTACTAACGGAAGTATTACGGTTAACGACGTGCCTTCTGGTTATGAGTTTAGTATAGATGGTGTTAATTATCAATCGAGTAATGTATTTACAGTTACAACACCTGGAACGTATTCAGTTTATGTAAGACAAGTTGGTGTACCAACAAACCCATGTATTTTTGGTGTTCCTGATGTATTGATTAGAGAACGTGATTTTACAGTAACTTCAACAATTACTCAGCCACTTTGTTTTGGTGATAAAGGAAGTATACAATTAGCTGCTAATGATGTAGATCCTCAGTATACCTTCACCCTTAGTGAAAATGACACTGTAGTAAATACAGTTGGTCCAATCATTGAAAACACCTATGTTTTTGACAATTTAAATCCAGGAACTTATACAGCAACTGTAGAAACTGAAAACGGTTGTTTATATTCTGAAGATGTTACAATTGTTGAACCACCTTTATTAACGGTAACTGCAGCTGTCACTGTACCTCTAACTTGTACTGATGGAGAAATAACTATTTATCCTGAAGGAGGAACACCTCCTTACTTCTACTTTATTAATGGTTCTACAGATTTTCAAACTGTACCAGAAATTGTGGTGACTTCAGCAGGAACTTTTGACATTCTTGTGGTTGATTCAAACAACTGTACAGCGACAACTACAATCTCGGTAGATGAAATTCCTGCACCAGAATATAATGTAACTACAACAGACATATTATGTGGTGGTACAGGTGATACAGGCACAATTACTATCAATGTTACCAATCAAAATGGAAATGCTATTGAGTACAGTATTGATGGCGGAGTTACATTCTCTAATGCATCATTGTTCACAGGATTAGCAGCAGGAAATTACGATGTTGTTTTACAATACACATCTGGACCTTCGGTTTGTACAACGAATCCTCAAACAGTAACTATTATTGAAAATACAGCCATTTCTGGTACAGCAGAGCTTTCTGCACCTTACACTTGTAATGGTACAGGAGAAATTACTGTAACAAGTGTGTCTGGCGGAAATCCACCATACGAATACAGTATAGATGGTGTTAATTTTCAAACAAGTAATGTGTTCACTGGCTTAACGCAAGGCACATATACCATCACTATTAGAGATGCTAATATTTGTACAGCTGTTACAAACACTATTACAATAGATGCTTTAAATCCTCCAACAGACATGGATTTTACAAGTACTCCTGTAACGTGTCCTGATTTAACTAGCGATGTAACCATATCTAACGTTGTTGGCGGAAATGGTACTTTAGAGTATCAAATTATAGCACCTGCTTCTGCTACTACAGCGTATCAAACTTCAAATGTGTTTACTGGTCTTGCACCTGGTACGTATACATTTCAAGTAAGAGATGAAAATGATTGTACATATAGCGAATCATATACTATAGATCCTATCCCAAGTCCAACTATAAATGTTGTACTTACTGAAACTTTAGATTGTACTGCAACTCCTGATGCTGAGTTAACAGGAACCATTACTGGAACTGCTCCTTACACCTATGAAGTTTCTATCAATGGTGCTCCTTACAGTGATTTAGGAAGTACAACTTCAACATTTACTTATAATACTGCTACCGCAGGCACATATCAATTCCAAGTTACGGATGCTAATGGTTGTACAGCTGAATCTAGTGTTATAACAGTAAATCCTATTTCTCCACCTGCTTTTAGCGCAGTTGTTGAAAGCCAGCCAATACTTTGTAGTGGAGATGCTAATGGATCTATTAGCATAACTATCGATAATACAGTAGGTACTCCTCCATTTACTATTAATGTTAATAATGATACAACAGGAACTGATTATGGCACACAAACTTCTGGCTTGACTGCCGGTACTTATACGATTACCATTACAGATGCTAATTCATGTTCAACTACTGAAAATATTACACTTACTGAGCCAGATGCTATCACATTTGATTTAAGTAAGGTTGATATTACCTGTAATAATCCTGGAGGTTCTTCTTTAGGTTCTATTACAGTTGAAAATATTGCTGGAGGTACAGCTCCATTTACCTATTTCATTTCTAACAATTTTGGAGATATCATTCCAGGCAACCCTTATAATGCAACTTCTAATGAAGATCATACGTTCAATATTATTAACTACGGAAATTATACTGTTAATGTTGTAGATGCTAATGGGTGTAGTTTGTCTCAACAAATAACGATGGCTTCTCCTCCATCTGATTTATTGATTAACGTCAATATTTCTGTACCAGATTGTACAACTGGTGGAACTGCTGAAGTTACCGCAATATCTGCTGTAGGTAGTGGTAGTTATGAGTTTGGAATTTTAGAATTCAATACTATTCCTTATACAACAAGTTATTTACTACCAGATACTCCAGGTGGAGATACAAGAACTTTTTCTAACTTAACTCCTGGTGTGGTTTACACCTTTGTGGTTCATGATTTAGTAACAGATTGTTACTTTGTAAAAGCTGCGGATTTTGCAATAGATCCTGCTTCTACCCTAACCTCTACTGTGGCTCCAAACAACGTTACTTGTCTTGGTGCAGCTGATGGAAGTGTAACCTTTACAATAGATAATTTTGATAGCACAACAACATCTGTTGATTACACCATCTATTCTGCTTATGATAATCAATTGGTAGATGGACCAAACACTATTGCGGTAACATTTGGTACTCCTGAAACGGTTACAACTCCAAACCCTGGAACATTAACTCCTGGTCAATATTACTTAGTGTTTACAGAAAATGGTTCAGGTTCTTTTAATGGATGTGAAACAGCTTCACAAATATTCGAAATTTTGGAATCTCCTGTAGCTTTAGATTTAACTGTTTCTGTTGATCAAAATGCTAATTGTAATCCAAACTCTGGTGTTATTAGTGCCATAGGACAAAACGGAACTGCACCATATCAATATCAAATCACGACAACTGCTACTGCTCCACTAGCTACTGATACTGGTTGGGATGTTACAAGTGTATTTAATGTCGATGCTGGCACTTACTACATTCATGTTTTAGATGCTTATGGATGTATTGTAACAAGTCCTGCTACTATTGTAGATATGGATATTTCACCTCAAATATCAGCTTCAGTTACTAATACTTGTGAGCTACAAGATGGTAATTATGAAATCGTAGTCAACTTAGACACACCTAGTACAGCTCCATATAGTTTTAGTATAGATGGAGGCGCTTTTCAAACACAGTCTGCACCTTTCACGATTTCTAATGTATTTGCAGGTACACATACCATAGAAATCCAAGATGCTAACGGTTGTTCTGATTTGGTAACTATTGATGTTGCTGAACCAATCGATGTTGTTGCAGATGCTACCGCAATGCCATCTTGTAATAATGATGATGGTGAAATTACAGTAACTGGTTATGGTGGTTCTGGTTCTTACGCATATAGCATTTCACCTAGTCCAGCTTCTGTAAGTTTATCTGGTAATACCTTTACTGGTGTGCCTTCAGGTATTTATACAATTACAATTACTGACACTGTACTATCTTGTACTTCTGAAACTACGATTTCAGTGAGTGAGCCTACTTCACCACAGTTTACGTTAACATCTGATAGTGTAACGTGTTTTGGTGACAATACAGGTGCCTTCGATATTAATATCACAAACTTTACTGGTGCTTATACCTATGAAGTATTTAATAGTCTTGGTACATCTGTTACGGGCATTGTAAATGCAAACACAGCTACAAATCCATTAACTGTAACAAGTATGGAAGCAGGTAGCTTTAATGTTGTTATAACTCAAACAGATTTCCCATATTGTTCTAATTCAGGAAGTGTGGTTATAAGTTCTCCGCAAGAGGCTTTGACTTTAAATCTAGTTGAATCTTCAAACGTAACGTGTACAGACAGTGAAGGTACAATAACAGCTATCGCTGATGGTGGTTGGGGCAATTATGAATATGAATTAACAGGTGATGCTACTGTTGCTTTTTCTTCAAATAATGTATTCGAAAATTTATCAGCTGGTACATATACTGTAAACGTTAGAGATGCTGAAGGTTGTATTGCTTCAGAATCTATAACACTTAGTTTACCAAATCCAATAACAGCTACATTTACACCAAGTACAACAGTTTTAGATTGTTTTAGTGATCAGAATGCAAGTATAACGGTAGATATGGTTTCTGGAGGGCAAGGTAGTAACTATGTATATACTTTAAATACTATTTCGCCAGTTGCAAGTTCTTCTGGTCCACAAACATCTAATGTATTTAACGATTTAGGTGCTGGAACCTACACAGTAACCATTACTGATGGGTATGATTGTGAAATGACTTCATTAGAAATTGAAATTGCTAATCCTACACCACTAGATGTTGATTTAGTAAGAACAACAACACAAACCTGTTTAACAGAATCTACATTAACACTTAGTGCTTCTGGTGGAACAGGTCCTTATGAGTATAGTGATACAAGTAGTTTTACAAGTGTTTTAGGAAGTTTTGCTTCTTCTACAACATTTTCAGTTACCGAAGGTACTTACAATTACTACGTAAGAGATACTAACGGATGTATTTCTAACGTATCAAATGATATTACAGTTGATCCATTACCTGAGTTAGTTATAAATCTACAATCTTCTAATCCAACCATTAATTGTGCTGGTGACAATACTGGATCAATTTTAGCCACAGCGCAAGGTGGATTAGGAGATTATAGTTATACACTTCAGGATACCTCTGGAACGACAATAAACGCCACTCAGAATACTCCAGGTTATTTTACGGACTTAGTAGCGGGTGATTATTTGGTCATGGTAGAAAGTGGAGATTGTGAGGTCACTTCTGCTCCAATATCAATCACAGAACCTTCTACTTCGTTGGACGCAACAATTGAGATAAACAATATTACATGTGCTGGTAGCGACAATGGTTCGGTTATCGTATCTGCTTCTGGTGGAACGGGAACAATTCAGTATGCTATTTCACCACAATTAAATCAATTTTTTGAAACGAATACGTTCGAAAATCTTTCAGCTGGAGACTACACATTAATTGTTCAAGATCAATTAGGTTGTTATTTAACGTTCGATTTTACGATTGTAGATCCTGAACCAGTAATCATTACTATTCTACCTGATGCTTTCTTCCCAGAAACTTGTGATGGTGAGGGAGATGGTGAATTTAGTATTGAAATTGATGGTGGAAATTTACCATACAGCGTGAGTCTAGACAATTATGATGGACCATATACAACTGGAAGTGCAACTCAAACGGTTTTCGATTTTACTAATCTTGAAGGTGGAGATCACATCGTTTATGTTAGAGATGCGCAAGGTTGTGAGTCTGAGTGGAACATCACATTCCCTGAGCCTGTCGTGATTAATCCTGAAATTAATTTAGAATACACCTGTGAGAATAATACACAAAGTAATATGGTTACCGTGACTATCGATGCTTCAAACGAAGATTTATCTGAATTTGATTACTCGTTAGATGGTGGTGACTATCAATTAAGCAATGTATTTGAAAATGTACCTGTAGGAACAGGACATTACATAGACGTAAGACATACTAATGGTTGTATTCAAAGAACAGAATTGTTTGATATTGAAGGTTATGAGCCTGTTGCTCTAACCTTAGCTGAAGGTGAACTTAATGAAATTATTGCCAATGCAACTGGTGGAACAGGAGATTATACATTCACAATGAATGATGAAAACTATGGTAGTACAAATACTTATAATATTACAGAGACTGGTGTATATGTCGTAACAGTTACCGATAGTGCTGGTTGTACTGCTGAGGCAGAAATTGAACTAGAATTTGTTGGTCCTTGTATACCAAATTGGTTTACACCAAATGGTGATGGCGAATACGATACTTGGGCACCTGGTTGTGTTGACAACTACCCTAACCTAACCTTTGATATTTTTGACCGTTACGGTCGTAAAATAGCTACCTACAGAGTTGGTGAAGTTTGGGATGGCAGATACAATGGTCACGAATTACCTACTGGAGACTATTGGTTTGTTGTACAAACTAACGACCCAAATGTGAACAAAGAATTTGTTGGCCACTTTACCCTGTATAGATAACCCTTAATCTAATGAACTAAACCTACTAAGATGAAAAGAATTTTAATATATATAGTTTTCCTAACGGTAGCGCAAGGCTTTAGTCAAGAGCTCAACTTACCTGTTTGGACGCAATACTTAGCAGATAACGATTTTGTGATTTCACCAACTTATGCAGGTATTGGTGACAATTTAAAAATTAGGGCTAATGGATTAACGCAATGGGTTGGTATTAAAGATGCTCCAGATAATCAATCGATTTATGCAGATTTTAGAATTTCTAATCGCTCGGGAATTGGTTTTTCAGCCTATAATGACAAAAATGGTAATACACGTCAAAAAGGTCTTAAGCTATCTTTTGCGCATCATTTAATCTTAGATTGGAAATCTAAGCAGTACTTATCCCTCGGTTTATCATATAATATTAATAACTTTAGAATAGATATTGAAAATTTTAATACAACTTATGAAATTCCAATTTTAGATCCTGCAATTAACGGAGACAGAGCTGTAAATAATAACAACTTTGATGCTGGTTTACTTTACCGTTGGAAAGATTTCTATTTAAGTTTTAATGCTAACAATCTAGTATCTAAGGATACCGAAGACTTTACTGGTGGAATTGAGCCAAGACTATTACTGAACTATCAGGTTTATTCGGGTTATGTTTTTACACCAAAACATAATAAATATGTAGAGTTTGAACCTTCTGTTTTCTTTCAATTTTTTGATAGTGATAATCGTTCTGCTACAGACCTTAATTTTAAGTATAGAAAATTTAACAGAAATGGAGATTACTATTGGATTGGTGCTTCTTACCGTTTTTTAAACGATCAGTTTTTGGATCCTTTAAACCTTGGCCCTATGGCTGGTATACTTCATAATAAACTTTACTTTGCTTATTCTTATCAGTTAACATTCAATGATTTATCTGGTTTTAATTCGGGAACTCATGTTGTGACCATTGGTCTTAACTTAATGCAAAGTGCTAGTAATTGTCCTTGTACTAAAGGTAGTAGTCAGAGTTATTATAGATTATAAAATTCAACTTAATAAATAAAGAAAAAAGCCACGATTCATCATCGTGGCTTATTCAAAAAATTAAGCTATGAATAGAACTAAAGAACTTCTAAAAAGTAGTCCATCATTTCTTCCTTAAGGTCATAATGTAGTTTAATGTAGGTACGCATATCTTCCCTTAATGTATGTTGTTCATTCTGAAGTCTGCCGTCTATATTTTCATTAAAATCTACATTGTTAATGTTTGCCATTTTGTTACGGCATCTATGTAAAAGCTTAGAAATAGCATCTTTCTCTATCATTATTCTATTTTGAAAAACTTCTAACTTTTTCAATGCTATTGGGTCATCAATTCTTGCTACTGCTTCTTCTAACTTTTCTTGAAAAGTATCCATCTCATTAAAATGAAATCTTAACTCTCTTTTCCATGTTTCTATATTAAACTTTAAATCGCTTAAATACATTACTTTACTGTGCATATCTCAATGTTTTTATGTGGTTATTAATTCTTGCTCTTTTACTAATTCTTTTTGTATGTGAGTTGGTACGGATACATAACCTTCAAACTTTGTTGAATAGGTTGCTCTACCTTGTGTTAGTGAACGCAGCTGAGTAGAAAAATCTGTTAACTCTGCTGAAGGAATTGTACATTTAAGAATCTGATAGTTAACTTCCGTATCTATACCTTGAATAATAGCTCTTCTACTTTGTAGTTCGGTCATAACATTACCGACCATTTGTTCTGGCACACGCAATGTCATTTGATCTATTGGTTCTAAAAGCTTAGGATTGGCATTTAAAAAGGCTTCTCTAAATGCATGAGATCCTGCTATTTTAAATGAGATGTCATTAGAATCTACAGCATGCATTTTGCCATCATATACCATAACTCTTACATCTCTAATAAAAGATTTGGTTAGAGGACCAGATTCCATAACTTCTAAGATACCTTTCATTATTGATGGTAAATAGCGTTGGTCTATAACTCCACCAACAATACAGTTGTAAAATACCAATTTGCCATCCCAAGGTAAATCTACTTCTTCTCTACCTCTAATTGAAAAACCTTCAGGTTCAGGCATTCCTTCGTAATATGGTTCAATTTTTAAGTGAACTTGACCAAATTGTCCAGAACCACCACTTTGCTTTTTGTGTCTGTAATTTGCAGTAGCACTTCTCTGAATGGTTTCTCGATATGAAATCTTTGGTGCTTCAAATCTTGCTTTAACATCATAGATGTTTTCTAAAATCCAAGTTATTGTAGCCAAATGCAATTCGCCTTGTGTACCAACTAAAGTCTGATGTGTTTCGTTATTATAACTTAAATCTACAGTTAAATCCTGGCTATGAATACGCTTTAAAGCTTCACTTAACTTCTCTTCATCACTACTATTTTCAGCAAAAACAGCTTTTACTAATCGTGGTTGTGGGAATTTAATTGGCTTAATAGTTCCTGCTTCGGCTTTAGAAGCCAAAGTGTCGTTGGTTTCGGTGTATTTTAGTTTTGTAGTTGCACCAATATCACCTGTAGTCAGTTTTTGTACAGTATGTTTTTCTTTACCGTCCATAATGTACAATTGGTTCAAGGTTTCACTTTCACCTGTTCTTGTATTAAACAACTTGTCGTTGACATTAACCTCTCCAGATTTCACTTTAAAAAACGTAATCTGCCCTAAATTTGGTTGATAAATGGTTTTAAAAACAAACAAGGATGTATCTGCATTAACGTCTGGTTTTACTAAATCACCTTCTAAAGTCTGTTCTGGTTTTAAATCTGCAGCAGCAGGTGCTACATTATCTATAAAGCCCATAAGTCTGCCTGTTCCCATATCATTTAAGGCAGACACACAGAACACAGGGAAAAAGTCGTGATTAAGCATACCTAACTTAATGCCTTTACGAAGTTCATCTTCATTTAGTGTTCCTTTATCAAAATAGAGTTCCATTAATTCTTCATCGTTCTCAGCTGCTTTTTCTACCAGCTCATTGTGAAGCTGATTGGCATAATCTAATTGATCTTCAGGAATTGGTAATTTTTCTGGCTTACCACCTTCTGGACCAAACTTGTAGCATTTCATTTTTAAAACATCTATGATGCATTGCGCTCCATCAATTTTAATAGGATACTGAACTAAAACAGCATTGTTACCAACGAGTTCTTTCAAACTATTATAGCTCATTTCAAAATTCGCCTTTTCGCTATCAATTTTATTGATAACAAATAATGTAGGCTTATGGTATTTATCTACATAGTTCCATATAATTTCTGTGCCAATATCGGCTCCATGTTTTGCATTTATTACTGTAACAATAGTATCTGCAACTCTAATGGATGACATTATTTCACCAATAAAATCGTCTAATCCTGGGGTGTCAATAATATTTATTTTGTAATTGCGCCACTCAGTATGCAAAGGGGTTGCAAAAACAGAAGCACCTCTGCGGTGCTCAAATTCATGGTAATCCGAAACTGTATTTTGTTGCTCTACTGTACCTCTTCTATTTATTAAACCAGCCTCAAAAAGCATGGTCTCAGATAGCGTGGTTTTGCCAGAGCGATGAGCCCCTACAAATACCACATTTTTAATGTGTTTGTTATCGAATACTTTCATATGTCATAAGATTTTGAATATTAAAACTCCTTGAAAATTATACCCTTAAAGGTAATCTTCATAAAAATGAAAAAACATGATATAAGTTAGTTTTTCAATATTTTTGAATTTTAAAAGACGGAAATTATAGAACCTACTTCAGAAATGACTACAAATAATAGCTATTACAAAATTTATAAACCTTATGGTTATTTAAGTCAGTTTATCAATAATCAAAATAAACGAAGGAATAAAAAGTTGTTGTCTGAGTTGTTTGATCTTCCTGAAAATGTAATGGCTGTTGGTCGATTAGACGAAAAATCTGAAGGTTTATTGCTACTAACAACCGATGGAAAATTTAGCAATTACATTACAAGTTCTAAAATTGAAAAGGAATATCACATAATGGTTGATGGTACAATTACTGAAGAGCAAATTGAAGCTTTAAAAACAGGTGTAGAAATTTCTGTTAACGGAAAGCTTTATCTAACCAAACCTTGCCTAGCTGAACTTTTGAAAGACACGTCTCACATTGTTGAGCGTTTTGTAAGAGACGAAAAGCATGGGCCAACATCTTGGCTAAAAATAGTTTTAACCGAAGGTAAATTTAGACAAGTTCGTAAAATGACAGCTAAATTGGGTTTTCCAACCTTGCGCTTGGTAAGAGTTAGAATTGGAGATTATAGACTAGAAATGATGAAACCAGGAGATGTTAAAGCGATTAGTTATTAGAAGCCGTTTCTTCTTTTTCGGCTGCTTTTTCTTCTTCAGTTTTTTCTTTTATGACTGTTTTTTCGTTGTTAAACACAATGATAGCTTTTACACCAGTAAGGAGATTCCATTCTTTAGAAGAAATTTGATTCCCTAAATCATCATATACAATAAACTCAGCTGTATTAGGGCCAGATTCCCCTTGGTTTAAGGCTGTTATTTCAACTGTATTTTTGCCTTGAATTAAATGCACTTCTACCCTTCTGTAGCTGCTTGTTAATAACAAGTTTTGTTTTATAACAGCACCATTTATAGAAATACTTACACGGTCACCGTCTGGATATTCATGGTCTCTACAAATGATATTTACAAACTTGGTATCTACACGATGCTCACCTAAAAATTGATCTGACATCGTTTTTATAACACCACCTTTTTCTAAATCTTTACTCCATCGCTTTTCGAAGATTTCCGCAGGACTTTTTAATCCATCTTCCTCAGTCATTGAAAAAGGTTTATCCGATTTTTTGATTATAAATTTCTTTTCATCTTCACCACTAGATTTATCTTCTTTCTTGTCTAGTTTTGGTGCTACTTTTATTTTAGTAGGTAATGTATCTTTTTTTGTTTCAGAAGGTTCTGCAGGAATACGTATAGTTTTATTCTCCTTATCTGGTACTTGAGAAAAAACAGCTGTACATGTGAATAAGCTAAATAAAAGTAATATGTGCTTTAAAGTTTTCACTAAAATTTAGATGTGTTATTGGTTCTAAACTTGTGGTACAAAAACTATACCCATTTCAAAATAAACGTATAAAAGTATATTTCCTTACAAAAAAACGTTAAAACTTACCATTAAAGCTAATACGCAGCTTACGGTTGTACTCTTCAAATAACCAATCTTTATAGTTATCTGTACTGTTCATAATACAATAGCAATATTGTTTTATGCGGTACGCAATTTCATCTTGCAATAACTTTACCAAATCCCTTGCATCGTACACATCATCGCTATTCTCAATACAGATTTGCGAGTGTTGTTCTATAGAACGTTCTATAACCGTAAACGATTTTTTACCAGATCCAATAACATCCTTATATTCAGACTTTACGTCAAATTCAAGATTATTTGAGTTTTTAAATTTCTCTTTTAATGTGTCTGGCATTACATAGACAAAATCGCGTTCTAAAGCTTCGTCATCTATGATGTTTTCAAGATATAAATCTGGATATTTAAAGATATGTTGCCAATCTACTGGCTGACTCCAAGGACCAAAACGAGATATATTATTACCTAAATCTATAACTTGAAACGTTTTTCTATCCTTATAAATACGACTTCCACGACCAATCATCTGAAAATATAAGGTTAATGAACGTGTAGCTCTATTTAAAATAATAGATTCTACAGAAGGCTCATCAAAACCAGTAGTCAAGATACTTACAGAGGTTAAAACAGCATCTGGTGTATGTTTAAACCACTTTAAAACATCTTTACGCTCTTGTTTGTTAGCTGTGTTATCCAGGTGTCTAACATTGTATCCAGCTTTCTTAAAGGTATAGTATACTTCTTTTGAGGTGTATATACCATTATTAAAAATTAAGGTCTTTTTGCCTTTAGCTAATTCTTCATAAGCAGAAAGCAGTTTAGTTTGCATTAAAGAATTGGTATATAAAGCTTCAGAAGATTTTACAGTATAATCACCATTAATACCAATTTTTAATGAAGTTAAACCAACATCATAATGGTATACTTCTGCGCTAGCTAAAAACCCATTATTTATTAAAGTAGAAATATCTTCTCCAACAATGAGTCTATTGTAGTTATCCTTCATTGGTAACTTTATATTACTACTCAATGGTGTTGCTGTAACACCAAGAATAAAACAATGCTCAAAGAATTTAAAAAGCTTTCTAAAGGAATTATAATGTGCTTCGTCAATGATAACAAGACCAACATTCTTTAATTGAAAATCATTGTCAGACAAACGATTATTCAACGTCTCTACCATAGCAACAAAACATTGGTATTCGTCTTGGTCTGGCAGCGTTTTTACTTTACTGTTTATAACCTTGTTCTTAACGTTAAAACCAGAAAGCACATTAGAGGTTTGCTTGCACAACTCTATTCTGTGTGTTAGTATCACTACTTTTTTGTTGTGCTTTTCTATGTAACGTCTAACGATTTCAGAAAAGATAACCGTTTTACCACCACCCGTAGGTAATTGATAAAGCAGATTGAAGTTATCTGCTTCTTCCGCCATAACATCAAAAATGCGATACAAATCCTTGATTTGATAATCGTATAATCGTTTTTCTGATGTGGTATCCTTAACGGTGCCTGTGGACATATTGCTCTTTCCTAGAAAGTTAATTTTGCAAAAATAACATATTGTAAGTGTTTTTGATACGAATTGTTAATAACCTTTAACAAGATTGGTACTGTTCTTGTGCTTAAGAAAATATTAACATTTTAAATATTTATATTATGAAATCATTTCGAAGACATTCTGCGACGGTCAACGCAGGATCAATGGCAGACATTGCCTTTTTGTTACTCATTTTCTTTTTGATAACAACGACCATTTCAGCTGATAAAGGCTTGTTAAGACAATTACCAAGCGATTGCCCTAATATTGAAGATTGTATTAAAGACATAAATGAACGAAACCTTTTAAGAATTAGTTTAAATCATAAACAGGAAATTTTTATTGAAGACAAAGTGGTAAAACTTGAAGACGTTAAAAACATTGTTAGCGCTTTTGTAGATAATAATGGTACGTCTGAATGTGATTATTGTGCAGGTGAAAAACTGTCAATATCATCAGATCATCCTAGAGAAGCCGTAATTTCTCTAAGTCACGATGCTTTAACAAAATATCAATTATTTATTTCGGTACAAGATGAGATTACGAAAGCTTACTACGATTTAAGAGCGAGATATATTGAAGATAAATTCAATAAAACACCAAATCAAATAACGGATGAAGAGTTAACAGCAGTAAAGAAAGCATATCCGTTTATAGTATCTGAAGTCATAGTGAAACGAGATTAAAAAAGAATCTTTAGTAAAATGCAAAATTCTATGTTCACCTTTTTTGCTCTATTAAAAACTAAACCTATAAAGGCTTTTATTGTCACAAAATAACGATACGTTAAAAAGTTAAAAATTGTTAAACTGTAACACTCTAGCATACAAGAGTGTAACATTTTTAATTTATGGTCGTCTATTTAGTGTAATCAATTAAAAAACGAAGAAATTATGAGAACTTTAAACAACAATCAGTTAACAAGTACAACAACAGAAACAAGAAGCTATTCTTGGAACAGTAAAAGACGTTACAGATAATAACGTAATTCATCAATCATTAAATCTATCAATCATGAAAGCCTTATCAAAAATTGTCAATACATCTCACAGTTTAGATGATGACTTAGAAAACATTAAATTATGAATTGGTCTAATCACCCAATAACATTAAACTAAAAAACCAACACTTTAATTGTGTTGGTTTTTTAGTTCTATTAAAATTGTTTTGATTAATCCTTCACAATTTTTTGCGTTAAGCTTCTAGATCCTGAAGTAAGTTTTATAAAGTAAATGCCACTTTGATACTGAGACATGTTTAAAACATGTGAAGTTGTATTAGCATTAAAGCTTCCCTTAGACATCTGTTGTCCTAATGCATTGTACATTTCAAAATTTACATCTTCACTTAAATTGTTAAAAACGATATTAAGATTATTATTTACAGGGTTTGGATAGAAATCAACCAAGTGTTCTAAGCTGTAATCATTAATACTTAATGCATCTTTCGCTGTAAATACGACTGATTCTGAGTTACTGAAATTTCCACCAGAAATGATAACATTTCCGTTTTCATCTTCTAAATTATAAGATCCATTTCCCCAACTACAGCATATTCCATCTCCATAAGAATCAAAAATTGAAAAACTATAGCATTCGTCTAAACTTGGGATAGAGATTATTTCTTGATATGTTGTATTATCTGCATAATCTACGGCAGGACCACTAGCAACAACATTACTTGAACTGTCTACTAATTGCCATGTTGTTTCATCACCATAGTTATCTGTGGTAACGTTAAACACTACTTGTGTTGTTGTGTATGATGGCGCTATATCAAAATTTAAAGTATAAGTATCATTAGCCATGTTTTCATCTGCCACTCCATTTGGACTAGCCACAGAAACATTAAATGTATGAGCTCCAGTAGCTAAATCAGTGTAAGAAGGTGTGGCAACAACAACTTGATTATCATTAGTAAGAGAGCCAGACCAGTTAATAACAGTATCAGCTTCCCCATCTAAAGAATATGTAATTATTGCAGAAGTCAGAGTTAAACTTCCTCTATTTACTAAAGCCACCTCTGGCATAAAATCTGTGTAACATGAGTTATTACCACCAGAAGCTAAAACCACAGTAGCATCATTATCATAAACAGGATATTGTTCTAAAGTAACTGCTCCTGTATTAGTTGGATCTAGCCAATCACTAAGTCTAGTAGATGCTGAACTACCATAGCCCCAAGCAACGCCAAATCTTCCATAGAAATCAGGTTGACCATTATTGCCTGTACCTGTACAAGCGGCACCACCACCTGATAGCATACCGATTAGCTGCCCTTCTTGATTAAATAATCCAGAACCAGAAGAACCAGGCTCAGTTACACCTAATTCCCACTCCGTTATATACCACATTTGAGTGTTTGCATTACCATTAAAAGCTATAGCTTGTCTGGTTGCTCCATCGTCATCTCTACAAACTTTTTGTATATCTCCACTAGGATGATGAATGCCAAAGTTAAGAACAGGCTCTTGAGATGTTGATCTATTCCATCCAGCCCATACAACGTCTGGGTTATTGTTGAAGAAACTAGCATCGGTAATTTCAACTAATTCCATATCAGACTGAGAACTACTTGCTCTTACTATAGATCCACTCACTGTTTGATTATATGAACCATTAGTGCTCGGTGTAGCTGTAGAGCAAGATGGGTTAGGACTTCTCCAATTGAACCTAAAAGCCCAGCCTCCTTCTCCACCACTACAGTGATTTGCGGTTATAAAATATGGTGTACCATCATTACTTGTGTTATTAATAAGTGTACCAGAACATATGCCTGTTCCACCTCCAACAGTAATCATAGCTGCTGCTCGCTTAACGTTTTCTTTTACATTATCTATTGCATATGGGTCAGCACCAGATGGAGTAATATCGCAATCAACGTCTTGGTTACAGTCACCAGAGTCGTTAAGAGCTTTTTGATAAGTTTCAGTGGTTCTGTATCCATGAATTACAGAGCCTATTGTTAATTTTGCTTCACCAACTGCATTAGCTGGTTCATAGTATTCAATCCATGCTTTATCACCAGTAACTAGCCAAGTACCAAGTACTTCTTCAGGGTTGTTATTATTGTGAGTAAAAGGTCTTAAAAGATCATCTTTCTCATTATTGTAAACATAAAGTTTAGCACCTACAGGTAATTTAAATACATCAAACATAAAGTTTAAAGATGTGGCATTCTCAGAATAATATGCCATTCTCCAAATTCTATCTCCATTGCTTAAAGTTGTCCATTTACCTACCTCATTAAAATCATGATCTACATATATATCATGACCAAATCTCCATGGTTTTGATTTGTCTTTATCATTGATGATATCCTCATCTTGAAGCGCTTTTAAGTCAAAAGTAGGAACTTTAAAAGCTTTTACAGCAGGCAGGTTTGCCATTGACCAACTTGGTGGTTTAACATCTTCTGGTATGACTTGCGCAAAAGAAAATATTGAAGTCATAACAAATGTAATAAGAAGTAATTTTGTTTTCATTTGAAGTTTTAATTAAGAATATGTAAAAATAAAGTTAAAATTCTATTTACATCATAATACAACTACCATTTACTAAACAATCGACTAACGGTAATTTCTTTCGGTAAAAAGTTTAAGTGGGTAAGAACAAACAAAAATGTCTTTGTTGCTTAATTAGTAATTTAATAAATCTTTTATAGCATCCTCAAATTTTCCTTTGGCAAGATATTGTTGCTCTAGCTGTGGTGCAAATGGTATAGGAGTTTCCATACTTGCGACACGTTTTACAGGCGCATCTAAATACTCAAAACATTCTTCCATTAGCATTGCAGAAATATCACTTGCAATACCTCCAAACATGCTATCTTCTTGAAGAATTATAGCTTTTCCAGTCTTCTTTACAGAACTTAATATCGCTTCTTTGTCTAAAGGTTGTAGTGTTCTTAAATCAATTAAGTCTGCTGAAATATCAACATTGTTTTCTAATGTCTCTAGAGCCCAATGCACACCAGCACCATAAGTAATAATGGTAACTGCTTCACCTTCTTTTAATAATGCTGCTTTACCAAAAGGTAACGTGTAATAATCGGTTGGCACATCTTGTCTTATACTTCTGTATAGTGCTTTGTGCTCAAAAAATAGTATTGGGTTAGGATCATTTATTGCAGTGGCTAACAAGCCTTTGGCATCATAAGGAAAGGCAGGATATACTACCTTTAATCCAGGTGTTTTTGTAAACCAAGCCTCATTAGTTTGGGAATGAAAGGGACCTGCTGCAACACCTGCTCCACAAGGCATACGTACTACAACGTCTGCATTTTGTTTCCAACGGTAATGTGATTTTGCTAGATAATTCACAATAGGATTAAAGCCAGAGGTTACAAAGTCAGAGAATTGCATTTCAACAACAGCTTTCATACCTGCAATGGATAGACCCATTCCAGCTTCTACAATCGCAGATTCGCATATTGGTGTGTTTCTAACCCTATCTTTGCCAAACTGATCTACAAAGCCTTCAGTAATTTTAAAAACACCTCCATACTCGGCAATGTCTTGTCCCATAATTACTAAGTCCTTATGCTTTTCCATAGATTGTTTTAAACCCTCTGAAATGGCATCAATAAGACGCAATTCCTTCAAACTCGAATTAGGTTTAAAATCTTCATAATCAAACGATTTATACACATCATTTAACTCAGTACTTTCATTAGGACTTATTTCAGCTTCTGCATACGCAGAATCCAAAGAAGCATCAATTTCAGCCTTAATTTCAGTGACGTATTTGTCGTCAATTTCAGCAGATAATATTTTTTTGCTAAACAAATAGCTTCTAAAATTCTCTATTGGGTCTTTGGCTTCCCACTCTTCCATTAATTCCTTAGGAACATATTTTGTACCACTTGCTTCTTCATGACCACGTCGTCTGAAGGTTTTAAATTCTATTAAAATTGGTCTCGGACGTTTTCTTATGCTCTCAGCAAGTTTTTTAACCTTAGAATATGTTTCAATAATGTTATTTCCGTCTAGAATAAAAGATTCAATACCATAACCCTTACCTCTATCTGCCAGGTGCTTACAGTAATACTGCTCATTTGTAGGTGTTGATAATCCGTAACCATTATTCTCAATACAGAAAATTACTGGTAGTTGCCAAACTGAAGCTACATTTAGTGCTTCGTGAAAATCACCTTCGCTTGTTCCCCCTTCACCTGTAAAAACAGCAGTAACCTGTCCATTATTTTTTAAAAGATTAGCTAATGCAATACCATCTGCAACACCAAGTTGAGGTCCTAAATGAGAGATCATCCCAACTATATTGTACTCTTGTGTGCCAAAATGAAACGAACGGTCTCTTCCTTTAGTAAAACCACTCGCTTTACCTTGCCATTGGCAAAATAAACGATGCAGAGGAATTTCTCTAGTAGTAAATACACCAAGATTTCTATGCATTGGCAAAATATATTCATCTGATTTTAGAGCCATTGTAACACCAACAGAAATAGCTTCTTGCCCAATACCAGAAAACCATTTAGATATTTTTCCCTGTCGTAGTAAAATAAGCATCTTTTCCTCTATTAATCGAGGTCTTAGCATGTTGTAATAAAGTTTTAATAATACTTTATCACTTAGGTTGCGCTTATCGTACTCTATATTACTTTTGGTTATAGTCGGCATACATTATAAATTCTAATGCACCAAATGTAAATAAAATGCATTAATATTACAGAATTCACCTTATAAATGTATTTACCGCATATACATATTTTATTACTAATTCGTTACTTTTGTATATTGACTTAATTTTTAAATAAAATTCCAATGGATAGAATACCTAGTGTAGATTTAAAGGATTTCCTTTCAGAAGACCCAAATAGAAAACAAAAATTTATTGATGAAATTGGTAAAGCATACCAAGACATAGGTTTTGTTGCTTTAAAAGGGCATTTTTTAGATGATGAATTAGTTGATAGACTATATGCTGAAGTGAAAAACTTTTTCGATTTACCGCTTGAGGTTAAGGAAAGTTACGAAATACCTGGTATTGGTGGTCAAAGAGGTTATGTGTCTTTTGGAAAAGAAAGTGCAAAGGGTAAAAAAGAAGGAGATTTAAAAGAGTTTTGGCATTTTGGACAGTATGTTGAAGATGATGAAGAGCGCAAAAAAGAATACCCTGAAAATGTTGAAGTAAAAGAATTACCTGAGTTTAATAAAGTAGGAAAAGAGACCTACCAAATGTTAGAAAAAACAGCAAAGTACGTACTGCGTGCTTTAGCTTTACATCTTGGCTTAGAAGAAACTTATTTTGATAATTATATTCACAATGGTAATTCTATATTAAGACCAATACATTATCCTCCAATTACACAAGAACCTAAAAATGCGGTAAGAGCTGCTGCTCATGGTGATATCAACCTGATTACACTTTTAATGGGAGCTCAAGGTAGAGGCTTGCAAGTACAACGCCACGATGGCGAATGGTTAGATGCTATTGCAGAACCAGACGAATTAATGATAAACGTTGGTGATATGTTATCTAGACATTCTAACAACAAACTAAAATCAACTATCCATCGTGTTGTTAATCCACCTAGAGAACTATGGGGAACATCGCGCTACTCTATTCCTTTCTTTATGCATCCAATTAGCGAAATGAAATTAGATGTTTTAGACAGTTGTGTAGATGAAGACAACCCCAAATTATATGAAGATATTACTGCAGGCGAATTTTTAAATGAGCGTTTAGTAGAACTTGGATTGATTAAAAAATAATGGACCTACAAGACCAATTAAAAAATCTCTTTCCAGATCACGTCCCTGAGCCATCACAAGACGAAAATGATGATAAAAGCGACATTTGGCTACAAGATGATCCTATTATTTGTAAGTATGAAAAGCGTAAAGGAAAGCCAATTACTATTTTAGAAGGCTACACAGGTGCTTCTGAAGATTTCAAAATACTTGCTAAAGAACTAAAAACCAAACTTAGTGTTGGTGGTAGTTTTAAGGATGATAAAATTATCATTCAAGGAGATTATCGCGATAAAATAATGACTATTCTTAAAGAAAAAGGGTTTAACGTAAAACGCGTAGGAGGCTAATTTTATGACTAAGAAAATCCTTCATATTACTAATGGTAGTGTGCTTACCGAGTATTTAAAAGAGCTCGATTTTAAAGATGATATTTTAACCTGGCAAGAAATGCTTTGCGAAGGACCTACCATTCCAAAGATAGATTCTGAAGAGTTTTTTAAAATAAGAAGCCAATTTTTAAAAGAATACTACGATATTGAAGTAGATAACAAAGAGCTTCAACAAGAGCTTTCAAAGCTAAATAATGCAGATAAGTATGACGAAATTCACTTGTGGTTTGAATATGATTTGTTTTGCCATATTAATCTCTTAGGTGTATTAAATCTTTTACATCAAAAAGAAATAAAAAAACCGCTTTACCTTATTTGTAGTGGTCGTGTTGAAGGTGAAAAAAACCTGAAAGGATTAGGAGAACTTACACAATCTCAATTATTAGATCATTATAACAAACGTGTAAGATTAACTAATGAAGACAAAGAACTAGCCATTACCTTATGGAGAACTTATTGTGGCAAAGACCATAATATTCTAAAGCCATATATAGTAAAAGAGTCTAGTTTTAAATATATGAGCAGTTGTCTAAAAGCACATTTAAAACGTTTCCCGCATCAAAAAAGCGGACTTAGTGTATTAGAAGACAATATACTTCGTTTAGTTAGAGATAATGACATTAAATCTAAACATCATTTATTAGGCTACAGCCTAAATTACCAAGGTTATTATGGTTTTGGAGACTCTCAGCATATTCGCCTAATTGAAAAATTGAGCATCTTTTTTGAAGAAAATGAAAGTAGCCTAAAACTTAATAGAGAAGGCCACGAAGCATTGCTAAGACAACATAATTTTGCAACTGAGGTTAATAACAATATGACCTACGGAGGCGTAAATCGTTTAGAATTTCAATTTAGTATAGACCAAAACAAACTTGTAAAGACCATATTACATGTCAATTAAAGATTCAGAACTTATTTTAAATCCAGATGGTAGTGTTTATCATTTAAATTTAAAGCCAGAAAATATTTCAGATACCATCATATTTGTTGGTGACCAAGATCGTGTAGAAAAAATCACAAAACATTTTGATAGTATTGAATTCAGTACTCAAAAAAGGGAGTTTAAAACACAGACAGGCTATTACAAAGACCGAAGAATCACTGTAATATCCACTGGTATTGGTCCAGATAACATTGATATTGTTCTCAACGAACTAGATGCTTTGGTAAATATTGATCTTAAAACCCGTAAACCAAAAACACAATTAACGAGTCTCAATATTATAAGAATTGGTACTTCAGGTTCATTACAAGCCGATATACCTGTTGATGCTTTTGTTATGAGCACACATGGTTTAGACCTTAATGGTATGCTTCATTTTTATCAAATAGATGGCATTAGTAATCCAGAAATTGAAGACGCTTTTATAGAGCACACCAACTGGGATATAAACAAAGCGCGACCAATAATTATTAACAATAGTAAGTACCTAGAAAAGTATTTTGAAAGCGACAAAATGTTTAAAGGCATGACAGGTACTGCTGGTGGGTTTTATGGCCCACAAGGTAGAGTGTTACGTTTACCTTTACATGATGCAGGTTTAAATGCCAAATTAGATAACTTTAACTATAAAGAATTCCGTATCACAAATTTTGAAATGGAAACTTCAGTCATATATGGGTTATCAAAACTATTAGGTCATGAAGCATTATCTTTAAATGCAATAATCGCTAATAGAGCTACAGGAGATTTTAGTAAAGACCCTAAAGGTACTGTTGAAAAATTAATTGTATACGCTTTAGAGCGCATAGTAAATATTTAATATCACTTAAATATTGATACAAATTCTGATTAAATGAAAAAAGTAAACATAGGCGGAGTTCCAGAACATTTTAATTTGGCTTGGTATTTAACCCTTAAAAACGGCGAATACAAAGCAGAAGACATTAACTTACGCTGGCACGATTATTACGGAGGAACTGGTGCTATGAACAAAGCGCTTCGATCAGGAGATATTGATATTGCAGTAATTTTAACCGAAGGTATTATAAAAGACATCATAGATGGTAACCCTTCTAGCATTGTGCAAACCTTTGTAGAAACTCCTTTAATTTGGGGAATTCATGTAGCAGACAAATCTAACTTTTATACTATCGAAGATATTAAAGGCACAAGGGCAGCTATAAGCAGATATGGTTCAGGTTCTCATTTAATGGCTTACATAAATGCTCAAAACAACAATTGGAATTTGGATACTGATCTAAATTTTGAAGTTATTAAAAATTTAAATGGTGCTGTTGAAGGATTAACCAACGGAGATGCAGATTACTTTATGTGGGAAAAATTCACAACAAAACCATTGGTAGACGATGGTGTTTTTAGACGTGTTGGAGAATGCCCTACTCCATGGCCATGTTTTGTCATCGCTGTACGAAATGAATTTATTGAGAATAACGAAGAAGAGCTTAAGACGATTTTAGATATTATCAATACAACAACATCAGATTTTAAATCCATACCAAGTATCGATAGAACTATAGCCAATCGTTACGACCAAGAAATTGAAGATGTACAAGAATGGTTGTCTTTAACTGAGTGGTCACAAGAATTAATAGATAAAAAGACCATTAACAATATACAAGAACAACTTTTTAGCCTAGATATTATTCCTAAAAAAGTTGATTATTCTGATCTAGTTCACAAGATTTAGTACTTAAATACATACAAATCAATGGAATTAGACCAAAAATGATTTGGTACTAAAAATCGTTGAAACACTAGTATACATCGACAAAAGATGTTAATTTTTGTTAAAGATTTTAAAGTTAAATCTTACACTTTTTGTTCATAACTTTCAGTATTTCAAATTTTTAGTTACATTTGTTTAACCAAATCAAAGCTATTAACACAAGAAAAAGATTAATATGATTATAACAATTACTCTGATTCTATCCTTTTTAGTCGCTGTTAACTTTTTATTATTAATATTTAGTTGTAACAAAACTTCTAAGAAAGTTGAAAACAAAAAGCCACGTGTTATTCGTGCTAAAAAACCTACATCTACTCTAGTTTCCAATCAATTACAGTCAGGTCAACTTGCTCCAACAGGGAGTTAGTCTTACTGAAGTGTTTATTGCCAAACCAATACCCTCTATTAGCGCTTAAAGGAGATGGATGTCCTGTTTCTAAAATTGAATGTGAAGCTGCATTAATTAATTTCTTTTTCTTTTTTGCAAAACCTCCCCAAAGTAAGAATACCACATTTTGTTTTTTCTCACTTATCACTTGTATAACAGCATCTGTAAATTGCTCCCAGCCTTTGTTTTGATGGCTTCCTGCTTGATGAGCTCTGACCGTAAGCGTAGCATTTAGCAACAGTACACCTTGATCTGCCCAAGGCATAAGATTGCCACTTTTGGGATATGAAATACCAAGATCTGTTTCAATTTCTTTAAAAATATTAATCAATGAAGGAGGATGCGGTATACCATCGTTAACAGAAAAACACAAGCCATTTGCTTGTCCATCACCATGATAAGGGTCTTGACCTATAATAACTACTTTAGTATCTTCGAATGAACAATGGTTAAATGCATTAAATATATCTGAACCTTTAGGAAAGCATTTATGGTTTTTATATTCAGTTTTTACAAAATCGGTTAAACTCTTAAAATATGGTTTGTCAAACTCAGTTTGTAAATATGGTTTCCAACTTGGATGTATATCAATATTCATAAATATTATTTTCCCAAAAATAAGAATTAGCACTTAATTATAGTGTTGGGTATATCACAACATTTACCCTAAATTTGCAACGCTTAAAAATTTAAAACTCATGATACGTATTCATGAAAAAACCTTAAAAGACCTCGAGTTTTTTACGGTTTTAGAACAAATTTCAGAACAAACAATTACTGCTTTAGGTAAAGAAGCTGTATTGAGTGTTCGACCTATTGAGGTCGAGACACAATTGGTTCGTGAGTTAGATTATGTAAATGAGTACCTATCTTCCTTTGATAATGATAACCGCATTCCAAATCATGGTTTCGAGTCGATTTCAAAAGAGATTAAACTTCTAAATATAGAAAACACCTATTTAGAGATTTCGAGTCTGCAAAAGCTAGTAAGCATGTCTCTAACTTCTAATGCTATTGTTAAGTTTTTAGAAAAATTTAAAGAATACTACCCAAAACTTCAACAGTATAGTAGTCATATTGAAGTTACAACTACCATCATAGAACAAGTAGATGCAGTAGTAGATCGTTTTGGAGATATTAAGGACGATGCATCACCTAAGCTTTCAGAATTACGACAAGAAATTGGTAAATTAAAAGGGAAAATAAACAGTAGTTTTTCCTCAGCCTTAACGAGATATCATGGCTTAGATTACCTTGACGATATAAGAGAGTCTGTTGTAGATAACAGACGTGTTCTTGCTGTTAAAGCTATGTACCGAAGAAAAGTAAAAGGTGCTATAATGGGAGGTAGTAAAACGGGTAGTATTGTATACATAGAACCAGAAACCACCTTACAGCATACCAGAGAGCTTAATAATCTTGAATATGAAGAGAAAGAGGAAATCATCAAAATTTTAAAAGAGTTAACGGATTATATTAGACTTTTTCTACCGCTTCTTAATGATTGCCAAACCTTTTTAACCAAGATAGACGTTATCTCTGCTAAGGCAAAATATGCCAGAAGCATGGATGCTATATTGCCAGAATTAACCAATGAACGCAAATTATTTTTAAAGGACGCCTATCACCCACTACTCTATTTAACCAATAAAGAAAAAGGTGAAAAGACATTTCCACAAACCATTGAATTAAGTACCGAAAATAGAATTATTGTTATTTCTGGTCCTAATGCTGGCGGAAAAAGTATTACACTAAAAACTGTTGGATTATTACAAGCTATGCTACAAAGTGGTATGCTTATTCCTGTGCACGAACGCAGTGTGGCATGTCTTTTTGATCGTGTAGTTAGCGATATAGGAGATAACCAATCTATAGAAAATCATCTAAGTACTTATAGTTATCGCTTAAAACAGATGAATTATTTTTTAAAGAAAGTCAATAACAAAACACTTTTTTTAATAGATGAATTTGGTACAGGTAGCGACCCTGAACTTGGTGGTGCTTTAGCAGAAACTTTTTTAGAGGTCTTTTATGAGCGTGAAGCCTTCGGAATTATAACCACACATTACTCTAACCTAAAGTTATTAGCCAACGAGTTACCAAACATGCAAAACGCTAACATGCTTTTTAACGAAAAGAGTCTGGAACCTATGTACAAATTGGTTACAGGACAAGCTGGAAGTTCTTTTACGTTTGAAGTTGCACAGAAAAACGGCATTCCGTATAGTTTAATCAATAAATCTAAAAAGAAGATTGAGCGTGGCAAAGTAAGATTTGATGCTACCATTGCTAAGCTACAGAAAGAACGAAGTAAGTTAGAGCGCACTGAGCGTTCATTAAAAGAAAACGAAAAAAAGAAACTCTCTGAGGCTGAAAAGTTAGAAGAAACTAACGAAAAGATTCAAAAGAAATTAGAGAGCTTTCAAGAGTTGTACGATAGCAATCAACGTCTCATTTACTTAGGTCAAAAAGTTAATGACCTTGCGGAAAAGTTTTTTGATAATAAGCGAAAACGTGAATTAATGTCTGAGTTATTCAGGTTGGTTCAAATTGAAAATGCAAAGCGCAAAAAAATATCTGCAAAACAAAAGCGTGCCGAAAAAGCCAAAGAAAAGCAGATAAAACAAGAAGCGGAAAAAAAGGTTGACGTTATCCGTAAAAAGAAAAAAGCAGCTAAAAAGAAAGAAGTTATTGTAGAAAAACCCAAACCAATATTAAAAGTTGGTGATCGCGTACGTATGCACGATGGAAAAGCTGTTGGAAGCATTGACGCTATCGAAAAAGGAAAAGCTACAGTAAACTATGGCTTATTTACAACTAATGTAAGTGTAGACTTGTTAGAATTGGTTGAAGCTAAAAAATAAAAACCAAGGCTTTAACTTCAAAAAAACCTTGGTTTTAAAATTAATTTTTAATTAGGGTAATTATCGCATGCACTAGCTGGGTTTGTTGAGCAACTTGTACAGAGTGCTATATCTCCATTTCCCCAACCTGTAGGATTATAACCTCTAAGACAAATATTTGAGCTCACATAACCAGGCGCACCAGCTGTAAATGGTTCCCATCCGCCAATGCCTAAAGTGCCAAAGTACTCTAGATCGTACTCTACATTCCATGCACCATCTGGTATATTAAAGGTTTGTTGACTTTCATCTGTAATAGTTGTCCATCCAGAATCAAAATACATTTCTTCATCAGCCTCGTTATAGCTATAATAATATCTAAATCGCAAATTACGCACTTCAAAATCATTATAAACTTTTATTTGTTCGTGTTCGTATGGATTACTACCACATTCTTCAACTGTGTAATCTGTTGTATAACCCATTTTTGCAATAGAATTGTCATTTAAGTATCTTATGGTATATGCAATAGGAACACCTGGATTTGTAGCACTGTAAACTGCATTTTCACCTGTAATAATATAATTTAAAGCCCCTGGACCTTCAGACATATTTGCAGCATCTACTGCACTAGAACTTACTTCTGCATTACCACCTATCGTTATAATATTAATTGACGATTCTTCAAGAACCTCTTCATAAGTTGAATTAATATCTATTTCTCCTTCATTAACACCTGTGGTATATTGCAAAACCGATTCTAAGCTTATATCAGTATTCATATTGGTCGTCTCCATTCGCAACATTATAATACGTCCATAGTTTACAGAGCTTACATAAGCCGCTGGATTTTCTTCATTTATTATCGTTTGCACATTTTCTAAACTAACGTTTGGTCCAAAAACACCCGCAGGATTAATGCTCTGTGGTGTATTCATGGTAACTGTATAAAACACTTGTTTAAAAACCATTGAAGCTACTCGTCGTTCTGAATTGCTTTCAAGTTCCATTTGAGATGCTATAGAACCTGTTGCCCAAGCTGAATTTAATCCTATATCTAAACTCAATTGTGTAGAAGAATACGATGTTGCTGCTTGGTAAGAAGAATTAGATGCATTAACATAACCATCTTGGTAGGCATTATTGTTCCACCAGTTTAAAGCGTCGTCAATACCCACTTGTACCGTGGCATTATTTGGGTCATCAATTTCTATAACACCATTAGATCCTATACCTGGTAAGTCTACGGTTAATGTCATAGGTGCTCTATCAATTGAAATCGGATTTGGTGCACCGTCTAACATATCTTGATTGCCTACTACCAGAGCACCTGGATAAATAACTCCTGCAACTGGTCTAAGAATAGCCACGTCATCAAAGTTAGATTCTAGAGTATAATCTTTTGTTACACAATTTACAATATTACCTTCATATACAGTATTGTCTGTATTTTGGCTGTTTAATGTTCTTTGTGATGCACTTCCGCCTGTATCTTGTACATTAAGCATGGCTTCTGGGTCATAGTTTAATCCAAAAATATACTCGTTAATACTCTCGGCATCTGGATTTATTGGGTCACTAAAATTTTCATCCTTATTACAACTGAATAGAGCTAGAATAAGTAATACAGTTAATACATAATTTGCTTTCATAATAATAGAATTTTGTGGTTAGTATTTGTAGTGATCTTAAATTGGCAAGTCTGCAGCCTTATCCAAATTAAGACACCACAAAATTGTTTTGTCGCTTTTCGACAATTCAAATCTATCTATGAAAATTGCTGAAATCTAATTTTTGGCATGGACAAAGTATGGACAAGAGTTTATAAATTTTATATATTCTTCATAAAAATTGAAAACCAAAAAATATTTTAAATAACTGTATTTCAACTAATTAAACACGTCTATCGAAAGCTAATCTATGGACAAGTTATAGACATTAGTTATATATTATTTCTTAAGCTAAACTTACAACTGTCCATGCCATTTTAAATTTAACTAACTTCGTTACAACTAATTACAAAATTATTTTGTTATGATTTTTCGCATTATAGTACTTATTGTTCTCTGCTTTTCGTCATCGCTATTTGCACAAAGACAAGCAAAAATTGATAGCCTTAAAAAGGAACTTTCAAAATCTAAAATGAATATGCAGCGATTTCATATTCTTAATCACTTATGGAATGAAAATATCAATAACAGAATTGAAGAGTCTCTATCATTTTCAGAGGATATGATAAACCTTGGTGAGGTTCTTAAAATTGACACTATTATAGGATTTGGTCTGGAAAGGAAAGCTGTAACTTATTCTTACATGAACAAATTTGACAGCTCTAATGTTTACTTTAACAAAGCTTTGAAAATTTACAAACAACTCAATGACTACAAAAAAATAGCAGGAATAGAACGTAATCTAGGACAGGATCATAACATGATTGGAAATTTAGACAGTGCATACTACTATTATGATTTGGCAGAAAAAAATTATTCAAAAGCAAGTGATATGGTCGGCATTGCAGATATATACAATTCCAAATCTATTGTTTATTTAATGAAAGGCTATTATAATTTAGCCTTGGAAAATGCACTAAAAGCCGAAAAAATATACACTGACAAAAAATTATCTATGGATCTAAATCAAAATAGATTGGTTATTGCTAGTGTGTATGGGGAAATGAAGGATACTGTAAACGCCATAGACTATCATAAAAAAACACTAAAATTCTTTGAAAACGAAAGTCAGAAAAGACAGTATGCGAGTACGCTAAATTTAATTTTAGCCTTACAATTACCTAACAAAGAAAAAAATGATGAAAACAAAAAGCTTATAGATGAGCTTGTAGAAATTAGTAGTTCCTTAAAAGATGAAAGTCTTATTGGTGATGCGCAAGAAAAAAAAGCACAATTTATGTTGATAAACGGGAACGTAAATGAAGCTAAAACTATTTTTGAATCGCTACTACAAAAAAATGATAGTTATTCATTAGCATATGTAAATATGTATTTAGGCGAGACATTGATTTTACTTAAAGACTATACTAATGCCTTAGAGCATTTAAATACATCAAAAATTGAAGCTGATAAAAATAATCTTGATGCTCTAAAACCAAAAATTCACAAACTAATGTCACTAGCCTATCAAGCAATAGGTAATTTTGAAAATGGCTTGAAACATTACAAAATCTATAAAAAATTAGAAGATAATATCTCTAGTACTGAGATAAATAATCGTTTTTCCGAATTGCAAACTATTTACGAAACCGAAAAAAAAGAAGCTGAAATAACCTTACAAGAAAAGGAAATTAAGACTTTAAACGTTCAAGCAGAAAACGACAAACTTACCAAAACACTATACGGTATTGGTATGTTCTCTTTTTTATCTATTGCAGCTCTACTCTATTTTGGGTTTAAACAACGTATAAAAAAGAATAAAATAGAACGCGAAAAACAAGAAGAAATGTATAAAAAGGAAATTGCTTTTAAAAAGAAGGAGTTAGCCTCTCAAACGCTTCATCTTGTTCAAAAAAACACGTTTATACAAGAACTCAAAGAAAACTTAGAGAAGATTAAAAAATCACCAGAACTGTTTAAAGTAGAATTCAGAAGGCTTGTCATGCTCCTTAAAAAGGAAAGTGCAGAAGATAAAGATTGGGAGGTTTTTAAATCTTATTTCTCAGAAGTACACAATAATTTTGACAATAAAATTAAAGCCATTGCTAAGGATATTACGGAAAAAGAGATACGCTTAGCATCGTTTCTACGAATGAACTTATCAACTAAGGAAATCGCATCTATGTTAAACGTGTTACCAGATAGTGTGCTAAAATCAAAATACCGTTTAAAGAAAAAACTTGAGCTAAGCAAAGAAGATGATTTAACGCAATTTTTAAATACTTTGTAGTAAGGCATAATATCTTTGTATTATTGTCATTCCTGCGAAGCAGGAATCCTCAAGTTAAAATTGTTTTAAAATAGATTCCTGTTTTCGCAGGAATGAGAAACTATGGAGAACATTCTAAAAGACAAACAACTCATACTCTTTGATGGTGTATGCAATCTTTGCAACAGTAGTGTTTTGTACGTTATTAAACGAGATAAAGAGAATAAATTTTTATTCGCACCACTTCAAAGTAATGTTGGTAAATCTATAACTGATCAATTTAAAATAGATACAAACAAAATAGACTCTATTCTTCTTTACAATCCTGTTAAGGAAAAAGTCTATTCAAAATCTACTGCTGCTTTACATGTTGCCAAACAGCTTAACCTTCCTACCAGTTTAATGACTGTTTTTTTTATTGTACCTCCTTTTATAAGAAATTGGGTGTATGATTATGTTGCTAAAAACCGATATAAATGGTATGGTAAAAAAGAGGCCTGTATGATACCAACACCAGAATTAAAAGCTAAATTTCTTATGTAAAAAAGCCTCTTAGCATATATACTAAAAGGCTTTCTTAAAAATTAACAACTTACTTAAAACTAATTTAACTTAAACAAAATTCAATTCGTTTTGAGGGAAAAATTTCGAATTGGTTAATAGCACAAATTTTGTTTCTTCAAAAATAAAGCAAACCTCTCTGCTTGAGTTAAAAAACTCGATATAAGCCCATAATTATTGTTCTAAATGATAAAAACGCAAAAATATTCCATGAAATGTGTGTTTACTCATTGAGTATATAACTTCACGTACCGAGAACCAAACCTCACTAAATTTTAGTTTTCATAATAACATACATGAAATACTTTTGAGTACAAGCTTTTTAAGTTAATGGTTTTAAGCTTAGTAATTTTTAAGCCTCAAAGCGAGATAATATTCAGTTTAACCCTAGCTTCTGTTAGTTAGGAATGAGTTAAATTCCTAAAAGAAACATGTCTAACTTCTTTTAGGTGCCTTAAAATAAGGTTAGAAAGTATTTAGCTTTGAGGTTTTTATTTTAAGTTTTGTGTATAGTTTAGATTCTCTATATTTAAGCTTTCATTTTTACTTCAGAATTACATGATAGTATTTGGTCACAATAATTTTAAGATAAAGACTTTTACGCCTAGAGAGTTGAATTTACCACCTGATGATAGTCTTAAAGGTGCAGAAATTCAAATTAGACAAAGATATGCGCATATATTCTGGATTCCATTTTTTCCAATAGGAAAAATCTGGGGCATTAAATATGAAGGCAGTAAAGATCTCTATGAGTTACCGGATGATATAAAATTGAAAATAAAGCAACGCCACTCCATAAAAACACCATGGTATAGTTTTTCTCTTTTAATATTAATATTTATAGGAGTTTCATGGTTTATGGCTTCAGAGGCAATACGTGAAGCTAAGTGGGAAAGTGATTACTATTTAGAGTTAGCAGAAAATAAAATGCAAATTAAATATCCTACAACAGGAGACTTTTATTCTTTTAATATACACGATGAGGACGATGATTATGGTTATACACCTGTTATATTAAAGGTTAAAAGCTATGATGATAATAGTATAGAATTTGTTGCTGGTTATGAAGATTTATTGGCTCAAGAACGCTACGAACATAATATAAACGACGAAATGACGAATGCCTATAATTATATTTATTCTCCTTTTAAAATTAAAAAAGAAGATTTACTCAAAATGCTAAATACTGAATACTCTAAATATTCTTTTACCTCTGCTGCAAACAAAGTTGAAGTACCAGAATTTTACAATAGAAAATTTAGCTTTAATAAAATTGAGAGGCAAAAATTAGAAAAAGAGGAGTAATTTATTTAGAGAAATTAAAATATTTTTCAGTTTCTACTCGCATATTTTCATTTATGTTTTTGTTAAAATCATTTATTAGATAATGATCAGTAAGGTCATATGCTCTTCCTCCCATATTTACAACAGATATTTCATCATTATTTGTAGCGCTTATTGAGTAGTTATAAATTGGTTTATCTTCATCTATATCGTAAACTACAATATCTGCAGCAAATAAACCGGGTTCAAAGGATTTCATGCCCATCTTTTTTGGTTCCATGAGTCTATAACCATCAATAATAAATACATATCTTATATCTAAAAATTCCTGTATTACGTCTGAATCAAGACTACTGCATTTTTCTTCATCATTTGTTTCACAAAAGTACAACGCATCGTAAGGTTCTTCTAATTTGTGGTAAAAGGAAGGTTTTCCTTCTTTTTCTTTCTCTATAAAAACAACTTTAAGGCCTTCTTTATTTCCGATATTATAATTAATGGATTGTAGTTTAACATCATTTAAATAAAAGTCTTCTGCATCATTAACATCTTCAAAAACAGTTGCTGTATCTTTTAGTTTTTTAAATAAATTTATTTTGCTAAAAATCTCATCTTTATTCTCTATGAAAAATGACTTATTACCTCCTTCCAATTTAGCTTTTAGCAATTCGTATTCTTGTTGTTCTTTTTTATAATCAGCTTCATCTAATTGAGGATTTTTTTCAACACAACTAGTAAGAATAAATAGCGATAGAAATACGATAAAAAAGGTTTTCATATTAAGTTTTTTTTACTTCAGGCTCTTTAAAATAAAATCTAAGTTGGGATTAGAATTGTCATTTACCGCATAGGCATCCGTGAAATATTTAGGTTTTACTGCCAAACCTAAATCTATTAATTTATTCATTGTTGGTATATATTCTTGACTTACCTTACCTGTTAACAAAATTCCTAAATCATTTCCAGCTTTAGCATATTTGTAAATGTTTCTAATACCTCTAAGGTATAAATGGTCCTTTGTGAATCCACCTCCTCTATGCACTCTTAGAGTTATTGCAAAAGCTTTGTCTCTATTTAATTTATGCTGGTTATGCAACAAATGAAATGTATCTGAGAAATTGTAGCCTTTATTAAGACTATCTACAGCTATGACCCTAAATGCTAACTCTTTTAAACGATCTATAGTAAGACAGTCACTCATAAACTCAGAAAATACTGCTAAACCTTCTTGTGTTTCAACATTATTTGGTAAACCATTAGAAAACACTTTTAATGGTTGTTCTAGACCATTAAAGGTAGTTACCATATGGACACCAATCTCATGATTGGTTAATACTTTAAGTTGATTTAAACTGTATTTATGGCTTTTTCGTAATACTAAAGTTTGCGTATTATTCAACACCATAGCAGCTGCAGAAAGATGATTAGAAATCTTTATGTTGTACTTAAAGTCGTAACGCTTAGAAAATTCAGCAAAGTAATCTTTTGCTTCGCTTGCATTGTACAGCGGTAGCATCTCTTCATCAAATTCAGAATCATCAAAACGAAGAATAAATTTTGCATTCTCTAAGTCTTTCTCCGTGGGTGTACCAAAGCTTTTAAGACTATTGAAGTAAAACTTACGTCCTTGACCAATAGTTTCAATACATTCTATCAAACCAGAATATTCGTAAATAATATCTTCGTATAGCTGTCTAATATCGTCATCATCTATACGCTCTAAGCGTTGAGAGAAAAATAGGCGATGTAACTTATAGCCATTAAATCGCATCTTTGGGTAATTAAACTCTGGCTCGTAGTTATATTTTGCAGAAAAAAACTTTTTCTTTTCGGCGGCAATGTTCTGAGGATTTATATAATTGAGTAATTCAATATTCTTTACCAACCGATTGAGATTGGCATCAATATCAAATAAATCTTGAAATTCTTCTGTTGTCTTAATTTGGGACATTAGGCTTTAAACTTTCTGTGAAATTCTTCTGCATGCTTTGGTATGAGTGTTTTTAATTGCTGCTCTACTGCTGCAACAACTTCAGGGTAAATAACCTGCTTATACTCATCGCAATACACCTTTGCTATTTCGGTTGCCAAAACTAAAGTATTTTCAAAAGTATTGGTAATGAATTTTAAGAAATATCCATTTCCTTGGAAGGTGTCGTTAATTTTCGCAGTCTGTTTAATGTTATTTGGCAATTCAATACTAGCAAGCATTTGTCTCCAGGATTCTACTTGCTCTCCAAAACGATTATTATCAATATTTGATGTTCCTAAATTCCAAGTTGGTACTTCCCTATCCCAACGTTGCCAATTATAGCTATGCATATCATAAACTACACATACACCAAACTTTTCTTCAATTTTAGAGATTAGAACCTTTACGACTTTGTAAAAATTAGCATGTTTTTGCAAACTTTTTGCTTTTTCTGCTTCTGGTAATGGATTCTTCCATAGTTGTTTTCCCCAAGCGGTATCAAAAACTGCATTTTCGGGATCGCGATTAAGATCGTATTCAAAACGAGAATCACAACCAGATATTAAAATTGGATGGGAAATAACCATATTTTTAGTTTCAGGATCTTCCTCGTACCATCTATCATATTCAGAGTGCAGGCAATTATCCCAAAGGTCTTTTCTAAATTGATGTCCATCATGTACAGCACCACAGACATAAGGTACATATTCATCTATTTTTAGTGTAAATGAATAATCATCAGAAACTGCATGAAAGGTTTCTTCTGCTTCTATTTTTGCTACAATAGCTTTTATTGAAAGTCGCTCCATTATAAAGTCTTAAACAGTCGTTCTAGAGATTTTAACATATTTCGTTCATTGATATTAAACTTACCATCAGAAAAGAATAAAGTCTTAATATCCGCCAATAGCACCTCAACATCGTCTCTATCGTAATTATGCTGACGAAGACTGGTCATAATTTTCTGAATGCTTTGATAGTCGTTATCCTTGTCAAATTCTTCATGAATTTCTGAAAAGGTTTTCATGTCTACCTTAGAAATAATGATATTACGTTCTTTATTGTCCTCTTTAAAGTCTGAATTTGCCGCAAACAGCAATATGTAGGCAACGAGTTCATCTCTGGTCCAGTCGATTGTTTTCATTTATTTTTTTAGGTTAAAGTTCCATATTCTGTCCATGAGCCATCATAAACAACTAAATTTTCATAACCGCATTGCGTTGCAGCTAAAGCTAAAATACAAGCTGTAATACCTGAACCACAACTAAACACCATCCTTGTTGTTTCTTCTACTAAGTTATCAAAGATTTTTAAAAGTTCTTCTTTAGATTTTAAAATATTACCATTAAATAATTCTGTGTATGGTAAGTTTTTGGAGTTAGGGATAGTACCGCGTCTTAAGCCTTGTCTTGGCTCATCGACTAAGCAATTAAATCTAGCTTCTGAACGAGCATCTAAAATTAAAGTTTTAGTGTCTTTTGAAAATTGATTAACTCCTTTAAAATCGGTCATTAATTCTGGTAGAAAACTAGCTTTAAAGTTTCCTTTTTCAATAGGTTCTTTCTTATATGTTTCAATAGGAAAATTTTGCTCTTTCCATTCTGGCAAGCCACCATCTAAAACTGCTACATTTTTAAAACCAAAAGTTTTTAAAAGCCACCAAGCTCTTGCGCTTGAGTAAATACCTTTATCATCATAAACGACGATGAAAGAATCATTATTAATACCCAAAGCTCTTGCCTCAGTTTTAAATTGCTCCATGCTTGGTAAAGTACTTGGAAACCTTGCATTGGTATCACTAAACTTTTGCTTTATATCAAAAAAACGAGCTTTAGGAATTCTTTCAGAATTATTTTCTATCTGTTTGTTTATTGTAGCATCAAGGATTATTAAGTTCTCAGTGTTTAAGTTAGTGTTTAACCATTTCACCGAAACTAACGATGTACTAGCTTTTAATATATTCATTTACAAAAATCTGATACAGCAAACACTAAAATTTTATGCCTCATCAACCGTTTTACGAAGCCTAGTACGTCTATCAAAAGCTTGTAACTGGTCTAAGACTTTGCTTTCTAAAAAGTCAATCACTTTTTCCTCAACCTTAGTTTTATTTTTGTAAACTTTATTGATGTATGTGATTCCACCAGGTGACATTACATTAACTTCAACTAATTTTCCACCTATAACATCGATACCAACAAAGTATAAGCCATCCTTTACTAATTTTGGTCCTATTTGTTTGCATAAGGCTTTTTCTTCTTTGGTTAAACTATGCTTGGCTATACTTCCTCCAGCAGAAACGTTAGAACGATGGTCATCTGAACCAGGAATACGTTTCATAGCTCCAACGGGCTCTCCATTAAGCATTAAAATCCTTACATCTCCTTGATCAGCACCTTCTATGTAGTCTTGTAGAATAACATAGTTAGAAGTACCATCAGAATTAGAGATATAGAAATCTAAAAGTGAATTAATATTACTCATGGCTGATTTTTCAATCAAAATAACACCAGAACCACCAAAACCATTGAGTGGTTTAATTATCATCTTATCTGCCTTAGATTCTTTAATCTGTCTAACTAAATATTTTTTATTTTTTGAAACATGTGTATTTGGAATGATATTACTGTGTGCATCTCCAAAAGCAGCTGTATATAGCTTGTTATTAGCCTCACGCATGCCTTCTAAAGAATTTATAATGAATACATCATCCTTTACTGAGTCTAAAAAATTAAGCATTATTGGATCCAAGGGCGGATTTGCTCTAAAGAAAATAGCATCAAACCCAGCAAGAGGAAGCATTTCCTCTCTTAATTTTACTTTATTATAAAATGATTTAAGTGTAGAAGGCACTTTATCCATTCTACCAATGACATTACAAAACGCATTGGTAACACTATCTCTAATGGTTAAATTGGCTGGTGTACACATAGCTACACCATGACCTCTTTTAGAACATTCTTTTATTAAGGCCAGACTCGTATCATTTTCAGGATCTATTTTATCCCAAGGATACATTATAAAGCAAATATTCATCTATATCAATGGTTTTGTTGGTTAATGAATAATCTAATTTAAGGAAATTATTCTTACAAAAAACTATTTTACGGCCTCGTAATTATCATCCCATTCTTTAGGCTTAGGTTCATGAAGTTTATCTAAAGATTTAGCTACCATCATAGAAACTGTAGCATCACCAGTTACGTTTACAACCGTTCTACACATATCCAAAGGTCTGTCTACTGCAAAAATTAAGGCTAATCCAATAGGTAATAATTCGGCAGGGAACCCAATAGATTCTAAAACAATTACCAACATTACCATACCAGCACTTGGTACAGCAGCACTTCCTATTGATGCCAAAAGAGCCGTTAATACAATAACCAATTGGTTGGTAAAGGTTAAACCTTCTGGCCAAATCACCTGCATAATAAATACAGCAGCAATCCCTTGATATAAGCTTGTTCCATCCATATTAACTGTTGCTCCTACTGGTAATACAAACCCAGAAACTTCTTTATCTACACCTAGATGTTCTTCTACACGTTCCATAGTTACAGGTAATGTAGCAGCACTACTACTGGTTGAAAATGCTAATAATTGCGCAGGACTTATTCTATTAAGAAACCACATTGGTGATTTTTTTGTAAAAACTTTAATCAACAACAAATAGAAACCTATCATTAATATTAAACCAACCACCACACATAATGCGTATTGAAGCAGTTTTAATAAAATTTCGGTATCATCAAAAGCTATAATGACATTTGCCATAAGTGCAAAAACAGCATAAGGGGCAAACAACATTATTAGATCAACCATCTTCATTACGACTTCATTGAGCGAATCAAAAATATCTATCATGGGTTTGGCCTTCTTTTCACCAATTAAAAGCAAACTAATTCCCACAAACAATGCGAAAAATATAACTTGAAGCATTTTAGCTTCACCCATAGCCTGAAAAATGTTACTCGGAAAAATATCAACTAAAGGCTGAAGAGGACCAGCATCTTTTTGAGCACTTGCCTTTGCTAGTTTATCTGTAACACCAGCATCATTTTCATACTTCTGTTTAATTTTTTCAATTGTATCTTCTGGCATGCCAGTTCCTGGCTGAACAACATTTACTATTGAAAGCCCTATGATAATTGCTATCAACGTAGTACCAATATAGATTGAGATAGTTCGTAAACCCATATCTCTAATTTTAGAAATATCCTTTAAATCTGAAATTCCTTTAATTAGAGATGCTAGTATTAATGGAACTGCAATTAACTTTAAAAGATTAATAAATATCGTTCCGAATGGTGCAATCCAATCGGTTACGAATTGCTGACCACTTACAGCATTCATAATAAACCCGAAAATAATTCCGAGAACCATTCCTATAATAATCTTCCAATGTAATGCGAGTTTCTTCATAATATTTGCCGCGAAAGCGGTAATCTCTTAAATTAATTCTTTATTTCCAATCGTTAGACTCCTGCCTTCGCAGGAGTATGTAATCCGCCAAAACCAAAGCAGCCATAGCTTCTACAATAGGAACAGCTCTCGGTACCACACAAGGATCGTGTCGACCTTTGCCTTGCATTTCAACCGTTTCTCCTTTACTATTTATGGTTTCTTGTTTTTGTAATGTTGTAGCAACAGGCTTAAAAGCAACTCTGAAGTAAATATCCATCCCATTACTTATACCACCTTGTATGCCACCAGACAGGTTAGTTTGTGTGGTTCCGTCTTCATTAAACTTATCGTTGTGTTCACTACCTTTCATTTTTGCTCCGCAAAAGCCGCTTCCGTACTCGAAGCCTTTTACTGCGTTTATAGATAGCATAGCTTTACCTAACTCAGCATGAAGTTTATCAAAAACAGGTTCACCTAAACCAACAGGTACATTTTGCAATACACAAGTAATGGTTCCGCCAATAGTATCACCTTGTTTCTTTACTTCTTGCACTTTGGCAATCATTTTTTCTGCAGAAGCTTCATCAGGACAACGGATGATATTAGATTCAATTTTACTAAAATCTAAATCCTGATAAGGTTTATCTATAAAAATATCTCCAACCGAAGATGTGAAGGCATTAATTTTAATAGAAGACAACATTTGCTTAGCAATAGCTCCTGCTACTACTCTACTTGCTGTTTCGCGTGCAGAACTCCTTCCTCCTCCTCTGTAATCTCTTACTCCGTATTTCTTATCATAGGTATAATCAGCATGACTTGGTCGATATACATCTTTGATATGCGAATAATCCTTAGACTTTTGATTGGTGTTTTTTATAACAAAACCAATTGGAGTTCCTGTGGTTACACCTTCAAAAATACCTGAAAGAAACTCTACAGTATCTGGTTCTTTGCGTTGTGTTACAATTTTAGATTGTCCTGGTTTGCGACGATCTAATTCATTCTGAATTGCATCAAAATCTAACTCTAAACCCGAAGAACAACCATCAATAATTCCACCAATTGCAACACCATGAGACTCCCCAAATGTGGTAAGTTTAAATAGTTTTCCGAAAGAATTTCCTGCCATTAATTCTTATTTTACGCTAATGTAAACGTATTATTACAGAAACCAAAATACACTATTTTCTTTTATGGCTTCTAATATTCAAATCCTGTTAGTTTTATAAACAGAAATGTTAGTAACAATATGGTAACATTCTCATTATAAATTATTAATTCTGAGGTTACAATGAGTTAATACATTAGTATGTTATTTGTATAGTTAAAATTTTGTCTTGAATTTAAAACGAAAAGTTGAAATAGCAGTTATATCAGATGTTCATCTTGGCACATTCGGATGCCATGCAAAACAGCTATTGACCTATTTAAACAGCATAGAACCAAAGAAGCTTATTCTAAATGGTGATATTATAGATATTTGGCAATTTAAGAAACGGTACTTTCCAAAATCACATCTCAGCGTCATCAAAAAAATAATGGACTTTGCTGCCAATGGTACTGAAGTGATTTATATTACTGGAAACCATGATGAAATGCTAAGAAAGTTTACCGATACTGAGATTGGCAACATTTCAATAGTCAATAAAGTAGTATTAGATTTAGATGGAAAAAAAGCATGGTTTTTTCATGGTGACGTTTTTGATATTTCTATACAAAATGCCAAATGGCTTGCTAAATTAGGAGGTTGGGGATACGATCTTTTAATTTTAATGAATAGCCTAGTGAATTGGGGATTAGAAAAGCTTGGAAAAGAGCGATATTCCCTTTCTAAACGCATTAAAAACAGCGTTAAAGGTGCTGTAAAATACATTAGCGATTTTGAAAAAGTTGCTACAGATTTAGCCATAGAAAATGGGTATGACTATGTGGTTTGTGGCCATATACATCAACCAAAAATGTTGATTAAAGAAAATAAAAACGGGAAAACGACTTACTTAAATTCTGGTGATTGGGTAGAAAACTTTACCGCTTTAGAATATCAGTTTAAACGCTGGAAAGTCTATAACTATAATAATGATAAACTTTCTCCATTCTTTGCCGATGAAGAACTAAAAGATATGGATGTAAAAGATCTCATTGCTGCCATTACTATAGTTGAGCAACCTAAAAAGAAAAAATCAAAGTAGAGCTTCTCGTAGAATTGTAACTGGGTGTTTTGCTAATCTTCCTGTTCCATCTTTTATTTGATGTCTGCAACTTGTACCGTTGGCAGCTATTATAACATCTTCTGAAGCTTTTCGTATTGCCGGAAACAAGGTTTGTTCACCAATTTGCATAGAAACTTCATAATGTTCTTTTTCGTAACCAAAACTACCTGCCATACCACAACAACCACTTGGAATTATAGTGACTTTATAGTTTTTGGGAAGATTGAGCACATCAAAACTCGCTTTTTGATTAGATAAAGCCTTTTGATAACAATGTCCATGGAACTTTATAGTTCTCGATTCTACTGAAAACTGATCTGATGTTATATTGCCTAGTTCAATCTCTTTTTGAATAAATTCTTCTATCAAAAAAGTACGATCTGCAATAGATTTGGCTGTTTTTTTATCATCAGCTAATTTTACATATTCATCTTTAAATGTTAGTATGGCTGAAGGTTCTATTCCTACTAAATAAAAGTCATCATTTACTACACCTTTAAAATAAGAAACATTTTTATTTGCAATAGCTTTAGCTTCTTCTAAAAAGCCTTTAGACAAAAAACTTCTTCCACTTTCTAATTCACTGATAATTATTACTCTGTAATTTAATTTTTCAAGTAAAAGTTTAGCTTCTTTAGCAATGCTAGACTCCAGATAATTTATAAATTCATCTACAAATAAATAGACTTTTTTTATCGGTTTTTTATGAGTGTTTTTATCAACCAGTTTATCTTCATAAAAGTGAGTACTAGAAAAAGATTTTGAAATTTCTGGAAGACTTCGCTTAGGATGAATACCCAAAGCAATATTCATAAATCCTTTTACAAATTTGGTTTTAAAAAGCGCATTGTAAAATCCAGGTGCACGAGATGCCATTTTATTATATTTTGTAGCGTTCGCAAAAAATTTATCTTTAAACGTTACACCATTTACTTTTTGATATTGGTATAAAAATTCTGCTTTTAAACTCGCCACATCAACACTACTAGGACATTCGCTGGCACAGGCTTTACAACTTAGACACAAACTAAAAACTTCCTTTAGTTCTTGATGATTGAATTTATTCGGCTTATCTGAATTTGTCAAATATTCTCTTAAAGCATTAGCACGTGCTCTTGTGGTATCCTTTTCATTTCTGGTTGCTCTGTAACTCGGACACATTACACCTCCAAACTCTGGTAGTTTTCTGCAATCACCAGAGCCATTACATTTTTCTGCTTCTCTAAGAATACCTTGAGCTTGTGAAAAATCTAAAAACGTTTCTATTTCTGGCTCTACTCTGTCTGTTTTATACCTCAGATTTTCATCCATCAGAAATGCATCTACAATTTTTCCTGGATTAAAAATGTTATTAGAATCAAAAGCAGATTTGATACGTTTTAATAATTGATAGTTTGCTTCACCAATCATTAAAGGGATAAATTCTGCACGCACAATACCATCACCATGTTCACCAGACATTGAACCTTGATATTTCTTTACAAGCTTGGATACATCTGTAGTTATGGCCCTAAATAATTTAACGTCTTCAGATTGTTTTAAATCTAAAATTGGTCTTAGATGCAACTCGCCAGCACCAGCATGTGCATAATACACTGCGTTTTGGCTGTACGAATGCATAAGTGCTGTAAACTCTTCAATATAATTATCTAAATCTTCTAAAGCCACAGCAGTATCTTCAATACAAGCCACTGCTTTTTTATCACCAATCATATTGCCCAAAAGCCCTAAACCAGCTTTTCGAAGTTCTAATGCTTTGGTTATATTGTCCCCTTTAAGAATTGGCGCTGCATAACTTAGTCCTAGTTTTTCTGAAGTTTTAAGGATTGCCGCAACATCTTCTGCTAACTGTTCTTCTGATTCAGCTTTTAGCTCACACATTAAAATAGCAACAGGATGTCCTTCTATAAATGCTCTATTTTCTTGTTGTGTTTTATTATGCTTTGTAAGATTTAATATGGTATCATCCATCATCTCACAAGTATGCAAATTATGTTGCATTAAAGGTTTTACAGCCTTCATGCAATTGGCAATACTTTCAAAATGAAAAGCTACCATTGCACTATATTTAGGTGGCAACTTATCTAACTGAAGCGTTATTTCTGTTGTAAAAGCAAGCGTTCCTTCGCTTCCTGATAACAACTTACACATGTTGAATTTTTCATCTGAATTGGTAAAAACTTCAGATGTAATTAATTCATCAATTGCGTAACCTGTGTTTCGTCTATGAATGTCTTTTTTTGGGAAGTTTTCTTTGATTTGTTTCTGTACCGCTTCAGTCTTTAATTCTTCATAAATAGTTCTGTATATATCACCTTCAAGCGTTTGCTGTTTTGCTTTTTGTTGAAATTCTTCTTTAGATATACTCTTAAATTCAGCTTCACTTCCATCGCTTAGAAGTGTCTTTAAACTCATTACTTTATCTCGCGTTACACCATACTGAATTGAAGTGGTGCCAGAAGAATTGTTACCTACCATTCCACCAATCATACAACGGTTTGATGTTGACGTGTTTGGTCCAAAAAACAATCCGTATGGCTCCAGATAATTATTTAACTGATCTCTAACCACACCAGGCTGAACAGTAATTGTTCTTTCGGCCTCATTAAGCTTAATAATTTTGGTGAAGTATTTGGATACATCGACTACAATTCCTTTTCCTACTACTTGTCCTGACAAAGAAGTTCCTGCTGTTCTAGGAATTAAAGACGTATTATTTTCTTTAGCAAAATCTATCAGTAGTTTAATATCCTTAATCGTCTTTGGGAAAGCAACAGCTGTTGGTAACATTCTATATACAGAAGCGTCAGTTGCATAAAGCTTCAGCATTAAATCATCAAAATACAATTCTCCCTCTAGTTTTGTACTTATTGAAAGTAAATTTTGATGTAAAATATCCTTCATTTTTAGTAATTTAGTAATGAACTACAAATTATAATGTTGTCTTAAAACTTATGGTTAACACTCAATTTTAACATATTTTTGTCGTTATAATCATACAAAACACAACTTATAGTTGGAAATATAAACACTAAAACTTAAAAACTTTATGAAAAAATTAATTTTGTTATTTGCCGTTTTTGCAACCTTCACTTTTGCTGCCAGTGCACAAGAAATTGCAGACAATGCTATTGGTCTTAGACTTGGTGACGATGATGGATTTGGAGCAGAAATTTCATACCAAAGAGCACTTGGAGGAAACAATAGACTTGAACTAGATTTAGGTATAAGAAGTGGAAATAACTATGATGGGTTTAAACTTACTGGTTTGTACCAATGGGTTTGGCACCTAGACGGTAGTTTTAATTGGTATGCAGGTGCTGGTGGCGGAGTTGGATCTTATAGTGTAGACGTACCTGGTGGAGAAGACTTTGATGATACATTTCTTTTCGTTGCTGGAGATGTAGGTATTGAGTACAACTTTGATATTCCATTACAACTTTCCTTAGATATTAGACCAGAACTTGGTTTTGGTGATTTTAGGGATGATGTTGGTATTGACTTAGCTCTAGGTATTAGATACCAATTCTAAAATTGAAAAATTCATATAGAAGCCACCATAATTTAGGTGGCTTTTTTTATGGTAATAAGCCATAAAAATTCTTTAATTTAGCGCAACTTTAAAAATAACTAACTATAATTCCTATTTAGGAAATAAAACATATTATTGATGAAAAATACTGCTTTATCAGAAACACATATAGCCTTAGGTGCTAAGATGGTACCGTTTGCCGGATACAACATGCCTGTACAATACGAAGGTGTAAATATAGAACACGAAACCGTAAGACAAGCTGTTGGTGTTTTTGATGTATCGCACATGGGAGAGTTTTTAATTGAAGGACCTAATGCATTAGACCTTATACAAAAGGTATCGAGTAATGACGCGTCAAAATTAGAAATAGGAAAAGCACAATACAGTTGTTTACCAAATGATGATGGAGGAATTGTAGATGATCTCATTATTTATAAAGTTAAAGACGAGACCTATCTGCTTGTTGTTAATGCCAGCAATATTGAAAAAGACTGGAACTGGATAACATCAAAAAATGATGTTGGTGCAGATATGCGAGATTTAAGTGAAGATTATTCCCTTTTAGCAATACAAGGCCCAAAAGCTGTGGAAGCAATGCAATCATTATCTAGTCATGATCTATCTGCGATTAAGTTCTACAATTTTGTAGTTGGTGATTTTGCAGGTATAGAGCATGTTATCATCTCCGCTACTGGCTATACAGGTAGTGGTGGCTTTGAGATTTATTGTAAAAACTCTGAAGTAAAACAAATTTGGGATAAAGTATTAGAAGCTGGTGCTGACTTTGGTATAAAACCAATTGGACTAGCTGCAAGAGATACGCTTCGTCTAGAAATGGGTTATTGCTTGTATGGAAATGATATCGACGATACCACATCACCTATTGAAGCAGGTTTAAGTTGGGTGTGCAAATTCAACAAGGAATTTACAAATAGCGAAGCTTTACAAGCTGAAAAAGAACGTACACCAGAGCGTAAATTGGTGGCTTTTAAATTAGATGAAAGAGGTATTCCTCGTCAAGGTTACGATATTGTAGACAACAACGGTAATATCATTGGTAATGTAACATCTGGTACTATGAGCCCAAGTTTAGGCATTGGTATAGGACTAGGATATGTACCTAAAGTTTTCTCTACAGTTGATAGCAAAATAAATATTCAAGTACGTAAAAAGGCTATTCCAGCTACTGTAGTAAAGCTTCCATTTTATAAAGGATAGTGAGTTTTAAATAGGTTGAAGGAGTTGATGAAGAAGAATTTAAGCAAACACAGAATCCTAATTCTTGGTGCTAGCGGTTACCTTGGTAACACGATCTATAAAGAATTGGGCCCTTATTTTAAGACTTTTGGAACTTATAGAACTCCAAAAAACGTATTTGAGAGTAATAAGCAATTTTTTCATTATAATGTTGAAGAGGATGATGTTTATGAAATTTTAGAAGCTACAAAGCCTACTATTATAATTTCAGCCTTGAGAGGAGATTTTAATGCTCAGACCATTGCTCACCAACACATAGCTGAATATGCATTGGAGTATGGTACAAAAATAATCTTCCTTTCTTCAGCCAATGTTTTTGATGCCTACAGTAAATATCCAAGTTACGAACTAGATAAAACGCTAAGTCACAGTATTTACGGACATTTTAAGATAAAAATTGAAAACATGCTACTTCGCTTACCCAAAAAGCAAGTAGCTGTGTTAAGATTACCTATGGTTTTTGGGCAGCAATGTCCGAGAATACAAGAAATGAAACTATTTATTTCTGAAAATGAATCGGTCGAAATCTTTCCTAACTTAATAATGAATGTTACACTAGACAAAAAAGTAACACAACAAATTCATTATATCATCAACCGTGAGAAATATGGAATATTTCATTTAGGGAGTACAGATTTGGTACATCATGATGAATTTGTAAAGCAAATTTTAGAAGCAATTAGTCCTAAAAAGTTCTTATTAAAACACGTTTACACAACTAATGACGATCGTTATCTCGCTGTATTACCAAAGTTTAACAAACTACCTAAGCATCTTCAAATTACAAGTGATAAGGTTTTAGAAGAACTTACAAAATAAGCTTGACAACCACATTGTATTTTATTAATTTCGAGTAATTAATAATTCAATTTATGAAACACCCATGACTAATTTATAGACACACAGAAGAATGTTAATTGGGTGTTCCATGTGACCTTTGAAAAAAATAAATATTAACACATGAAACTAGACGAATCTACTATTGAAAAGAAATTGCTTCACTTTCCAGAATGGGAATATTATGATAATGCTATACATATAGAACTTGAGTTTGACAACTTTAAGGATTGCTTTAGTGCCATGAGCAGAATTGCTTTTGAGTGCGAAGCATTGAATCATCATCCCAATTGGAGTAATGTGTACAATGTTTTAAACATATCACTATCTACACATGATGCAGGTGGAGTTACACAAAAAGATTTCGATTTAGCAGAGGCTATTGAAGCCATTGTAGAAGCTGAAGAATAGACTTTAAATAATTAACATATTTAATTACTTTTACGCGAATAAATTTTAAACACTATGGGAAGAGCTTTTGAGTTTAGAAAAGCAAGAAAAATGAAACGATGGTCTGCTATGAGTAAGGCCTTTACTCGTATTGGTAAAGACATTGTAATGGCAGTAAAAGAAGGTGGGCCAGATCCAGACAGTAACTCTCGTTTAAGAGCTGTAATACAGAACGCTAAGTCTGTAAACATGCCTAAAGACAATATTGAGCGTGCTATAAAACGTGCATCAGACAAAAGCCAAGGTGACTATAAGGAAGTACTTTTTGAAGGTTATGCACAACATGGCATAGCTGTACTAATAGAAACTGCAACCGACAACAATACACGTACCGTTGCTAATGTTCGTAGCTATTTTAATAAATGTGATGGAAGTTTAGGTACATCAGGTTCTGTAGTTTTTATGTTTGATCATACCTGTAATTTTAAAATAAAAGGTGATGATTTAGACTTAGAAGAATTAGAATTAGAGCTTATAGATTTTGGTGTTGAAGAAATTTTTGAAGATACTGATGAGGATGAAGATGGAAATGAAGTAACAAGCGTTATGATATACGCACCATTTGAAAGTTTTGGTAATATACAATCCTATTTAGAAGAAAATAAAATTGAAATTATTTCCTCTGGTTTTGAGCGTATTCCGCAAGTGACTAAAAAATTAACAGCCGAACAAGCTGAAGATGTAGAGAAACTTCTAGAAAAACTTGAAGAAGACGACGATGTACAGAATGTATATCACACCATGGAAGAATCAGCAGAATAGCATTGTATGCATATTATATTTAAGAGGGCTTCTGCCCTCTTTTTTATGCTATTATCTCAGAACTTTAATTTTTGAAAAAAGGATTAATTACTAAATCCTATATTTGTTACTCAACCAACCAAAAATTGAGCAAAAAACGTCTTTATTTTATTGATGCTGTAAGAGCCTTTGCCATCTTAATGATGCTACAAGGTCATTTTATAGATACACTTTTAGACGTATCTTACAGAGACGATCATAATACTGCATTTTCTATATGGAAATATTTTAGAGGTATTACTGCTCCAACATTCTTTACCATTTCAGGGTTAATATTTTCTTATCTGTTGATTAAAGCTAAACGTAGCGGAGATGTAGCCTTTAGAATGAAAAAAGGTTTATACAGAGGCTTGTTGCTTATAGGTATAGGATATCTTTTGCGTGCTCCAATTTTCCAATGGTTTTATGGTGATTTTAATTCACCATATTTCCTACTTGTTGATGTTTTACAGTGTATTGGGTTATCCCTAATATTAGTTGTGGGTATTTATAAGTTAACCTTTAAAAAAACACTTTTGTTTTCAATTTTAATGTGCCTTTTAGGATTTGCTATTTTCCTTACCGAGCCACTTTATAGATATTTAGATTTACCCAATGTCCCAAAAGTATTTGCCAATTGGTTAACTAAAGATTATGGATCAGTTTTTAATATCATTCCGTGGTTTGGCTATATTGCTTTTGGTGCATTTATAGCCACTATTTTCTACAGATATATAGAGCGTCCAAAGTTTAAGCTGAGTATAATTTTGGGTTTCGTTGTTTTTGGACTCGCTTTAATATTTAAATCGGGTTGGCTTTTAATGAAGCTTTATTATTTAACAGATTTTGAGCTTTTTAAAGGTGTAGCTAACTACAACTACCTTTTTATAAGACTAGGTAATGTACTATTACTGTTTGCTATATTCTATGCAGCTGAAGATTACATAAAACAACCGTTATTACTTAAAATTGGGCAAAAAACGTTATCTATTTATGTTATCCACTTTATAATTATATATGGAAGTTTTACTGGTATAGGACTGCATCAACTTATTGGTAAAACCTTGTTGCCATGGCAAGCCATAATTGGTGCTGCTTTATTTTTAACAACTGTTTGTTTCATCTCATTTTACTATGTAAAAACCAATGCGTTTGTTTATCAGCATTTGAGAAAACTAAGTGATAAAATAAGGCATTACAAAAGTAACTTGAAATAAAAAAGGCTTCCTAACTAAAGGAAGCCTCTTCTTTCTCATAACAATTTTAAAACTCAAAAAAATATTAATTGTTAGATAAATACACCGACGAAGCCGATGCTAAAGCACTATTGTAAAATGGCACTAAGTTACCACCAGAGCCAATATTATTGAAGGCTAAAATTCTTCCTCCTCCATTACCAGCTTCAGCGATATAAACTGTTTGAGTATTGGCATCATAAGCTACATCTACTGGGTTTCCTAATAATGTAGAGCTACCAGCAACACGTGTTTGGCTAGATAACGCTAATGTTCCTCCATTAGAGGTAGCATTTAATTTATTAGTAAAGTTTTCTATTACATGAAAACCACCATCATCTTGTCCATTAGACGCTAATGCAATATCTGTCATCACTAAAACATCCGAACCAGCATCGTAAGTTATACCATGAGTTCTTATTATTCCTTCTATTGCAATACGCTTAGAAGCATTTAATGTAGTTGTTGTAGTATTTGATAAGAAATTTGTAAAAACAGCTAATTCATTGGTTGCATCTACAACAGCATATAAATCATTTCCGTTAAAAGTAATTCCCCAAAGTTTAAAGTTTGTTGTAATTACATTTCTTAATGAAAAACTTCCATTAGCCATAGTATAAACATACAATCTACCATCTGGTGTGTTTGTATCACCATCTACATCTGCATTATCAGCTACAACAAATAAATTACCACTAACTGCAACTTCTCTTGGACTCATCATATCACTAGTACCAGTTACACCAACATTAATAGCAGTACCATTTACTAGGTTATCTACATTTAAGAATCCTTCAAGATTATTTCCTGATCTAGATGCTTGAAAAACTGACTCAGTACTCTTATTATAATAGATTCCATCTGCAGCTGTTGAAGTGGTCATTAAAGTTTTTGTCATAATATCTTGGCTAGACGTAACGTCATAAACTGTAATATTACCATTAGAATTGTTTGAGGCAAAAAGGCTAATTGTTTGATTATCTCCATTGTTGTTATCATCATCATCACTACACGATGTTGCTAAAAATGATACCATAACAACCATAGCTGCTATTAGTTTTGAATTTTGGTTTTGAATTAGATTTTTAATTTTCATGATTATATAAGTTTTTTGTTTGTACTTTACTTACGTAATTATGATTATGTGGGTTTTAAAAAAGTTGAATAAAATTTACATTTATCATGTATAAAACTGAATATGAAAGACTTAATAGTTTGTTTTTATCAAGCATTTCATCAACTCGATGCTAATAAAATGACTTCTTATTACCACAAAGATGTCGTTTTCGAAGATCCTGCTTTTGGTGTTTTAAAAGCAGAGCGCGCTAGAGCAATGTGGAAAATGCTTTGTGAGTCCCAAAAAGGAAAAGACTTTAAAATTGAAGCTACCAACATTACCGAAAATTCTGCACATTGGGAAGCATTCTATACCTTTAGCAAAACAGGAAGAAAAGTTCACAATAAAATTGATGCTAGGTTTGAGTTTAAAGATGGATTAATAATTAAGCATACTGATGATTTCAATCTTCATAATTGGGCAAAGCAAGCTATTGGTTTTAAAGGATTATTGTTGGGTGGTAGCGGTTTTTTTAAAAAGAAATTACAATCCCAGACCAACTATCTTCTCGATAAATATATGGCAGAAAAAAAGCTACCAAATTAATTTGATAGCTCTTTGAGGCAATGTTTCTTTTTAGGGACTTAAAAGTTTACTTTATGTTTCATTGCATGTATTATATATAAAACAAATCTTGTGCCAAAATTCTAGCTATATGCTTTTACCTTACCTTCTACTCCTTTGTAAAAAGCTTTCATATATCTAAAATCATCTTCAATATTATCTGTAGGATAAAACGGTTCTGAAACTTTGTTTTGCTTATTTTTAAAATCAAAAGTAAACATAATGATAGGCACTTTAGCTGCTTTAGCTATGTAATAAAATCCTGTCCTCCATTTATCCACTTTTTTTCGTGTCCCTTCTGGCGCAAGAGCTAATCTAAACTCTTCCTCTTCTTCAAATAGTTTAGCAATAGCTTCAACTTTGTTTTGACCCGAAGTTCGGTCTAAAGCTTTTCCTCCAACAGCTCTAAAGTAATAACCAAATGGCCAACGAAACAGTTCTTTCTTAGCTATAAAATTGGTTTTAACACATGCTACTTTTCTTAATAAAATACCAATGTAAAAGTCGTGCCAACTCGTATGTGGTACACCAATGATTACAGCTTTTTTTATACTGTCTTTTGAGAAATTAGTGTTACCTACAATTTTCCAACCTAAAAGTTTGAAATAAATGAATTTTGCTAACCAACGCATTTTACATTTTTTTGTAGAGCTTTAGAAGCACATCTCTGGTAATTATAGTTTTCCAGTTTTTACCAACGGCATTTTCCCATAACGGCTCTAGGCTAAGTGCCACATCTATCATGGTGTTAAACTGATTATCATCCAGCCCAGCACAAATACCTTGTGGTAATTCAATACCATGCTTTTCTTTCATCTTTTTAAACATGGCTACTCCTTCTGGATAATAGTCTTCTAAATGATCAAATACAATACAGTTTCCTATACCATGTTTAACTCCAAGAAGGTAGCCTAATCCATAACTCATAGCATGGGCTACACCAACCTGCGAATAGGCTATACTCATGCCTCCGTGCCATGATGCCATCATTAGTTTATCTTGAGACTCTTCTTCAGATAGACTATCGCTTAAGAAAATTTCTTGACAAAGTTCATAGGCCTTTTCGCCATAGCTTTGGCTAAAGGCATTTAAATAGGTGCCATTGAGAGATTCTACACAGTGTACAAAGCAGTCCATCCCTGTATAGAACCACTGATTTTTAGGAACATCCTTTGTTAATTCAGGATCTAAGATAACCTGGTCGAAAGGTGTATAATCACTATTAATACCTAATTTACGTATTGGACCTGTTAAAATTGTAGTTCTAGATACTTCAGCTCCTGTACCTGAAATCGTAGGAATACCAACATGATATACGGCTGGATTTTTAATTAAATCCCAACCTTGATAATCTTTAGATTGCCCTTTGTTAGTTAACATCAATGATACAGCCTTAGCAATATCCATTACAATGCCACCTCCAATACCAATAATACCCGAAGGTAACTCACTATATTCTAATATAATATCTTCTACTAATTGGTCTATCTGAGAGGTTTTTGGTTCTTCTTTAGTAGGTACATAAACTATTTTGTCTTTATAAGACAACGTAATTCTTGAAGTTAGCCAATGATTACCCTTAAAGACATCATCTACATAAAATATAAATGGTGCATTGCGTCCTTTTCGCTTAGGAGCTAAAATTTCATCTAACTGATTAAAACTTCCGCGCCCAAAAACAATTCTGGACACCATTGGATAATTTTTATATATCATTTAATATTTAATCTTTAACAAAAATAAAAACTTAGTTTATTTATTTAGTCTTTATAAAACTTAAAATCTCTTTTAGATTATCAACAGTTTTATACTCTAACCCGTTTGTTTCTTTTTTACTTACTTTTTCGTGCTGCCAAGTTGTGTGAAAAGGCACATGAATGGCCTTAGCACCAATATTTACCAATGGTAAAATATCAGACTTTAATGAATTACCTATCATTAAAAATTCTGAGGGTTTAATGTCTAAATGTTTCAAGAGCTTTTCATAATTAGCTTCTTGTTTTTCGCTCAAAACCTCTATATGATGAAAATAATCTAACAACCCAGACTTTTCTAGTTTACGCTCTTGATCTAACAAATCTCCTTTAGTTGCTAGGATTAATCTGTAATCTTTGGATAAGGTTTTTAAAACATCTTCTACTCCATCTAACAATTCAATTGGCTTATTGATCATGTTTTTACCAATATCTAAAATCTTACCAACTATTTCATTTGAAACTCTACCATTAGACAATTCTATTGCTAACTCTATCATTGACAACACAAAACCCTTTACTCCATAACCATAGGTTGGAAGATTTTTCATCTCCATTCTAAAAAGTTCCTGGTCTATTTTATTTGGTGTCTCATAATGTGACAACAAATGGCCTACTTCTTCTTCTGCCTCTCTAAAATAGGTTTCGTTAACCCAAAGCGTATCATCAGCATCAAAACCAATTACTTTTATGTTGCTGTAATCTATTTCCACAAACGCTTAGCTTTTTCTAAATCTTCAGGTGTATCAATTTCTACTCCTTGCACTTCGGTTTCTACCATTTTAATTTTTTTACCATATTCTAAATATCGAATACATTCAATCTTCTCAGTAGCTTCAATAAACTGCATTGGTAAAACGGTAAAATCTAACAAAGCTTGTTTTCTAAAGGCATAAATTCCTTTGTGTTTAAAATATCTTGCTCCTGCTTCTTTATCTCTCGGAAACGGAATAGGACTTCTAGAAAAATATAACGCAAAATTATTCTGATCTACAATAACCTTAACTGTATTTGGATTATTTATTTCTTCCCAATCTGTAATTTCTACCATTAAAGAGGCTAAATCAATTTCTTTTTGTTCGTCTTCTTTAAAAACTTCTAGTACTTTTCGTAAACTTTCTGCTTCTGTAAAAGGCTCATCACCTTGTACGTTTACAACAATATCACAATCTACATTTGCAACAGCTTCTGCAATTCTGTCACTACCAGATTCATGTTCTTTTTGGCTCATTATAGCTTTACCTCCATTATTTACAATTTCATTATAAATAATGTCACTATCTGTTACAACATAAACTTCACTGAATAGATTGGTGGCAACAGTAGCTTCGTAAGTTCTCAATATAACTGATTTTCCGGCTAAATTTTGCATTAGCTTACCTGGAAAACGAGAAGCACTATAACGTGCAGGAATCATGGATATAATCTTCATATATCTGCTTTATCGGTATTCAAAAATAAAGTTTTCTCTTTTAATTAGCGTCGTTTTCAACAAACATTTCATCTTTAAATCCTATAAGATAAAGTTTCTCTTTTGCACGTGTTACAGCTGTATACAACCAACGTAAGTAATCTTTATCCATACCATTTGGCAAATAAGGTTGCTCTACAAAAATAGTATTCCATTGCCCACCTTGAGACTTATGACAGGTTATGGCATAAGAAAATTTAACTTGAAGCGCATTAAAATATTTATTGTTTTTAACACCTAAAAAACGCTTGTAATTACTCGTCTCATTAGCATAATCTTTAGCAACTTCTTGATAAAGCTTATTAGAATCATCATAACTTAATGAGGCGCTTTCAGCATCAATTGTATCTAAAAGCAAGACGGTCTCAAAAGGTCTCATACGAGGATAATCGACCATTTTTACTTTAACTTCAGCAAACTTAAAACCGTATAATTCTTTAATACTGAAGATTTCTAAAACTTCAACAATATCTCCATTAGCTATAAAGCCTGCTTCTGTTGTTGGTTTAATCCAAAAGTAGTTGTTCTTAACCACCATGAGATAATCACCTGCAGACAATTCGCTCTCATTAAATAAAATACGCTCTCTTATTTGCTTGTTGTAAAGATTTGCCCTTTTATTGCTACGAACTATGATTGCTGTTTCTTCATAACCATTGCTACTGTAAGCATCATTAATGGCATCCATAATTTCGTAACCATCTACTAATCTAACAATGTCTTCATAAGCTGTAACATTGAATTTAAAACTCTCGTAAAACCCTGATTCTAAAGTAGCTCTTAGCTCAGTTGCATTTTCTAGAATACCAGAGTCTTGCTCTTGTCTAACAACTTCATCTAATTCTTCGCCAGAAACATTCTTGTTATAATTAAGACTTAACTTATCTGAATCTAGCGCTGGACTTAAATCAGATTTTACTGGTGGCAATTGGGCTTTATCTCCTATTAATAATAGCTTACACTGATGACCAGAATATACATATTGCATTAAATCATCTAATAGCGAACCGTTTTCAAATAGTTTTGAATCCGATGGCGTGTCTGGTATCATAGATGCTTCATCTACAATAAAAATGGTGTTTCTATGCTTGTTTGGCTGCATAACAAACTTAACACCACCTCCCTTTTCTTTTTTAGGAAAGTAAATCTTCTTATGTATTGTAAATGCTTCTTTTTTTGAATAGTTAGAGATGACTTTAGCTGCTCTACCTGTTGGTGCCAACAAAACAGCGCTTTTCTTTGCTTGCCAGAGGTTATTAACTATTGTACCAACAATACTTGTTTTTCCTGTACCAGCATAACCTCTTAACAAATAAGTTTGATTAGAAGAGGTGTCAAAAATAAATTGAGACAACTGCATTAACACCTTATCTTGCTTAGCAGTAGGCACAAACGGAAATTTAGACTTTAAAAGCGAATAAAATGCAGAAGCATTAGTAATCATAGAGAATTAAATTGTGAGCAATATAATATATATATACCTTCATTAAAAACCTATCTTAATTTTGAATGATTTTTATTTAGATAGTTTTTCTCAATAAAAAAAAATTGTAGATTTGCGAGACAGCTAATTAATAAATAAAAACTAAAAAATGGTAATTGCAGCTATAATTGGTATTATACTCTTAACTATCCTAATTGTATGGTTAATTGACAAATTTGTTCCTAAAAAATTAAAACCAGTACTTAACCTAGTACTATGGGCACTTATTATATTTCTTGGTTACATTACCTTTATGTCTGTATACAAGGAAATAGAATTCAACAAACTAAAGGTTGAGCGTTACAAAGTTGTAATAGATAGATTAGTAGATATTAGAGATTCTCAAATAGCTTACAAAGAAGTAAAAGGAGAATATGCAGGCAGCTTTGATAAGCTTATAGATTTTGTAGAAAACGATAGTATTCCTATTACACAAAGACGAGATAGTACAGTTTTAGACGTAGAAAGAACTCGTGCGTTTGGTGGTGTAGAAACGTTTAAAACTATCACTCTAATAGACACATTAGATTATTGGAATGTAAAAGACTCTATCTTTAAAGGAGATAGTCGCTATAAAAACATGGCTAATGTTGGTATTGGTAAAGAAGGTGCTAAATTTAAACTAGAAGCTGGTAAAATAGAAGAAATTCCAGTATTTGAAGCTAGCGTTGATAAAGCTATTGTTTTAGATGGCCAAGAAAAATATCTAATAGAGAAAGAAAAGCAAGCTGTTTCTATTGCAGGTGTTAAAGGTGAAACCGTGAAAATTGGTTCTATGGAAGAAGTTAACACTAGCGGAAACTGGGGTAAAGACCTTTCAACAAAGGAATAATTTTGACTAAAAATAACATTAAAGAACTGTCCATTCAAGTTAATTTGAATGGGCTTTGTTTTTGTATACTAAACAGAACATCTAATACTATTGAGTTTCTTAATAGCATTTCATTTCATCATAAACTAAATCCTTTTGATGTTCTAAATCGTCTAAAAACCGAATTGAGTGCCAACTCTATTTTCTCAGATGAATTTGATGCTATTACGGTTATACATCAAAATGAATTGTCCACTCTGGTGCCAAAAGAACTTTATGACGAAAACAACAAAGCAGATTATTTAAAATTCAATACAAAAATCTTAAAGACAGATTTTATCACATATGATGATATTGCAGTAAATGAGAGTGTCAACGTATACATACCATACATTAATATCAACAACTATATTTTTGAAACCTTTGGCGAATTTACATATAAGCATTCCTCTACGGTTTTAATAGATTCAGTTTTGCAAAAAACTATTAAAAGCAATAATGCTAATGTGTACCTCCACGTTAACAGCTCTATGATTGAGATATCGGTTATAGAAAACGAACAACTTCAACTATTTAATGTTTTTGAATATCACAGTAAAGAAGATTTTATTTACTATGTTCTCTTTGTTTTTGAACAACTAAAACTAGATGTTGAAACCACAATAATTTATTTAAGTGGAAATATTGATAAAAACGACGAATTATATAATCTAATCTACACATACATAAGACACGTTGAGTTTGAAAAACTTAACTTTAGTTATAACTATTCAGAAGAGGTAAGCTCAGATAAGCTACACCACCACTATTTGATTCTAAACACTTTTTAATGCGTATCATCTCCGGAACATATAAAGGCAGAAAAATTATAGCTCCTGCTAAATTACCTGTTCGCCCAACTACAGACATGGCCAAAGAAGCCTTGTTTAACATACTTAATAACCAGTATTATTTTGATGATATTTCTGTATTAGACCTATTTTCTGGTACTGGCAACATTAGTTACGAGTTTGCCTCTAGAGGAACTGAAGACATTACAGCAGTAGATGATCACTACGCTTGTATAAAATTTATAAATGATACAGCTGAATTGTTTGAAATGCCAATAAAAACAATAAAAAGTGATGTCTTTAAATTTTTAGAAAATTTCGGACAACAGTATAGTATCATTTTTGCTGATCCTCCTTATGATTTTGAGGTTGATTTATTCTCAAAAATCCCTCAATTGGTTTTTGAAAATAACCTACTAGAAGAAGAAGGTCTTTTAATTATAGAACACTCTAAACATACTGATTTAAGTCTTTTAGCGCATTACTCTCACTCAAAAAAATATGGCGGCAATATGTTTAGTTTCTTTGCTTAAAAAGTATCTATTTTTACTTCATAATCTTTATTGATTCTTAGCTTTTTCCTAAGTTACATTTTGTAGTATAAATCTTAAATTAAATTTTTCATTAATTTAGCTGTATAAAATTCTGATTTTTAGATAAGTATACCTGTCCTGTTTATCTACGATTTAATTAGCCTCTTTGTTAGTACTTGCTATTAAATATTTTACTAACCAATTAAATCAAATTATTATGAAGAATTTAAAAACGGGATTACTAATTCTCTTATTAACAGTTTTTACTGTAAACTTTTCAAATTCACAAGAAGAAGAGCAACCTACAATGTTTGTTGTACATACAGACAATGTAAAGTTTGAAATGATGCCAAAATATGAAGAATTGGCACTAAAGCTAAAGAAAAGCTGTGACGAGAATAAAATTGAAGGTATGAGTTGGACAACCATTAGTGTGGAAGATGGTCGTTATGTTTATGTATCACCCATCAAGAACATGGCTGAGTTAGACACCAACCCAATGGAAGGTCTTGCGAAGAAAATTGGTGAGGAAGAAATGGGTAAAATGTTTGAGGGAATGGATGAATGTTATGATTCTCATAGTAACGAGATTATACATTTCATTCCTCAGTTATCATACATGCCAGAAGGCTACAGTACAAAGGATAAAAACGAAAGAGAATATCACTTTTTGTATTACGCTCCAAAAAATGCAAAAGCAATGAATGAAGGTATGGCAAAAATTAAAGAGATGTTTGAAACAAAAGGTGTTAAAAATGGATATGAGGTATATCACAGTGGATTTGGCAGCGAAGAAAGTTACTATATGGTCTCTGTAGCTGGTGAAAGTGAGTTAGCCATAGCACAAGACGGTGAAGATGATGATGAACTTTTAGGAGATGAAAGTCAAGCTACATTTTGGGAAGTTATTAAGCTCGCCACTAAATACAATGAAGTAGAAGCTAAAGTTCGTCCAGATTTAAGCTATTATCCTGAATAAAAATCTCAAATACAAAAAGAAACCCTTTACTATTTTAATAAAGGGTTTTTTATAGTTAAGCAAACCTATAAGCCGAATTCTGTATCGAGACAGTAATCGTCTCGACCCTTATCATTTATCTACGCTTACTGTTACCAGCAAACTTTAGCTGCCTACCCTCCAACATTGAACGTGCAGCCCTCAAACGTTGGTATACATGACATTGCACCACATAGAGTTTACCTGATTTCACTACAGCATTACCTGTACATCCTTTCTGTTGCACTTTTCCTAACCTCTCGGCTGGTGGCTGTTAACCACTATGCTTGCACTATGGTGTTCGGACTTTCCTACCCTAATTAAATTAGAATCGATAAGGCGATTTACTAGCTGTCAAAATTACATAAATTGTTAATAACTCCTATTAAATTTTAACCTATAGAAATGTCTATTTAGAGGTTATTCTTAAATTTGTGTTTCAGTTACTTTTCAATGGAGCATTTTGTAGTATCGGCACGTAAGTATAGACCACAAACCTTTAAGGATGTTGTAGGGCAACAAGCTATTACAAATACACTTCTTAATGCTATTGAAAATAATCATTTAGCTCAAGCACTTTTGTTTACTGGTCCACGTGGTGTCGGTAAAACTACATGTGCACGTATCCTCGCAAAAATGATTAATAGTGATGGTAACACTAGCGAAGATGAAGACTTTGCTTTCAATATTTTTGAGCTTGATGCGGCTTCTAATAACTCTGTAGACGATATTAGAAATTTAACCGATCAGGTTAGAATTCCACCTCAGGTGGGTAAATATAAAGTCTATATTATAGATGAGGTACACATGCTTTCTCAGGCTGCATTTAATGCCTTTCTTAAAACATTAGAAGAGCCACCAAAGCATTGCATTTTTATATTGGCAACTACCGAAAAGCACAAAATTATTCCAACGATTTTATCACGTTGTCAAATATTTGACTTTAAGCGTATTACCGTAACTGACGCTAAAGAATACTTAAAGTACATAGCAGAAGAACAAGGCATAAAAGCTGAAGATGATGCGTTACACATTATTGCCCAAAAAGCTGATGGCGCCATGCGAGATGCTTTATCTATTTTTGATAGGGTTGTAAGTTTTTCCGGTAAAAATTTAACCAGACACGCCGTAACCGAAAATCTTAATGTTTTAGATTACGAAACATATTTTGAAAGCACTGATTTAATCTTAGAAAATAAGATTCCGGATTTATTGGTTCAGTTTAACACTATATTATCCAAAGGTTTTGATGGTCATCATTACATTGCTGGTTTGGCTTCACATTTCAGAGATTTAATGGTTTGTAAAAATCAAGCCACTATAGATTTATTAGAAGTTGGTGAAGAAACCAAACAGAAGTATGTTGAGCAGTCTAGAAAAACCTCAAACACCTTCCTGCTCAAGGGCATTGAGCTTGCCAATGATTGCGATTTAAAGTACAAAACAAGTAAAAATCAAAGATTACTTGTTGAGTTAACACTTATGCAATTAGCCTCTATCACTTTTGATGGAGAAAAAAAAAATGATGGACATTTCATAATTCCTCCATCGTATTTTCAGGCAAAGGGTATTACTCCAATTCCTGTTAATAAAACAAAAGAAGAAGCAAGACCTGCTGTTCAGCAACCAAAAATTGAGAAAAAGGAAGAAAAGCAACAGCCAGTTGCTACAGTTTCTGAGCCTGTTACAATTCCAAAAATTTCAATTGATACAGCCAAAAAATCAACTTCTGGGTTATCTTTAAAAAGCATTAGAGAAAAAAAGGAACATCAAATACGACAATTAGATGTTGTTATTGATGAAGAAGATTTACCAAAAGAGCCTGTTTCTCAAGAAGCATTAACAAAAGCTTGGAATGAATATACAGTTTCAGTATCTAAAAAAGGTGAAAAGATATTAGCTTCTATATTACAGATGGATAAGCCAAAACTAAAGGACACTGCCATTCATCTTACCTATTCGAACAATACCAACAAGATTGAGCTAGAGCGTGCTCAATTTCCGCTTCTTGCCTATTTGCGTAAAGCCTTAAAAAATTATGACCTTCATTTAGAGATTACCGTGAATGAAGAAGTTGCAAAAAAATACGCTTTTACACCGAGAGAAAAGTATGAAAAGCTAAAAGAAAAGAATCCTAATATAGAATTACTGAAGAAAACTTTCGGATTAGATATATAAGCATATGAGAAATATACTTGGTTTACTCTTAATTATAGTTCTTGGTTTTACAAGTTGTGAAGGTCGCATTACCAAAAATCAAGCTTTAGCAAAAGATATTGAAGAATTTAACAAAACCGTATCTGTACAAATAGATGTTTATAAACCTGAAAGCTATACAGAACGCCAAGTTGACACTACACTAAACAATGGCTTTAGAGTAAAGATAAAGACCTACACTGATATGGACAACAGTGTGCTATTCACTAAAATAAAAGACACCATTAATTATCAAACGTATTATCGTAATTTTAAGTTCGATATTTTAGTTGAAAAGGACAACAAGGTTATCTACAACAAAAGCTTTGATAAACAAAAAGCGAATACAGCATTTAACTTTAACCCTAATTTATTAAAAGGCTCAGAGCTTTATAACTTTGACAAACTTGCTATTTTAAATGCTATACAATTAGATGACGACCCAAGCTATACCAATACAGTGGCTATAGATGTTATGTATGCTATACCTGAAACAGATAAGGTATCTCATCATAAAATACTGATCAACGATAAAGGAAAAGCAAATTTCATTCAAACCAAAAAACATTAAAACTATGTTAGGTCTCAAACTTCCAACAGACCCAAGGTGGGTAAACATTGTAGAAAAGAATATTGAAGAAATACTTACCGATCATGCTTACTGTGAGCAAAAGGCAGCGAGTACTGCCATTTCTTTGATTGTTGGTTTCCCAGAATACACAGAACTTGTACAAGAAATGATTGATTTAGTTGAAGAAGAAATGAGTCACTTTAAAATGGTACACGACCTTATTTTAGAACGTGGCTGGACGCTTGGCAGAGATCGCAAAGATGATTATGTACTTGCCCTTTTAAAGTTTTTCCCAAAAGGTGGAAGCAGAACTACACAATTGACTCACAGATTACTTTATGCAGCACTAATCGAAGCACGTAGCTGCGAACGTTTTAGATTACTCTCCGAAGAATTGGAAGACAAAAAATTGGCTAAATTCTACAGAAAATTAATGATTAGCGAAGCCAACCACTACACTATGTTTTTAAATTTTGCAAGGCAATATGGAGACAGAAAAGAAGTAGACCAAAAATGGCAACAACTTCTTGAATATGAGGCAGACATCATGAAAGATTTAGGCAAAAAGGAAACTGTACATGGATAATAAAAAAAGCTTCAAGTAATATTGAAGCTTTTTTTATAATTAAAAGTTGATTTTTCTTAAATCTTTATTCCAAAACCAAATTGCATTACGTGGTTTTTAGCTTCTAGATTTGGTATGTCATCTTCATCTAAGATGTTTGTTAATCCGTAAGAAAATCTTGCATCAACAAACAACTCATCAGTTATCATATATTCTGCACCAACAACACCAGAAAATGCAAATGTTGAAAAGCCATCATTATTTTTCCATGTTTTTAATGCTACCTGAGGTCCTGCCATAAAAGACAATCTATCTGAAGTTGATAATTTTAATAAAATTGGCATTTGTATGTAATCTGCTCTAAGACCTTCATCCTTACCGCCTTCTGCAGACCATTGTAATTCTGTATGTAAAGACAAATCTTCAGAAAAACCGTAATCAACAAATCCAGCAAATGCAAAACCATTTCTATGTTGATTGTCAAAATTTGCATCTGGATCAAAATCTAGATTAGATACATTAAGTGCACCTCTTACTCCATAACGAACTTCTTGAGCCATGCAAATCGTTGTAAAGCATATCAATAAAGAGGCAAGTAAAAATTTTTTCATAATATTAATTTGAGACAGCGAATATAATTTAAATTCTAATACAGGAATAAATGTATAGATTTTAGTAGTAAAAAAGTGGTTAAACGGTAAATTTCAACTTAATTTATTCTACAGAAACACTAGACACTGTTTCAAAATAAACACTTTTTATAATACCATCTGACAGTCCAATTTTTGGAACATAAATATCCTTAGCTCCACTCCATTTCATAGCAGATAAGTAGATTCTTGTTGCCGGAATAATAACATCCGCCCTATCTTGATTTAAATTGAGTTCGGTAATACGTTCTTCGTATGAGTATTGCTGCAAGGTTTGGTAATAATTGCTTAAATAGAAATAGGTTAAAGGTTTGCCAAGTTGCTTTCCTGAAATTTTAAATATTTTATTAATGTTACCACCAGAACCAATTAAATCTATTTTTTCATAAGGTGAAGTACTTTCCTTAATCCATTGCTCTAGCTCACTCCATGTTTCTCTGGTAACAATATCATTTAGAAGTCTAACAGTTCCTACTTTAAAAGATTTAGATTTTACCTTATTACCGTTATGGATAATTGAGAACTCTGTACTACCACCACCTACATCTACATAAAGATAAGTCTTGTTTTCATCAATATATGTGCTTAAATCAGTAGCAGCAATGATGGCTGCCTCTTCTTCACCATCAATAATATCTATACTGATTCCGCAACTGTCAATAATCTTCTTGGTGAGAGCCTCACTATTATTAGCCTCTCGCATAGCAGATGTCGCACATGCTTTGTAACGAACTACTCCATGGGATTTCATAAGTAGGCTAAATGCTACCATGGTATCTATCATGCGTTCTTGGTTGTATTCAGAAACTTCACCATTAATAAATACATCTGCACCTAGTCTTATAGGAACACGTACTAATGAATTTTTCTTAAATACAGTTGGTTTACCCTTTTGTTCTATAATGTTTGAAATTAATAATCTTACCGCATTAGAACCAATATCTATGGCGGCATATTTTTGAATCTTCAGCATATTATCCTTCTAACTTTTTTAAGTAATAATTATATGTATCGAACTGAGCTCTAACTTTTGGCTTATCATTTCTTCGATACGTATTATCTTGTGTTTCATTGATATGACGAGCTTTTACATTGTCGTTCCAGCATATCTCAAATAAATCTTGTAGTTCTTGCTTTAAATCTTCATCGTAAATTGGACAACTCACCTCTACTCTATGCTCTATATTTCTGGTCATCCAATCTGCTGAAGAAATATATACCAATGGATCGTCATTATTAGAAAATACATATAGACGCGTATGTTCTAAAAACTTATCAACTATACTGATAATTTCAATATTTTCACTCATACCTTCAACTCCAGGTACTAAACAACACAAACCTCTAACAATCATCTGTATTTTAACACCTGCTCTACTTGCTTCATAGAGTTTATCGACCATTTTATAGCTGCTTATACTATTCATCTTTAGCTTTATGTAAGCAGTTTTACCGTTTTTGGCATTTTCAATCTCTTTATCAATAAGAGAAAACAATTTGGTTTTGGTATAGTGCGGTGAAGCTATTATATGCTTGTATCTATTAACAATATAGTTGACCTCTAAAAAATTAAATACTTTATTAATGTCTTTAAGAATCTTTGGGTTAGATGTAAGCAGCGTAAAATCTGTGTAGAACTTTGCCGTTGATTCATTAAAATTACCTGTACTTATAAATCCATAACGCTTTAGTTTATGGTCTTCTTCTCGCTCTATAACACACATTTTACTATGCACCTTTAATCCTGGCACTCCAAACAACATATTAACACCAGCATCTTGCATCTGCTCTGCATAATTAATATTAGCCTCTTCATCAAAACGTGCTCTCAGCTCTATAGAAACCGTTACATATTTACCGTTTTTGGCTGCATTTATAAGTGAACTTGCCACATGAGAAATCTGAGCTAACCTATAAATAGTAATCTTTATAGCTCTTACTTTAGGATCTAATGCTGCTTCTCGCAAAAATTTAACAACATAAGAAAATGTATGATATGGCGTGTAAACTAAATAATCCTTTTTTGCTACTGTAGTGAAAATGCTTTCTTGTAAACTCAACCCCTTAACAGGTAATGGTTTAATTCTGTCATAAAGCAAATCTGTTCTCCCTAAGCTAGGAAAATCCATATAATCTCTACGGTTATGATAACGACCACCTGGAATAATACTATCCTTAGAGTCTATCTCCATTCGCTCTAATAAGAAATTTAATGTATCTGGTTCTATATTTTTATCGTGAACAAACCTTACAGGATCGCCACTTTGTCTGTCTTTTACACTTCGAGATAATTTATCTACAAAACTTTTACTTAAATCACTATCAAAATCTAATTCTCCGTCTCGGGTTATTTTTATCATATGAGACGAGATAGAATCGTATTTAAAAATATTGAAGATTTCATCTAAACAATATCTAATAACATCATCTACCATTATAATATAGTTTGCTTCTCCTCTATTTGGCAAAACAATAAAACGCTCCATACTTTTAGAAATCTCAATAAGCGCATATTGATCTTTTCCTCCTGAATTAGACATCGTAATGGTTAAATAACCTGCACTATCCTTTAGTTCTGGAAGAGCTATATCTTCATCCAATATTATTACAACCAATGCAGGGCTAATTTCTTGATAGAAATAGTTTTTTATAAATTCATGATGATCGGCTTCAATTTCAGTTTCATTAATAATGAAAATATTTTCACTTTCAAGTTCTTGTTCTATTTTATTTAAAATTTCAACACTTTCTCTTTGTTGATCAATAACTACTTCTGTAATTTCCTCTAATAACTCACCAGCTTTAATACCACCAAGCTCACTCTTACCACCTTTGCCTGCATCATAAATTCGCTTAACAGTGGCATATCTTACTTTAAAAAACTCATCTAAATTATTAGAAAAAATACCTAAAAACCGTAATCTTTCGATTAATGGTACTGTTTCATCAGCAGCTTCCTGTAATACACGTGCATTAAATTGTAACCAACTTAACTCTCTATTTATATAAGTGTTCTTATGTTTTGTCATGCTCTTAATTCCTTAGGAATTATTAATAATTCTGTAGTTCCTTGTTTTAAATCTTTCCAATCAGAAATATCAAAATTAATCTTAATTAGTCCACTTGTTGGAAGATTATCTATAAACTTATCACCAAATATATTAGCAATTGACGTAAAAGCATGGTTGTGACCAAATAACATAACCGAATTGTAATCATTGGGTAATCTTTTAATAAAGTTTATGACACTTTCACCTCCAAAATCGTATAAATCATCTTTAATTGTAACAGAATCTTCTGACAAGTTAAATGCCCCTAAAAATATCTTACATGTTGAGAAGGCCCTAACTGCTGGACTTGAGTATATAACATTGGGTAATAAACCTAAGCTAACATACTGATTAGCAACTAATTTAACATCATATACCCCTCTATTTTTTAAAGGTCTTAAGAAGTCTGAAACATCAAATTCCCATGAGGATTTTCCATGTCTTACGAGTGTAATTGATTTCATCATATTTCGATTAAAAGCATTTTTTTTCGATAAAATGTTGCATATTTCCGTTTTAACGACTATTTTGGCGCTTTAACTCTAATGTTTGTATAAAATATTAGATATAAGTTCTTTTGCTTTTGTAAAATTAATGTAAATGACCCCAAATCAAAAATATTAATCCATTCAAGATTTCATTTACATTAGTAAAACTTCCCTCTATAAATACTAATGAAATATGTAGTCACTAATGTGTCTATATTTTGTTGTTTTTAAGTTTTGACAAAAAGTATATCGCTAGGCGAGAAATAAAATTGAATTAAAAAATTTAGATATGAAACTATTAACCACAGTTATCTTATGTCTGTTTGTATCAATAGCTATTTACGGACAATCACCTTTAGTTTTAAAAATAAAGGAGGGTTCAGATAAACCTAATTATGAAAAAGAGCACTCTTATTTATTAGAGATAACAAACTCTTCAAAAAAATCAACGAGGTTTTTTGTAGATTCTAAAAATACTAAGTGTCAAAATCTCAAAGAAGAAAACCAAGTTGAACTTATTCAAAAGAATCTCAATAAAGCTTCAAAATCACAGTTTTCTGAACACATATTGAAACCAAATGAATCTTTTGAGTTTTATTTGAAAATATCTAGACCAGCTAACACAACTATAAATAAATGGAACTGTACAGAAGTAAAAGCAGTAGATGAAAACGGAAATACAATAAGTAATTCTGTTATAATTACTTCTTTAATTCCAGATCCTAAAGATAATAACTAGAGCTTACTTGCTAAATCATCAATTCAATTTGGGTTTATGAAAACTTTACTTAAAGAAATTCGCTTTCGCAATTTAATATTATCACTCACCTTTTTGTTGGGTAACTATGCAATTGCTCAAGTACAACAGCCATTCTCACCTCGTTTTAATCAAACGGTAAAAGGTGATTTTACCATGATTGCAAACAATATGTTATCTCGTAGTGCAACATCAAGTTATAATGGTAGTAGTGGTAACCACAATTTTACTGATAATGTATATGTTGATATCGATGGTAATACTGGAATTGGATCTACAACATTTAATTCGAGTAATGCTACTTTCGATAATCCAGAGCCTACGCTATCTTGTCTATCCATAAGAAAAGCATATTTGTATTGGGCTGCAGCCGATAAAGAACCTAATAGCAATAACTTAAATTCTGATAATCAACCTAACTGGAATTATAACGATGTTAAATTAATGCTCCCAGGTGAAACAAATTACAACACATATACTGCAGATGAAGTTATTTTTAGAGGTAGAGATACGCATTTTAGTAATGATCCTTATATATGTGTAAAAGACATAACATCTCAAGTTACAAACTTAAGTAATCCATATGGCACATATCAGGTTGCGAATGTTGAAGCAAAAACAGGCAGTCTTACATCACACCCTAGTGGTAACACTGGTACTTCGGGTGGTTGGCAAATAGTATTTGTATACGAAAGTCCATTAATGCCGTCTAAAAACATAAGCTTATTCGATGGATATGCTCATGTAACAAGTTCAGTAAATGATTTTGATATTAATTTTAATGGTTTTCAAACTATCCCAATAGGACCTGTAAATACAAAAATCATGATTGGATCTTTAGAAGGAGATCGTGATTTAAGTGGAGATCGTTTACAAATCCAAAATGTAGTAGGAAATTTTGTAGATATATCTGCGCCTCAAAGAGCTTCAACAAACTTTTTTAATAGTAGAATTACTATTGGTAACACTGACTTTACAAACAGAACACCAGCAAGTTTAAATACATTAGGTTTCGATGCTGCTGTATTTGACTTAAACAATGGTGGGGTTTTCAATACAATTATTGGTAATAATCAAACATCTGCAACTTTACGTTTAACATCTAACCAAGAAACATATGGATTATATCTTTTAGGTTTGTCAGTAGATGTATGGGCTCCAGATTTAAATCCAATTGAAATGACACTTAATTCTGGTATGAATCCTGCAAATCCAGGTGATAATCTTGGATTTAGTTTTGATATCATGAATAATGGTAATGATAACGCTGTTAATCTTCAAGTTTCAACCATCTTACCACCTCAGGTTCAATTTAATGGAGCAGATAATTTACCTCTAGGAGTTACTTATACATATAATGCTACTACAGGTGAACTTACCTTTTTTGTAGCCGATGGATTGGTAAATGTTTTAAGTCCCGAATTAAATATTGATTTTGACATCATAGTCAAAGATGAATGCTATTTTCTTGAAGATAGCTGCGATTTATCTTTCGATTTACAATTCGAAGCTACATATAATGGTATTTTAAATCCCAATACCCAAAATACATTGAGTTCTGCTACCTTAGACAATTGTCAGGTCGGATTACAAGACCCTACTAGTATTATTGTAAATCAACCTGATGCTGCTGTTTGGGTTAATCCCGCAAATGATCTTGACAGAACTATAAACTGTGATGACTCTGATGGGTTGAATGCTGCCCAATTGTTAGAACCTGCAACAGATAAATGTAATTTTACTCTTAACAAAACATCTGGCAGCTTTGTGGCTGATCCAAATTGTCCTAGTACTGGAACCTATACAAATACTTGGACATTTACAGATGCATGTGGAAGAACAAGTCCTCAATATGTTCAAGTAATAACAATTGCCGATCCTGATGGACCAACCTTTAATGAAACACTACCCTCTGATGTCTCCGTTGAATGTGACGATATTCCAGATGCTCCTACATTAACGGCAGCAACTAGCTGTGGAACTGTGACTGTAGATTATAATGAGGTCAGAACAGATGGTACTTGTGATAACGACTATACCTTAACGCGTACTTGGACGGCTACTGATGCTTGTGGTAATGAAACAGTACATACTCAGGTGATCACGGTTCAGGATACAGTAGCACCAACCTTTAACGAAGCATTGCCTGTAGATACAACTGTAGAATGTGATGCAGTGCCTACGGCTGAGACTTTAACTGCTGATGATAACTGTGGTACAGCTACGGTAACGTTTAATGAAACAACTACCGCTGGTACTTGTGATAATGACTATACCTTAACACGTACTTGGACGGCTACTGATGCTTGTGGTAATGATACTATACATATTCAAATTATTACAGTTCAGGATACGACGGCACCAACCTTTAACGAAGCATTGCCTGCGGATACAACTGTAGAATGTGATGCAGTGCCTACGGCTGAGACTTTAACTGCTGATGATAACTGTGGTACAGCTACGGTAACATTTAATGAAACAACTACCGCTGGTACTTGTGATAATGACTATACCTTAACGCGTACTTGGACAGCGACGGATGCTTGTGGTAATGAAACAGTGCATACTCAGGTGATCACGGTTCAGGATACTGTGACACCAACGTTTAACGAAGCATTGCCTGTAGATACAACTGTAGAATGTGATGCAGTGCCTACGGCTGAGACTTTAACTGCTGATGATAACTGTGGTACAGCTACGGTAACGTTTAATGAAACAACTACTGCTGGTACTTGTGATAATGACTATACCTTAACACGTACTTGGACAGCGACGGATGCTTGTGGTAATGAAACAGTGCATACTCAGGTGATCACGGTTCAGGATACTGTGGCACCAACGTTTAACGAAGCATTGCCTGCGGATACAACTGTAGAATGTGATGCGGTGCCTACGGCTGAGACTTTAACTGCTGATGATAACTGTGGTACAGCTACGGTAACATTTAATGAAACAACTACCGCTGGTACTTGTGATAATGACTATACCTTAACGCGTACTTGGACAGCGACGGATGCTTGTGGTAATGAAACAGTGCATACTCAAGTGATCACGGTTCAGGATACTGTGACACCAACGTTTAACGAAGCATTGCCTGCGGATACAACTGTAGAATGTGATGCGGTGCCTACGGCTGAGACTTTAACTGCTGATGATAACTGTGGTACAGCTACGGTAACATTTAATGAAACAACTACCGCTGGTACTTGTGATAATGACTATACCTTAACACGTACTTGGACGGCTACTGATGCTTGTGGTAATGAAACAGTGCATACTCAGGTGATCACGGTTCAGGATACTGTGGCACCAACCTTTAACGAAGCATTGCCTGCGGATACAACTGTAGAATGTGATGCGGTGCCTACAGCTGAGACTTTAACTGCTAATGATAACTGTGGTACAGCTACGGTAACATTTAATGAAACAACTACCGCTGGTACTTGTGATAATGACTATACACTAACACGTACTTGGACAGCGACGGATGCTTGTGGTAATGAAACAGTGCATACTCAGGTGATCACGGTTCAGGATACTGTGACACCAACGTTTAACGAAGCATTGCCTGTAGATACAACTGTAGAATGTGATGCAGTGCCTACGGCTGAGACTTTAACTGCTGATGATAACTGTGGTACAGCTACGGTAACGTTTAATGAAACAACTACTGCTGGTACTTGTGATAATGACTATACCTTAACACGTACTTGGACGGCTACTGATGCTTGTGGTAATGATACTATACATATTCAAATTATTACAGTTCAGGATACGACGGCACCAACCTTTAACGAAGCATTGCCTGCGGATACAACTGTAGAATGTGATGCAGTGCCTACGGCTGAGACTTTAACTGCTGATGATAACTGTGGTACAGCTACGGTAACATTTAATGAAACAACTACCGCTGGTACTTGTGATAATGACTATACCTTAACGCGTACTTGGACAGCGACGGATGCTTGTGGTAATGAAACAGTGCATACTCAGGTGATCACGGTTCAGGATACTGTGGCACCAACCTTTAACGAAGCATTGCCTGCGGATACAACTGTAGAATGTGATGCGGTGCCTACAGCTGAGACTTTAACTGCTAATGATAACTGTGGTACAGCTACGGTAACGTTTAATGAAACAACTACTGCTGGTACTTGTGATAATGACTATACCTTAACACGTACTTGGACAGCGACGGATGCTTGTGGTAATGAAACAGTGCATACTCAGGTGATCACGGTTCAGGATACTGTGGCACCAACCTTTAACGAAGCATTGCCTGCGGATACAACTGTGGAATGTGATGCGGTGCCTACAGCTGAGACTTTAACTGCTAACGATAACTGTGGTACAGCTACGGTAACATTTAATGAAACAACTACCGCTGGTACTTGTGATAATGACTATACCTTAACGCGTACTTGGACAGCGACGGATGCTTGTGGTAATGAAACAGTGCATACTCAAGTGATCACGGTTCAGGATACTGTGACACCAACGTTTAACGAAGCATTGCCTGTAGATACAACTGTAGAATGTGATGCAGTGCCTACGGCTGAGACTTTAACTGCTGATGATAACTGTGGTACAGCTACGGTAACATTTAATGAAACAACTACCGCTGGTACTTGTGATAATGACTATACCTTAACGCGTACTTGGACAGCGACGGATGCTTGTGGTAATGAAACAGTGCATACTCAGGTGATCACGGTTCAGGATACTGTGGCACCAACCTTTAACGAAGCATTGCCTGCGGATACAACTGTAGAATGTGATGCGGTGCCTACAGCTGAGACTTTAACTGCTAATGATAACTGTGGTACAGCTACGGTAACGTTTAATGAAACAACTACTGCTGGTACTTGTGATAATGACTATACCTTAACGCGTACTTGGACAGCGACGGATGCTTGTGGTAATGAAACAGTGCATACTCAGGTGATCACGGTTCAGGATACTGTGGCACCAACCTTTAACGAAGCATTGCCTGTAGATACAACTGTAGAATGTGATGCAGTGCCTACGGCTGAGACTTTAACTGCTGATGATAACTGTGGTACAGCTACGGTAACATTTAATGAAACAACTACCGCTGGTACTTGTGATAATGACTATACCTTAACGCGTACTTGGACAGCGACGGATGCTTGTGGTAATGAAACAGTGCATACTCAGGTGATCACGGTTCAGGATACTGTGGCACCAACCTTTAACGAAGCATTGCCTGCGGATACAACTGTGGAATGTGATGCAGTGCCTACGGCTGAGACTTTAACTGCTGATGATAACTGTGGTACAGCTACGGTAACATTTAATGAAACAACTACCGCTGGTACTTGTGATAATGACTATACCTTAACGCGTACTTGGACAGCGACGGATGCTTGTGGTAATGAAACAGTGCATACTCAGGTGATCACGGTTCAGGATACTGTGGCACCAACCTTTAACGAAGCATTGCCTGCGGATACAACTGTAGAATGTGATGCAGTGCCTACGGCTGAGACTTTAACTGCTGATGATAACTGTGGTACAGCTACGGTAACATTTAATGAAACAACTACCGCTGGTACTTGTGATAATGACTATACACTAACACGTACTTGGACAGCGACGGATGCTTGTGGTAATGAAACAGTGCATACTCAGGTGATCACGGTTCAGGATACTGTGGCACCAACCTTTAACGAAGCATTGCCTGTAGATACAACTGTAGAATGTGATGCAGTGCCTACGGCTGAGACTTTAACTGCTGATGATAACTGTGGTACAGCTACGGTAACATTTAATGAAACAACTACCGCTGGTACTTGTGATAATGACTATACACTAACACGTACTTGGACAGCGACGGATGCTTGTGGTAATGAAACAGTGCATACTCAGGTGATCACGGTTCAGGATACTGTGGCACCAACCTTTAACGAAGCATTGCCTGTAGATACAACTGTAGAATGTGATGCAGTGCCTACGGCTGAGACTTTAACTGCTGATGATAACTGTGGTACAGCTACGGTAACATTTAATGAAACAACTACCGCTGGTACTTGTGATAATGACTATACGCTAACACGTACCTGGACGGCTACTGATGCTTGTGGTAATGAAACAGTGCATACTCAGGTGATCACGGTTCAGGATACTGTGGCACCAACCTTTAACGAAGCATTGCCTGCGGATACAACTGTAGAATGTGATGCAGTGCCTACGGCTGAGACTTTAACTGCTGATGATAACTGTGGTACAGCTACGGTAACATTTAATGAAACAACTACCGCTGGTACTTGTGATAATGACTATACCTTAACGCGTACTTGGACAGCGACGGATGCTTGTGGTAATGAAACAGTGCATACTCAGGTGATCACGGTTCAGGATACTGTGGCACCAACCTTTAACGAAGCATTGCCTGTAGATACAACTGTAGAATGTGATGCAGTGCCTACGGCTGAGACTTTAACTGCTGATGATAACTGTGGTACAGCTACGGTAACATTTAATGAAACAACTACCGCTGGTACTTGTGATAATGACTATACACTAACACGTACTTGGACAGCGACGGATGCTTGTGGTAATGAAACAGTGCATACTCAGGTGATCACGGTTCAGGATACTGTGGCACCAACCTTTAACGAAGCATTGCCTGTAGATACAACTGTAGAATGTGATGCAGTGCCTACGGCTGAGACTTTAACTGCTGATGATAACTGTGGTACAGCTACGGTAACATTTAATGAAACAACTACCGCTGGTACTTGTGATAATGACTATACACTAACACGTACCTGGACGGCTACTGATGCTTGTGGGAATGAAACAGTGCATACTCAGGTGATCACGGTTCAGGATACTGTGGCACCAACTATAGATAATACTAATACAGATAATATTGTAATACAGTGTGGTGTGACACCTGATGGCACATTGGAAGCTTGGCTTGCCAATAATGCTGGAGCTACTGCCAATGATACTTGTGGAACTACAACCTGGTCTAATGACTATGGTTCTAATACTGATGTGGATTGTGCTAGTGGTGCTATAACTGTAACTTTTACTGCTACTGATGATTGTGGTAATGCATCTACGACTACAGCTACATATTCTATTATTGATACTGTAGATCCTATATTGACCATTCCTGCAGATACAACAGTAGAATGTACTGACGACACATCACCTGCTAGTACTGGTACAGCTACAGCTACTGATGATTGTGCTGCTCCTAATGTAACTTTCAGCGATACAGAGGTTGTCAACTGTGGAAATGCGATAACCATAACCAGAACTTGGACCGCTACAGATGCTTGTGGTAACTCTGTATCTGCAGATCAAACAATTACAGTTCAGGATACTGTGGCACCAACCTTTAACGAAGCATTGCCTGCGGATACAACTGTAGAATGTGATGCGGTGCCTACAGCTGAGACTTTAACTGCTAATGATAACTGTGGTACAGCTACGGTAACATTTAATGAAACAACTACCGCTGGTACTTGTGATAATGACTATACCTTAACGCGTACTTGGACAGCGACGGATGCTTGTGGTAATGAAACAGTGCATACTCAGGTGATCACGGTTCAGGATACTGTGGCACCAACCTTTAACGAAGCATTGCCTGTAGATACAACTGTAGAATGTGATGCAGTGCCTACGGCTGAGACTTTAACTGCTGATGATAACTGTGGTACAGCTACGGTAACATTTAATGAAACAACTACCGCTGGTACTTGTGATAATGACTATACCTTAACGCGTACTTGGACAGCGACGGATGCTTGTGGTAATGAAACAGTGCATACTCAGGTGATCACGGTTCAGGATACTGTGGCACCAACCTTTAACGAAGCATTGCCTGCGGATACAACTGTGGAATGTGATGCAGTGCCTACGGCTGAGACTTTAACTGCTGATGATAACTGTGGTACAGCTACGGTAACATTTAATGAAACAACTACCGCTGGTACTTGTGATAATGACTATACCTTAACGCGTACTTGGACAGCGACGGATGCTTGTGGTAATGAAACAGTGCATACTCAGGTGATCACGGTTCAGGATACTGTGGCACCAACCTTTAACGAAGCATTGCCTGCGGATACAACTGTAGAATGTGATGCAGTGCCTACGGCTGAGACTTTAACTGCTGATGATAACTGTGGTACAGCTACGGTAACATTTAATGAAACAACTACCGCTGGTACTTGTGATAATGACTATACGCTAACACGTACCTGGACGGCTACTGATGCTTGTGGTAATGAAACAGTGCATACTCAGGTGATCACGGTTCAGGATACAGTAGCACCAACCTTTAACGAAGCATTGCCTGTAGATACAACTGTAGAATGTGATGCAGTGCCTACGGCTGAGACTTTAACTGCTAACGATAACTGTGGTACGGCTACGGTAACGTTTAATGAAACGACTACCGCTGGTACTTGTGATAATGACTATACACTAACACGTACTTGGACAGCTACTGATGCTTGTGGTAATGAAACAGTACATACTCAGGTGATTACGGTTCAGGATACTGTGACACCAACGTTTAACGAAGCATTGCCTGTAGATACAACTGTAGAATGTGATGCAGTGCCTACGGCTGAGACTTTAACTGCTGATGATAACTGTGGTACGGCTACGGTAACGTTTAATGAAACGACTACCGCTGGTACTTGTGATAATGACTATACACTAACACGTACTTGGACAGCGACGGATGCTTGTGGTAATGAAACAGTGCATACTCAGGTGATCACGGTTCAGGATACTGTGGCACCAACTATAGATAATACTAATACAGATAATATTGTAATACAGTGTGGTGTGACACCTGATGGCACATTGGAAGCTTGGCTTGCCAATAATGCTGGAGCTACTGCCAATGATACTTGTGGAACTACAACCTGGTCTAATGACTATGGTTCTAATACTGATGTGGATTGTGCTAGTGGTGCTATAACTGTAACTTTTACTGCTACTGATGATTGTGGTAATGCATCTACGACTACAGCTACATATTCTATTATTGATACTGTAGATCCTATATTGACCATTCCTGCAGATACAACAGTAGAATGTACTGACGACACATCACCTGCTAGTACTGGTACAGCTACAGCTACTGATGATTGTGCTGCTCCTAATGTAACTTTCAGCGATACAGAGGTTGTCAACTGTGGAAATGCGATAACCATAACCAGAACTTGGACCGCTACAGATGCTTGTGGTAACTCTGTATCTGCAGATCAAACAATTACAGTTCAGGATACTGTGGCACCAACCTTTAACGAAGCATTGCCTGCGGATACAACTGTAGAATGTGATGCGGTGCCTACAGCTGAGACTTTAACTGCTAATGATAACTGTGGTACAGCTACGGTAACATTTAATGAAACAACTACCGCTGGTACTTGTGATAATGACTATACCTTAACGCGTACTTGGACAGCGACGGATGCTTGTGGTAATGAAACAGTGCATACTCAGGTGATCACGGTTCAGGATACTGTGACACCAACGTTTAACGAAGCATTGCCTGTAGATACAACTGTAGAATGTGATGCAGTGCCTACGGCTGAGACTTTAACTGCTGATGATAACTGTGGTACAGCTACGGTAACATTTAATGAAACAACTACCGCTGGTACTTGTGATAATGACTATACGCTAACACGTACCTGGACGGCTACTGATGCTTGTGGGAATGAAACAGTGCATACTCAGGTGATCACGGTTCAGGATACAGTAGCACCAACCTTTAACGAAGCATTGCCTGTAGATACAACTGTAGAATGTGATGCAGTGCCTACGGCTGAGACTTTAACTGCTGATGATAACTGTGGTACAGCTACGGTAACATTTAATGAAACAACTACCGCTGGTACTTGTGATAATGACTATACCTTAACACGTACTTGGACGGCTACTGATGCTTGTGGTAATGAAACAGTGCATACTCAGGTGATCACGGTTCAGGATACTGTGGCACCAACCTTTAACGAAGCATTGCCTGCGGATACAACTGTAGAATGTGATGCGGTGCCTACAGCTGAGACTTTAACTGCTAATGATAACTGTGGTACAGCTACGGTAACATTTAATGAAACAACTACCGCTGGTACTTGTGATAATGACTATACACTAACACGTACTTGGACAGCGACGGATGCTTGTGGTAATGAAACAGTGCATACTCAGGTGATCACGGTTCAGGATACTGTGACACCAACGTTTAACGAAGCATTGCCTGTAGATACAACTGTAGAATGTGATGCAGTGCCTACGGCTGAGACTTTAACTGCTGATGATAACTGTGGTACAGCTACGGTAACGTTTAATGAAACAACTACTGCTGGTACTTGTGATAATGACTATACCTTAACACGTACTTGGACGGCTACTGATGCTTGTGGTAATGATACTATACATATTCAAATTATTACAGTTCAGGATACGACGGCACCAACCTTTAACGAAGCATTGCCTGCGGATACAACTGTAGAATGTGATGCAGTGCCTACGGCTGAGACTTTAACTGCTGATGATAACTGTGGTACAGCTACGGTAACATTTAATGAAACAACTACCGCTGGTACTTGTGATAATGACTATACCTTAACGCGTACTTGGACAGCGACGGATGCTTGTGGTAATGAAACAGTGCATACTCAGGTGATCACGGTTCAGGATACTGTGACACCAACGTTTAACGAAGCATTGCCTGTAGATACAACTGTAGAATGTGATGCAGTGCCTACGGCTGAGACTTTAACTGCTGATGATAACTGTGGTACAGCTACGGTAACATTTAATGAAACAACTACTGCTGGTACTTGTGATAATGACTATACCTTAACACGTACTTGGACAGCGACGGATGCTTGTGGTAATGAAACAGTGCATACTCAGGTGATCACGGTTCAGGATACTGTGGCACCAACGTTTAACGAAGCATTGCCTGCGGATACAACTGTAGAATGTGATGCGGTGCCTACGGCTGAGACTTTAACTGCTGATGATAACTGTGGTACGGCTACGGTAACTTTTGAGGAAGAAATTACAAATGGTGCGTGTATGGGTGACTATATTATAGAACGTACTTGGACTGCAATTGATGCTTGTGGTAATGAAACAGTGCATACTCAAGTGATCACGGTTCAGGATACTGTGACACCAACGTTTAACGAAGCATTGCCTGCGGATACAACTGTAGAATGTGATGCAGTGCCTACGGCTGAGACTTTAACTGCTGATGATAACTGTGGTACAGCTACGGTAACATTTAATGAAACAACTACCGCTGGTACTTGTGATAATGACTATACCTTAACGCGTACTTGGACAGCGACGGATGCTTGTGGTAATGAAACAGTGCATACTCAAGTGATCACGGTTCAGGATACTGTGACACCAACGTTTAACGAAGCATTGCCTGTAGATACAACTGTAGAATGTGATGCGGTGCCTACGGCTGAGACTTTAACTGCTGATGATAACTGTGGTACGGCTACGGTAACTTTTGAGGAAGAAATTACAAATGGTGCGTGTATGGGTGACTATATTATAGAACGTACTTGGACTGCAATTGATGCTTGTGGTAATGATACTATACATATTCAAATTATTACAGTTCAGGATACGACGGCACCAACTATGGTGACACCAATGGATGAAAATATCACAGCTTCATGCGATGATATTCCTGAAGTTCCAAACTTAGTGTTTGAAGATGCTTGTTCTAATAATATTAGTGTTTCTTTCAATGAAGACTCAACTCAAGCTAATGATTTTGAAGATTATTCTATCATAAGAACTTGGACTGTTACAGATGATTGTGGTAATGTTGCAGAATTCACTCAAAATATTACTGTAGAGATTAGTAATGTTATTGATGCCTTTGATGCTAATCGTTGTGTGCTAGATTCTGAATTCGATTTATTCGATTTACTATCTGGTGACTTTAGCATGGATGGTACATGGAGTGTTGTATCTGGCAATGCTACTATAGATGGTAGCTTATTTGATCCATCTTCTGTAGATGTTGGTATGTATACCTTTATGTATTCTATTACCGAAGGTCCTTGCCCTACTGAAGTAGAAGTTAATGTAACTATTGATGATGATTGTGTTGTTTTAGCATGTGGTGAAGATGATGTTGTTATATCTAAAACTGTAACAGCAAATGGAGATAGTTATAATGAGTTCTTTACAATAAGTGGTGTTGAAGATTGTGGATTTGTTATTGAGTTACAGATATTCAATCGTTGGGGAGCAGAGATATACAAGAACAATAATTACCAAAATGATTGGAATGGCGATGCCCATGGCTCGTCTGTAGGAAGCTCTGGAAAAGTCCCAACCGGAACTTACTATTATATTATTAATTTAAAAAATAGTGGATTGAAACCTTTTGCAGGTCCTATCTACGTAGCAACTGATAAATAAACTTAACCGAGATGAAGTTATCTAAATCATTAAGTATTGTAATATTTGTACTGGGTGTTTCAGCTACATTTGCACAGCAGTTACCTCAATTTACACAATACATGTTTAACACCATTTCTATTAATCCGGCTTATGCTGGTAGTAGAGAAACATTCAGTGCTGTTGGCTTGCATAGAAGCCAATGGGTTGGATTAGAAGGTGGACCAGAAACCCAAACACTATCTATTCATACACCATTAAGGAATGAAAAGATAGGTTTAGGCTTATCATTTATAAATGATAAATTAGGTTATGAAAACTTTTCATACATATACGGAGATTTTTCATATACCATTCAAACTGGTGTAAACTCTAAATTAGCTTTTGGTATTAAAGGTGGTTTTACACACTACAATTTAGATGAAGAATTATTAAACGATCCTTCTGTTGTTAACGACCCTTTCTTTAATGAAGTTTCTAACCGCTGGAGTCCTAATGTGGGAGCTGGTTTATACTGGCATTCTCAACGTTGGTATGTAGGTCTTTCAGCACCTAGAATTTTAAACACGGACTATAATAACGGGCGCCAAGGTCAATTAGACTACGTTGCTTTAGAGCGCATTAGTTACTATATTACTGGTGGTTACGTATTTGATTTAAGCGAAACCACAAAGTTGAAACCTTCAGTTTTACTTAAAGCTACTAACGGAGCACCGTTATCATTTGATATTTCTGCCAATTTCTTATTTAATGAAACTTTTTGGATTGGTGGTGGATACAGAATTAATGAAAATGCAGCTGCCATTGGTGGTATTGCTGACTTTCAGATATCAAAACAATTACGAATTGGTTATGCTTACGAATATCCAATTTCAGACATAAGACCCTATACAAGTGGCACACACGAAGTATTACTCATGTTTGAAGTATTTAAAAGTAAACGTATAAAATCTCCTAGATACTTCTAAAAGAATCGCATTATGAAAACAAGAATATTAGTTCTAACACTTATCTTTAGCTGTTCGTTATCGTATGCGCAAACGAAGTTAGCTGATAAATTCTTTAAGAATTACGGTTATATAAAGGCTATTGAACTTTATGAAAAAGCTGTAGAAAACGGAGACAATAGTGCCCATGTACTCACGCGTTTAGGTGATGCATACTATAATAATTCTAACTCAGAAAAAGCAGCATATTGGTATGGAGAAGCTTTAAAGGAGCATAAGAAAATAGATGCTGAATATTTATATAAATACATTCAGTCGCTTAGAAGTATTGGTAATTACCAAGAAGCCGACAAATGGTTTAAAGAGCTTAGTGCTGCACAGCAAGGTGACAGTAGACTTAAAGGTTATAATCCTGATGAAGTAGATCTTTATGCTAAACTGACTTCTAAAAATGACGTCATAGTTAAAGTTGAAAATCTATCTTTAAATTCTGAAAATTCAGATTTTGGATCTTATATTTTTGAAGACAAACTCTACTTTGCCTCTGCCAGAGGTGGTGATGGCAAAGTTTATAACTGGAATAAAGAACCTTTTTTAGATTTATACGAAGTTAGCCTTTCTGAAGAAGATGGAGTTGTAACTTATGGCTCTACAACAGAACTTCCTGAAAATATCAACTCAGAATATCATGAAGCCTCAGTAGCTATAACCAATGATGGCAAAACCATGTACTTTACTAGAGATAATGTTAATAAGCGTAATCGTTTAAAATATGACAAAAAAGGCACTACACATTTAAAACTTTACAAAGCCACTTTAGAAAATGATCAATGGACTAACGTTACAGAATTACCATTTAATGATGAAGTATTTTCAACTGGTCATCCTGCATTAAGCCCAGATAATAAGACTTTATATTTTGTATCTGATCGCGAAGGTGGACTAGGCCAATCTGATATTTATTCGGTAGCTATAAACGAAGACGGTTCTTATGGTAAACCAGAAAATTTAGGAGAAAAAGTAAATACTGAAGGACGCGAAATGTTTCCTTATGTAGCTAAAGACAGTACGCTTTACTTTTCTTCTGATGGCCATTTAAACTTAGGGCTTCTCGATATCTTTAAATCAAATATTTTAAAAGGAATACGAAACGAACCAGAAAATATGGGCGCACCATACAACAGTGGTTACGATGACTTTGCTTTCTTTATAAATTCTGAAACAGAACAAGGCTACTTCTCCTCTAACCGACCTGGAGGAAAAGGAAGTGACGACATCTATAGCTTTAATGCAAAAGAATGTAAAGAAGTTATTTCTGGAGTTGCCAGAGACAGCAAAACCAATATTATCCTTTCTGGTGTTACTGTTCGTTTAATTGATGAAACTGGAAAAGTTATTGAAGAAATCTTTACTAAAGATGGTGGCGACTACACATTTACAGTAGATTGTAATAAAACATATACCGTTGTTGGTAATAAACCTGATTATAAAGACGATCAGAAAATAATTACCACAACTATAGAAAACGAAAAAATCAATAGTGTAGATTTAAGTTTAGAGCCACTGATTATTGATAATCAAATTGTTATTAACCCTATATTCTTTGATTTTGACAAATGGAATATTAGAACTGACGCTCAATATGAGTTAGAAAATATTGTAGATGTTTTGCGTAAGCATCCTACAATGATTATAAAAATTGAATCTCATACCGATAGTCGTGGTGGTGATAGATATAATATGAAGTTGTCTGATAGACGTGCTAAATCTACAAGAGATTACATAATCTCTAGAGGTATTGATGCCAGCAGAATTGAAAGTGCTATTGGTTATGGAGAAACTCAACTCCTTAACAAGTGCTCTAATGGTGTAAAATGTACGGAAGAAGAGCACCAATTAAACAGACGTTCTTACTTCTATATTGTAAACGAATAATTTTACCCTCAAAATTATAACTAAAAAGCAAGCTCATTTGGGCTTGCTTTTTTATTTATCTTTAAAGAAACATTGTATTATGAAAAATTGGGTTATAATTCTTCTTTTGTTTTTGTTTTCTTTTGGATACGCTCAACAAAATAAAGAATTAACTTTAGATAGCTTAAAACTTGAACTTGCTAAATTTTTGGTTAAAAAAAAACAATTGAAAAATTTAGAATTATATACAGAAAAGAAGCAAGGTCTAAATTTTAGAGGTATACATAATTTTTCAACAGTTGAAAAATTAGAAAATGGCATTTATACCTTTAGTAACTTTTCATCTCACAGACTAGTCTTCTTTTTAATTGTAGAAGATAATACTTTCCATATACTAGATGTTTTTTCAATAGATGATCTTAAAGTCTCTGTAGATAAAACTTTAGAATTTTGTTTAAAGCAAAAATATTGTACCGAAATTATTTCAGACTATATTACAAGATTATTTAGAGCACACTACACAGAGAACATGACTTGGAAACGAAATGATTCAGGTTGTAAATTTGAAAGGAAGCGTACAAAAAGTGTTTTCAATCTCATGAAATTAAAGATAAAACTTGCTAATTATTTTCTTAATCAAAAAGTCATAGAAAATATTAATACTGATTATTTATATGAATCAATATTTGTAGAAGATCTTTACTCTATGTATTATGGAGTTGACGAAGAAAAAGAAATAGATTGTGGAATTTATTCGTTCTTATACCTTCATGATGACGATTATTCAGAGAATGTATATTACGTAATTGTAAATGAAGATTGGATAGAATTTATTGCAATAGATAGTAAACAAGAAATAAGTAAATCAATACAAATGATTATTGACTTTTCTGTGAATCACAAATATTGTTATTTAAAAACAACACAGATTATTGATAAACTTCTTAAAATGAGAGAAACAAATAGTTGCCTTAAAAATGCGGCTTTTAAATTACCTTAAGTTCTAAGTTATATGTAATAAAAAAGCCACAACTATCGTCATGGCTCTTAGGGGCTATTAATCAACTTTTATTGCGGTCTAACGCTTAATGAAGATATTAGTAAAGTACCATTTGCCTTCATTATTCTTTTCGGCAGAGATATCAAAATCTGTAAAATCTCCTTCAATATTTTCTCTATGGCTTGCACTATTTAACCAAGCATTAACTACAGACTCAGCAGAACTAAATCCGTATGCTACGTTTTCTGACACTATATTAGCACTAGCATTGATTTGTAAACTCTGTTTTCTCTGAAAGAAGTTGTCATGAGACACATTATTTACTTCTACCATATAGTCTGTATGCGTAGAAGCAACTGCCTTAACTGTACTATGATCATTTAATGGATTTAAGCCTTGATTAATTCTATATGCATTAATAAGTTCCATAATTTCTATTTCTATTTGCTTAGCCTGTGGGGCAACAGGCACTTCAATAGAATTAATTTGATCCTCAGCAGCACTATCTGTAGAACAAGATGTAAAGCCTAAGAGGGCAACGATAGCCAATAATGGCAATAGCTTTTTAGCTTTCATAAGTAGGTTAAATTTAGGTTTGGGATTACTAATTTAACAGCCTACTTATGCTTAATTGTTAAAGAAATGTTAAAATCGATTAAAAACATGTATTTAGTCGATTTTTTATGTAAAACATCGATGAAATGCAACTTAAGTAAGAAAAATCAGTGACTTAAACGATGATAATTACACTTAAACGATGAATTGTTACGGAGAAAGTCGTTCTATTTTCCAATTAAAATCTTCTTGTAATTGGTAACGGATTCTATCATGCAGTCTGTTTGGCCTTCCTTGCCAAAATTCTATTTCAACTGGTCTTACTATATAGCCTCCCCAATGTTTTGGTCGTTCAATATCTTTTCCTTCATATTTTTGTTCCAGTGCTTTTAATTTTTTTTCAAGTACATTTCTGTTCTCAACAACTTCACTCTGGTTAGATACTATTGCTCCTAATTGACTGCCTCTAGGTCGCGACTCAAAATAACCATCACTCATATTCTCTGCTATTTTTTCCGCTTTACCTTTAATAATAACTTGTCGCTCTGCAGCATGCCAAAAAAAGGATAAACAAATATTTGGATTAGCCTCTATTGCTTTTCCTTTTTCGCTATTGTAGTTGGTGTAAAAAATAAACCCCTCAAAGGTGTACTTTTTTAAGAGCACTACTCTACTCTTAGGGTAACCATCTAGTCCCAAGGTAGATACTGTCATAGCATTGGCCTCGTCTATATTAAAATGGTTATCTACTTCTACAAACCAATCTCTGAATAATTCGATAGGATTGTCTGAAATATTATCTAAAAGTAGCTCACCTTTTTCGTAGGATTTTCTGTAATTACTTAAGTCTTTTTCCATGGTTTTACGAAGTTAAATCAATATTTTGTTTCTATCAAAAAAAGTGTAGTTTTGGATACCCTTAATTAAACATAACCCTAACATGCACTTTGAAAATTCTGATTTTTCAAAAACTTTAAACTATAAAAAAGTTGTATTAAACTTTTGTGTTTATTACTTACTTGACGATTTTTTCATCATGGAAGTCAATGAAGGAGAACATTTTAACTGGGACAAATTAAATACCCTTTTAGATTCTCTAAGAGACTATTACGGAAATCATAAAACACTGGCTTATATTGCTAATCGCGTTAATTCTTACTCTATAGACCCAGTACTCTGGTCTTATTTTGATAAAGATGATAGTCTATTAATAGCAGCTTCTATCGTTAGTTATAGAGACTCTTCGTTTATGAATGCCAATATTGAAAAACAAATGGCTTCTATATCATTAAAAAGAGCTCATAGTTTAGGTGAAGCTATTAATTGGGTGCAGCAATTAAAAGAGTTTAACTAAAACTCAAAAGACTTACCATCTTTTGCTAAAAGTACATTATCAAATTCTTCTTTAGCCTCGGACTTAAACTCATCATAACCATTATAGCGTGTAGAAAAATGACCGAGAATTAAAGTCTCTACATTTGCTTTTTTTGCAATGATTCCAGCTTGTCTTGCTGTACTATGCTTGGTACGCTCACATAGATTTTCATTCTTATCTAGGAATGTAGATTCATGATACAAAACAGTTGTCTTTTCTATTATAGGAATAATAGCTTCATTGTAAACTGTATCGCTACAATATGCATAACTCTTTGCAGGAATTGGATCTTTTGTTACAGTTGTATTATCTATTAATATTCCATCTTCATTAACAACATCAGCTCCTTGCTTTAATTTTCGATAATAAGCTTTATCAATATTAGCCTCTATAACGGCATTGATATTTAACTTACGCTCGTTTTCTTTCTCTTTGAACAAAAATCCGTTAGTATAAATACGATGTTTTAAAGGAATAGTATAAACTTCTACTTTATCATCTTCAAAAATTAACTCGGATTCTTTTGAAGTCAATTCATGAAAAATCAAAGGAAAATTTGTCCATGAATCTGAAAGCTTTAATTGCAAAGTTATCACCTCCTTAATGCCTTTTGGGCCATAAATATGAAGCTCAGTTTCGCGAGTTAATAATCGAAACGTACTTACCAGACCTATTAAACCAAAATAATGATCGCCATGAAGATGCGAAATAAAAATGTGTTTAATTCTTGAAAATTTTACTTTATTTCTGCGCAACTCTACCTGAGTACCTTCGCCACAATCTATAAGAAACATGTGGTTTTTAATCTCTAAAACCTGAGATGTAGGATTGGTATTGGTACGTGGTGTAGCACTATGGCAGCCGAGAATGGTGAGTTTCAAATTTATTAAAATTAAGTAATTCTAAAATAGCCTTTTATAAGTTCTAATTCCTTTAAAGCTGGATTTTTATTTGGCAGTTTGTTTAATATAAACTTTTCATTATTTTTCATTTTCGCAGTAATCTCAAAATATAACTCATCATTTTGATTAAGAAAGATTTCTTCAATTTCTGATACACGAAATTTTTTAATTGTTTTTAGGGTTCCAAAAAAATTAGAATATATTTCCTTTATTACAAACCCATTATATATAGAAGTTCGGTTTGATAATTTAATTAATCCAAGAATAAATACAATAAAGATATAAGATATAATTTTGTTTAATAACTCACTTTCAAACAACTCTACTGTAGAAAATATAGGTGCTAATGAAAAAAGCAATAATAAAACTTGATAAATAATATCTAATATTTGATAGTCATAAATAGTTATTCTATCATTCATATTAAAACCCTAAATCGCGTTCAATATCTTCCATTTCTATGATATCGTAGGCTTCCTGAATGGTTGGCACTACAGCAATTTCATCTGGCATTTGGTCTAAATCGGCTTTGTCTGTTACTATAACAAAAGAATTTTTATCACCTCTGTGATTATTACTAAGTCGTAAAAACTCGATAATATCTTCTAAACTGATTTTATCTAGGCTAGATAAATTAACTATTATATGGTAATTTTTATACTTATCGTAAGCCTGCTCTATATTATTTACTAAGGTTTTTACCGAAGCTTTTTCTTGGGTAATGATAGTAATATTACCGTCTCTATCTACAATCATAACTTACTGTTTTATTTTTGAAGCTAACAAATAAATCACAGCCATTCTAACCGCAACACCATTTTCTACCTGATCTAAAATGATAGCTTGTTTAGAGTCTGCCACATCGCTTGTAATCTCAACACCTCTGTTTATTGGTCCTGGATGCATTATTACAATATCCTTTTTAAGACTATCCAACAATTCTTTGTTTACACCAAATTGCTGTGTGTACTCACGTGTTGTTGGGAAATAGCTAATATCCATACGCTCATTCTGTACTCTAAGCATATTAGCAACATCACACCACTCTAGAGCCTTTCTTAAGTTGGTTTCAACCTTAACTCCTAAGTCTTTTATGTATTTTGGCAACAAAGTCTTAGGACCACATACCATAACATTAGCTCCTTGTAATTGTAAAGCGTAAATATTAGAAAGTGCTACTCTACTATGCAAAATATCACCAACAATAACGACATTTTTCCCTTTTACAGAACCTAATTTTTCTCTTATTGAATATGAATCTAGCAGTGCTTGTGTAGGATGCTCGTGCGCTCCATCACCTGCATTAACTATGCTAGCATTAACATGCTTAGATAAAAACACACCAGCACCAGGATTTGGATGGCGCATTACCACCATGTCTACCTTCATAGATAGAATGTTATTAACCGTATCTATTAAAGTCTCTCCTTTTTTTACTGAAGATTGTGAAGCCGAAAAATTTATAACATCAGCTGAAAGCCTTTTTTCCGCTAATTCAAAAGACAACTTGGTACGCGTAGAGTTTTCAAAAAATAAATTGGCAATAGTTATATCTCTAAGTGAAGGAACCTTTTTAATTGGTCTATTGATGACCTCTTTAAACTGATCTGCAGTTTCAAAAATAAGATCTATATCTTCTTTTGTAAGATATTTTATTCCTAATAAGTGTTTAACACTTAGTTCACTCATCGCTAGTTAATTTTCTATTTATCAATTAAATACACCGTATCTTCTCCTCCATTCTCAATCCAGTTCACTTTTACTTTCTGATTGTCTATAGCGTCAACTTGCCTCCCTTTATAATTAGGTTGAATTGGCAAATGTCTACTGAATCTTCTGTCTATTAAAGTGAGTAATTCTATATTATTTGGCCTACCAAAAGATTGAATTGCTGTAAGCGCTGATCTTATACTACGACCTGTGTATAATACATCGTCAATAAAAACAACGTTTTTTCCTTCAACTATAAAATCAATCTCTGTTGTATTTGCTTCAAGAGGTTTATCACCTCTTCTAAAGTCATCTCTAAAAAATGTAATATCTAAATGACCTATCTGAATATTTTTAATCTTATAATCTTCTTTCAGCATTTGTGCTAAACGGTCAGCCAAAAATTTACCTCTTGGTTGAATGCCTATTAAAACAGTTTCTGAAAAATCGTCGTGGTTTTCAATAAGTTGGCAAGCCAATCTGTGTAGTATAATATTGACTTCCTTAGAATTGAGTAATACTTTTTGACTCATGTAGTATCCAAACGTTATTGATTAGCAAAGTTAAGCTAAATTATGAGAGTTTCAAACTAATATAACGTCATAAAAAAAGCCTCTCAATTTTTGAGAGGCTTTAAAAATTATATTAGGATTGAATTACTTCTTTCCGTCCATTTTATCTTTAAGTGCTTGTAAAGCATCGTTTGCATCACCTAAAGTTGGTTTAGCTTCTGCCGCTTGAGCTTCTGCTTTCTTAACAGCTTGCTTAACGATCTTAGCTTCTTCTTCTCTAAACACTGCTGTGTGAGAAGCTACAACTCTTTTGAATTCTTTATTGAACTCAATGATTTTGAATTCTGCTTCTTCACCTTTCTTAAGTTTAGAACCATCTTCTTTCTCTATGTGACGAGAAGGAACAAATGCAACGATATCTTCGTTAAACTCTATTGTAGCTCCTTTGTCTACTATTTCAGTAATAGCAGCAGTATGAGACGTACCTACAGCAAACTCAGTTTCGTATTTATCCCAAGGATTCTCTTCAGTTTGTTTGTGACCTAAAGACAATTTACGTCCTTCAACATCTAATTCTAATACTACAACGTCTAATTTATCTCCAACGTTACAGAATTCTGATGGGTGCTTAATTTTCTTAGTCCAAGATAAATCAGAGATGTAAATTAATCCATCAATACCTTCTTCTAATTCAACAAATACACCGAAGTTAGTAAAGTTACGTACAATACCTGTGTGTCTAGAACCTACAGGATACTTAGACGTAATATCAGTCCATGGATCTGGTGTTAATTGCTTAATACCAAGAGACATTTTACGGTCTTCTCTATCTAAAGTTAATACTTGAGCTTCGATTTCATCACCTACAGAAACAAAATCTTGAGCAGAACGTAAGTGTGTAGACCAAGACATTTCACTAACGTGTACTAAACCTTCTACACCATCAGCAACCTCAACAAAAGCACCGTAATCAGCGATAACCACTACTTTACCTTTTACTTTGTCGCCAACTTTAAGATCTTCACCTAAAGCTTCCCAAGGATGCTTAGATAATTGCTTAAGACCTAATTGAATTCTAGATTTGTTTTCATCAAAATCAAGAATTACAACATTTAATTTCTGATCTAACTCAACAATCTCATTTGGATGGTTGATACGAGACCATGATAAGTCTGTAATATGAATTAAACCATCTACACCACCTAAATCGATAAACACACCGTAAGAAGTAATGTTTTTAACAACACCTTCTAATACTTGTCCTTTTTCTAACTGGCCAATGATTTCTTTCTTTTGTTCCTCGATATCAGCCTCGATAAGTGCTTTGTGAGAAACTACTATGTTCTTAAATTCGTGGTTGATCTTAACAACTTTGAATTCCATAGTTTTATTAACGTACTGATCGTAATCTCTAATTGGTTTAACGTCAATTTGAGAACCTGGTAAGAATGCTTCGATTCCGAAAACGTCAACGATCATACCACCTTTAGTTCTACACTTAACGAAACCATTAACGATTTCACCAGTTTCGTGAGCTTTATTAACTCTATCCCATGCTTTGATAACACGAGCTTTTCTGTGAGATAATACTAACTGACCTGTAGCATCTTCGCGTACATCAATTAATACTTCTACTTTATCACCAACTTTTAAATCTGGATTGTAACGGAACTCGTTAAGAGAAATTACACCTTCAGATTTAGCGTTAATGTCAATAATAGCATCTCTATCAGTGATGTGGATTACTTCACCTTCTACAACCTCGTCATCTAAAGTGTCAACGAAATTTTCAGATACTAATTTTTCAAATTCTGCAAGTTTAGTGTCCTCTACCTGCTCAATTCCTTCTTCGTAATTGTGCCAATCGAACTCTTTTAAGAATTTTTCTGGATTTGCTTGAGCTTCAGAAACTACTGGAGCTTCAACTGTTTTTGCTTCAGTTGCTTCAACCTCAGCTTGATTTGTTTTGTTTTCAGCCATTGCTGATTAAAAATTTGTATTCTGTATTTTTTGAAAAGCTAAGCGGAAAAACCTACAGAAGTTAATTAAAATTTGTTTTGATTTACCTTTTCTACTTTTCCAAGTCCGCTAAAAAGGAGCGCAAAATTAATCATTTTCAAACAATTAACAAACAAAATAATCATTTAATACAGCATCACTTCAATTAACCCAAGTATAACCTTTAATTAATATTTCTAAATGACAATTACATTAACTTTATTAGAAAAATTTTCACCATGGTAAAACTAAATTTCTATGTTGTTTTAATTTTTGTCCTATCAGTAATAAGTTGTGGTACTGAAGACAATAATACCTCCAATCCTTTAATTGATACTGGACTTGTTGGTAATTGGGAGATTAGTGTACAAGGAATTAATAATTTATCTTCTTTAGAAGCTCTTTGTTGTGAAACGTTGAGTTTTTTGGATGATGATAATGAACGAGATTTAAGTGGTCTCTATATTTTTGATGAACAAGGCATAATCACCAATGGAACTTTTTTAGTTGACCTAGAAAGCAATATTATTGAATATACTACGGAAAGCAGCAATACAAAAACATTAGAATTTAATATTAACAATGATGTATTAGAGGTCTGGTTTTATGATGGTACAAATCGTCATTGGACAACCTATAACAAATAATAAAAACTCAAAATATGTGACTTAAACAGGTTTTAAGTGTCTCAATAATAAATACCAATTTGGTACTTGAAAATCAAGATTTTTGGCATATAAATTGGTATATTTACAATACTATTAATACTTAAAAATTAAAACAATCATGGTTAAAGCAAAATACCAAGACGTTCTGGATTTAGGGGAACAATTAAACATTCAAGATGGTAAAGTTGAAGTTGAAAACGGTCAGCTTAAAGTTTGGGGAACAGCAGCTACTCAATATGAGAAAAACTTACTTTGGGATAAGATAAAAGAAATCGGTGGCGATGAACCTTCTGATATTATGGCAGATATTAAAGTTGCTGATGAATCAGTTTATGCTAGACATACTGTGAAATCTGGTGAAACTTTGGGCAAAATTGCTAAACACTACTATGGTGATGCAATGAAATACAAACAAATTTTTGAAGCGAATACTAATATTCTTAAAAATCCGGATTTAATTCATCCAGATCAAGAATTAGTGATTCCTAATTTATAATTAGAATTTGATTATAAAAATTAAAGCGACCGATTGGTCGCTTTTTTTATACTTTAGACTTTGCTAGTTTTAGCAACGTTTCTATTTGTTCTTCAATTGTTAAATCCGAGTTATCGATTTCGATAGCATCTTCTGCTTTAACTAAAGGAGAATCTTCTCTTGTAGAATCAATTCGATCTCTTGTGGTTACATTTTCTAAAACCTCGTCATAACTAAGATTGTGACCACGTTCTAATAATTCTTTATAACGTCTTTGAGCTCTGGTTTCAGCAGAAGCTGTCATAAATATTTTTAATTCAGCATCAGGAAAAACAACAGTACCAATGTCTCTACCATCCATTACAATGCCTTTATCCTTACCCATTAACTGTTGTTGTTCTACCAGTTTTTGACGCACTTCAGAAATTGTTGCTACGGGACTTACATACTTTGAGACTTCTAAAGTTCTAATCTCCTTTTCAATATTTTCACCATTTAAGTATACTTCGGCAAACCCTAACGCTTCATTAAACTTAAAAGTTATATGTATTTCATTGAGTCGTTCAATAAGTTTTTCAGAATGAAAGAAGTCTTCTCCTATCAATTCGTTTTTCATAGCAAAATATGTCACTGCCCTGTACATAGCACCTGTATCAACATAAATATAGTTGAGTTGTTTTGCTAATTGCTTTGCGATAGTACTCTTACCTGTTGAAGAAAATCCATCTATGGCTATGACTATTTTACTCATATATTTTTTATTATCGTCTTCGTCTTCCGTCTAAATCTATTTGAAGTCCAAAAAAACTAGTGTTAGATGCACTTGTATATCTGGCGTGTGTATAACTAAATCGCATGGAATTTAATCGAATACCCACACCAACTGACAAACCTGAAAAATTTCTTTGATCTACAATTCTTAATTCTTCTGCACGTCGAAAATTATAACCAAATCGTAGATTAAAGCCACGTTCTGGCCATAACTCGGCTCCCAAAATTAAATGACGTAATGCATTATTGAAAAATCCGACTTTTTCTTGGGTCTGGTTTCCATCTAAATCTGTTGTTGCTCTGGCAGGATTAGATACACCTATTGGCCATTCTTGCAAGTTTTCCATCGTTAGGTGCCATCTAATTGGAACGTTTTCTAAGGTTTGCGACATTCCAAAGTTTACCTCAAATGGTAAAGGTTCATTTTGGCCTGCATACGTTGTAAACTGAGTCCCGAGATTTCTTACCGTTAATGCTGCATGAAAATCTATCTTTTCATTGATGTACATGATACCCAAATCTACTGCGCCACCAACCGAATTATACTGTTCTAGTAAAGATGTAATAATCTTCACATTTGCTCCTACATAAAAATCCGTGAATGGAATATTGTAATTATAACCTGCTGAAATTGCTGCTTCGTTCCCACTGAAGGTTCCTGTGGAATTTCCATTAACATCATATCCATCAAACGTTCCGTAGTTAATATAAGTTACACCAAAATGAAACGTTTGTACATGTCTGTCCCAAGTATACGCATATGCAGCTGAACCATAAGTAATACCACCTAAATAACTAGATACATTTACTGCCAATTGGTTATGCATTTGCCAGTTTAATGATGCTGGATTATACAAGGCTTCAGTAACATCATGATCAAAGTTGGTAATAATTTTACCTCCTAATGCAGCTTGTCTTGGTGATGATACAAGGTTGAGAAATTGATAAGTAGATTCGCCACCCAATTGAGCAAACAACGGTAACGCTAAAAGCATAAAACAGAATTGGGTAACCCTCTTTATCATAGATTTTGCAAAATAAACAAATCTATCTTAAAACGATGATATGATTTTTTTATTTTTTGAGGTGATTTATTTCTACTTTAACTTCAAGGTCTGCCCTACTAAAATCAAATTATCAGTAAGTCCGTTTAGAGATTTTAATTCATCAACTGTAAGTCCGTTTCTTTTCGAAATGTTATATAAGGTATCTCCTTTAGACACAGTCCAAAAGGATTTGTTTGTTGATGAGTTTTTGTAGTCGGAATGAGAGACATTTAACTCTTGACCTACCTTTATTAAGTTTGAAGTTAAACCATTTTTAGTTTTCAATTCATCTACGGTAAAACCATATCGTTTACTTAAACTATAAAGTGTATCTCCATTTTCTACGATGTGAATACCAGAATTATTTTCGGAAGAAACAGTAACAGTAGAATCTTCTACTTCTTCAATTTTCAATGTACTTTCTGGTTGGGCTTCAAAATTGCTAACTCTAAGTTTTTGCCCTGCATCAACTAGAGTTGTTTCTAAATTATTAGCTTCCTTTAAAGCTGTTAATGTTGTGTTGTATTTATTAGCTATCTCTAAAAGCGTTTCGTTTTCTTTTACAGTATGATATTCCGCTTCTATTTGTATTACTGATGATTCTTTGAGTTCATTATTATATTGCTTTGTAAGAGAATCAGTCGTAACAATTACTGTTTCAGTATCGGAGTTCACTAAAGTAATTTCTCCAGTAATCACATTAAGTTTCGCTGGTTTACCATCTAAGATTACATCTTTATATTGCCCTTCTTCTTGACTAAAACAATTTAGCCATGATAAAAGGGCAATACTAATTGTAAAAACTAACTTAAAGCTTTTTAGCATTCTTTACTTTTTGATTTGTAATCGCAATATCCAAAACCTCACTCATATCTTTCACATAATGGAAGGTTAAGCCTTTTAGATATTCTGGCTTTATTTCGTCAATATCGCGCTTATTATCTTCACACAAAAGAATCTCTTTAATTTTTGCGCGCTTAGCAGCTAAGATTTTTTCTTTAATTCCACCAACAGGCAACACTTTTCCTCTCAAAGTAATTTCACCCGTCATAGCCAAACTTTTCTTCACTTTACGTTGCGTAAACAACGACACTAAAGACGTTAACATCGTAACACCAGCACTTGGTCCGTCTTTTGGTGTAGCGCCTTCCGGAACATGAATATGTACATTGTACTTATCAAAAACTTCAGGATTTATACCAAACTCATCTGCATTAGCTTTGATATATTCCATAGCTATCGTAGCAGACTCGCGCATTACTTTACCAAGGTTTCCTGTTATGGTAAGACTACCTTTTCCTTTTGAAAGTATAGACTCAATAAACAAAATATCACCTCCTACTCTAGTCCAAGCCAAGCCTGTAACCACACCCGCTACGTTATTATTTTCATATTTATCGCGTTCTAATCTTGGTGATCCTAAGACTTCAATAATATCTTCGTTAGAGACTTTGACATTGTAGTCCTCTTCCATTGCGATATTTTTGGCGGCATAACGCACCATTTTTGCAATTTGCTTCTCTAATCCTCTAACACCAGACTCACGCGTATAGCCTTCAACGATTTTTTCTAATTGCGGCTTTCCTATTTTTAGTGATTTGCTATCTAAACCATGTTCTTTGAGCTGCTTTGGTAATAAGTGACGTTTTGCAATTTCTACTTTTTCTTCAATAGTATAACCCGTAACATTAATGATTTCCATACGATCTCTTAATGCTGGTTGAATGGTATTAAGGCTATTAGACGTTGCTATAAACATAACCTTAGAAAGGTCGTAACCCATTTCTAGGAAGTTATCATAAAACTCACTGTTTTGCTCAGGATCTAGAACTTCTAACATCGCAGACGAAGGATCGCCTTGATGACCAGAAGACAATTTATCAATCTCATCTAAAACAAACACAGGATTAGATGTGCCAGCTTTCTTTAAACTCTGAATAATTCGCCCTGGCATTGCGCCAATATAGGTTTTTCTATGACCTCTAATCTCAGCTTCGTCACGTAAACCACCAAGTGAAATTCTTACATATTCTCTACCTAAAGCCTCTGCAATAGATTTTCCTAAGGATGTTTTACCAACACCTGGAGGTCCATACAAACAAAGTATTGGCGACTTCATATCATTACGAAGCTTTAAAACTGCTAAATATTCTATGATTCGTTTTTTAACATCGTCTAATCCAAAATGATCGCGATCTAGGATTTTCATAGCACGTTTTAAATCGAACTTATCCTCACTGTATTCATTCCATGGTAAGTCTAAAAATAAATCGAGATAATTACGCTGAATAGAATATTCTGCAACCTGAGGATTCATACGTTGCATTTTGGCTAATTCTTTGTCAAAATGCTCTTTTACTTTATCGTCCCAGTTCTTTTCCTTAGCACGTGCTTTCATATCTTCTATCTCCTGACCAGAAGATACACCACCACCCAATTCTTCCTGAATGGTTTTCATCTGTTGATGCAAGAAATACTCACGCTGTTGCTGGTTCATGTCACTCTGAACCTTACTTTGAATATCGTTCTTTAACTCAAGTTTTTGATATTCTAAGTTCATGTATTTTAAAGTCTGAAGCGCACGTTCTTTTAAATCATTGATCTTTAAAAGCTCCTGTTTTTCTTCGACCTTAAGATTCATATTTGAAGACACAAAATTCACCAAGAACGAGTTACTTTCTATGTTTTTTATAGCAAAAGTAGCCTCAGTAGGAATGTTTGGACTTTCTTTAATAATCTCTAATGATAAATCTTTTATAGAGTCTATAATTGCTGAAAATTCTTCATTTCCTGCTTCTGGTTTAGTCTCAGATAAATCAGAAATTGTTGCGGTTAAGTATGGTTTTTCTGAAATAACTTCATTAACCATAAAACGCTTTTTACCTTGAATAATAACCGTTGTATTACCATCTGGCATTTTTAGCACTTTAAGAATACGTGCAACTGTACCTGTTTTATAAATATCTTGAGCAGAAGGGTTCTCAACCAATTCGTCCTTTTGCGCTACAACACCTATAACTTTTCCTCCTTTATTGGCATCATCTATAAGTTTGATAGAGGTGTCTCTTCCTGCTGTAATAGGAATTACAACACCAGGAAACAACACAGTATTTCGTAATGGTAGAATTGGCAAGGACTCTGGTAAAGATTCATTATTAATTAATTCCTCATCTTCTGGAGTCATTAATGGAATTAATTCTGAATTTTCGTCAAAATCCTGTAATGACAAACTGTCAAGACTTAAAAAATTTGATTTCTTCATATTATTTTTAAGCCATTCTGTCATTAAAAATAGCAGAACAGCATTTGTTTAAATGTATTAATAATTAACTTTATATTGAATATCAACGTGTTAGAAGATATTCAAAGTTATTCACACTTGTAATAATTCAATTGTTATGCCATTACCTTTGGGACATCTTAAAAGTTTTTTTGCTAAAAGTGTAACAATGTACAAACACCTCCATCTATAGAATAAAGCAATTGTTTTTTTGACATCAACCAATCAAAATATCGAGCAGTTATTAGTGCTTTGTAAATCTTGTAACCAACGTGCGCAGTTAGAAGTTTACAATAGATACAACAAAGCCATGTATAACACAGCTTTGAGAATTGTAAAAGATTCTTATAAAGCTGAAGACATTATGCAAGAATCATTTTTAACGGCTTTTACAAAACTTGAAACTCTGGAGGATACCAAATTATTTGGTGCATGGTTAAAACGTATTGTGGTGAATAATAGTATTGCACATTACAACAAAACCGTAAAACAAAATGAAGTGCCTTTAGAAACAATAATGTATAAAGTTGAAGATGATAACGGCATTGAAGAGCATAGCCAAAACGATGATAAAGTGAAACAAATTATCAGTATAATGAAAACCTTAAAACCTAATTATAGTTTAGGATTAACGCTTCATCTCATTGAAGGCTATGATTATGATGAAATCTGTGATATTATGGATATTTCTTATGCTAATTGCAGAACCATGATTTCTAGAGCCAAAGAAAGTTTAAGAAAGAAATTAGAGCTAACAGCCTAAATTATTGATTTATGGAAAAAGATATTATAAAAGATTTGTTTGAAGGACTGAAAGGTGAGTTTGATATCAACGAACCTAAGTCAGGTCATGAAAGCCGTTTTTTAAAGAAACTGAATGCAACTGATGTTGCTTCTGTCGAAACCAAGAAAATTATAAACTTTAATTGGAAACCATTGATAGCTATTGCTGCCTCTGTAATTATTTGCTTAGGTGTATTTACGACTATCAATGCGCAACCAGAAGTTATGGATTTAGCAAGTGTTTCGCCTGAAATGTCCCAAACTCAAGATTTCTTTACAACCACAATTAATGCTGAATTAAAAAAGCTAAACAGTGAGCGTTCACCTTTAACTGAGCAAGTTATTACAGACGCTTTAAATCGAATTGAACTGTTAGAAAAAGACTATCAAAAGCTAAAAACAGATTTAACTGAAAGCAACAAAGACCAGCGTGTTATTTATGCTATGATCAACAACTTTCAGAACAGAATAGATGTTTTAAACACAGTTCTAGAACAAATTGAAACTATTAAAGAATTAAAAACCAACAATGATGAACCTAAAAATACACTTTAAAATAGCAATACTCGTTTTGCTAATGCCATTTATTGCATTAGCAAATACAAGCCCTAAGGTTGCTAAAACGACTAAAGAGCACAACATTAAGAAGTCTTTTAATGTATCTTCTAACGCTACGCTAAAAATCAGTAATAGTTATGGTAATCTCGAAGTGATTACCTGGGATCAAAACAAAATTGATTTTGATATTACCATTAAAGTTACTGGTAATAATGCCGAAAAAGTTGAAGACCGTTTAAAAAATATTGATGTTGAGTTTTCATCGAGCAACGATTATGTATCTGCCATTACCAAAATTGGAAAGAATGACAAAGGCTGGTGGAATTGGGGTAAAAAGATGAATCTTAAACTAGAGATCAATTATGTTGTAAAAATGCCAATGTCTGGCAACGTAGACCTTAATAACGATTATGGTTCAATAAACCTTGACAGATTAGAAGGTAGTGCCAAAATTATATGCGATTATGGCAAAATAACGACCAAAGAATTACTTTCAGACAATAACGAAATCCGTTTTGATTATACCAACAACAGTTACTTTGAATACATTAAAGGCGGAAGAATTAATGCCGATTATAGTGGCTTTACAGTAGCCAAAGCCGAAAACTTAAAAATCAATGCAGATTACTCCAATTCTGTTGTTGAAGTTGCAGAAAATGTAGAATATGTCTGTGATTATGGCTCTCTAAAAGTTGATAACGTCAATAACCTTAGTGGAAACGGAGATTATCTATCCCTTAGATTAGGAAACGTTTACAAAAGTGTTAGAGTTAGAGCTAATTATGGATCTTTTAAAATAGATCGTATGGCTTCAAAAGCCAAAAACATTGATATTGATTCGGAATTTATGGGCATTACCATTGGCTATGACAGCAACTATAGTTTTGATTTTGATATCAATTTAGAATACGCCTCATTGAGAGATTCAGACGCATTTAATTTTACCAACAAGGAAGTCGATTCTTTTGAAAAAAAATACAATGGTTATCACGGCTCTAAAGGTTCTGGCAACTATGTAAAAATAAAATCACAGTACGGAAGCGTAAGCTTTAAACAACAATAATCAAAAAAAAAAAAAAAAAACGAACAGTAACCAAACAATTCAAAAACATGAAATTATTAAAATCAATTATGCTAGTCGCTTTTCTCTTTAGTGTGACAACATCTTGTGCACAATGGGGAAAATGGAAAAAAGTTAAAGGCGATGGAAACATCACTACAGAAAACAGATCTACTGGCGATTATGATGGCTTAAAATCTGCAGGACCAATGAATTTTAAACTGGTACAAGGCAAAGAAGGAAACATTACGATTGAAGGCGATGCTAATCTTATGGAATACATTGTTACCAAAGTTGAAGATGGTAAACTCGTTGTAAAGGTTAAAGACGGAATTAATCTAAGACCAACAAAGACTATTATTGTAACAATTCCTTATGAATCTATCAACTCTGTATCCTTAGCTGGCTCTGGTGATATTGAAAATTCAGGGACTATAAAATCAGATCATTTTGATGTATCTATTGCAGGTTCTGGCGATATAGAATTAAATATTAGTTCTAATTCAGTAGAAAGTAGTATTTCTGGCTCAGGCGATATAGAGTTAAGTGGTTCTACCACAGATTTAATGACAAAAATAACAGGCTCTGGAGATTTTGATGGTAGCGATTTAGACAGCACTAATGTTACTGCAAAAATTACTGGTTCTGGTGGTGCTAACGTGGTTTGTAATGGTGAACTTAAAGTAAGAATTACAGGTTCTGGTGATGTAAAATATTCAGGAAACCCAACAAACAAAGACACTAAAGTAACAGGTTCTGGTAGCGTTAGCAACTAGTGCCCAATCAATCAACCAAAAAAGAAGAAAGGACAAGTGTTAGCTTGTCCTTTTTTATATTTATAATTCAGAATACTATATTAATCTCATATTCCTTATAATTCTAAAAAAATAGATAGAAAATACTAACTGAATAACATTAATTCCAAAATAAAAAATCTTTGAATTTGGCTCATATTTTATATAAAACTGATTTAAATATAAATTCAATTCAGTTTTATAAATCAAATCAGCATTTAATCCGAAACGACGCAATGATAGTAATAAAAAAGAGCCAAAAATAATTTTAACAGTCAAACCATAAATCGAGAATGGAAAAATTTGCACCAAATTTATTCCAAATAAAAAGTTGTATGCCATTCTATTTTCTGAATTATTCTTTCTGACCAGAATAAAAGAAAAGTAAATTCCCAAAAGACAAATTAATTGTGAAATAGCTATGTAATACAACTGAAATGAGTTTTCTAAAAAATAGAAAGTGTTCACTATAAAACTTAATAAAAATACTACTAGATGATATATCAATACTATGTTTCTCATATCAAAAAACCTATTTCGTCCCAGCTTCAAAATCTACTTTCCATTTTTCCCACTCGTCTAAGAAATAATTAAGAATAATTGGGTTGTCTAATGTATTCTGCTTAGTGTCTGCAATGGTAATATCCTTAGGAAAAATAAAGGCTTGCTCTATTTGGTTTGGGTTGAGATATTTTAAATCTTCTGGTAAAGCTTTAGTATCTACTTTACTGTCGTTTCCTTCATGTCTGGCAATAATAAATCCCCAATCTCCAAATGATGGTATATAGGTATGATAAGGTTGTACGTCTTCAAAAACTGATGCCAAGGTATTGTTGATACAACTAAAAACTTTATTTGAGAAATAGATTTCACCAGATTGTGTTACAAAAACACCATCTTTTTTAAGGTTTCGCTTTGCCATTAAAAAAAACTGCTTGCTGTACAATCTTGCCAATGCCTGATTGGTTGGGTCTGGCAAATCTGCAATGATTACATCGTACTTTTCAGTATTATTAAAAAGATAAGTAAACGCATCTTCAGGTATGAGATTTACTTTTTCATTTATTGCAGCATCAGCGTTAATGTCCTTTAAATACTTGTTCTCTTTTGCCAGATAAAACATGGTACTATCAATATCTACAACATCAACACGCTGCACAGAACTATGCTTTAGCACTTCTCTACTTGCTAAATTTTCGCCACCTCCAAGAATTAAAACACGCTTTGGGTTGTAATGCATCGCTAAAGGAATATGCACCAATGATTCATGGTAACGATGCTCATCTGCAGATGAAAATTGTATTACCCTATTTAGATACAACCTAACATCCCCTTGTGTTTTGGTCATTACAATTTTTTGATATGGTGTTTGCTCATTCAATACAATCGGACGCTTGTAAATTTTCTGATCCCAAACTTTTAAAAGTTTACCACCAAATAGCACCAAAACCAACAGTGCAATGACTGCTATAAACCCAAAAATACTGTTTCGTTTTTTGTCTTTGAGCAAGGTGTAATTCAAAAGAATACCTAAGACAATATTTACAATTCCGAAGATTAGCGACGAATAGTACAAGCCAACAAATGGAAGAATGATAAATGGAAAAATCAAGGTGGCAATAAGTCCACCAATATAATCTAAGGACAACACGTTAGAAAGGTTGTTTTTAATGTTGCTCTCCTCTAAGGCAAAGGTTAGTAATGGCACTTCCATACCTGTAAGTAAGCCTATTACAAAAATAATTGCCAAACAACTTATTTGTAAAACCATTGGAGATACGTACACAAATAGCATATAAAGCAGTGGCACAGAAACGCCTCCAATAAACCCAAGTAAATACTCAACATTGATAAAAAACGTCAGTGGTTTATCCTTAAAAAACTTAGACAAAAAGGCACCTATTCCCATAGAAAATAGATACACACCAATAATTATTGAAAACTGTCTTACTCCATCTCCCAAAAAATAAGTTGCAGTAGTACTGATTAATAATTCGTAGATGATTGAGCATAAACCTGCAATAAATACAGCAAATGGAATTAGTGCTTTTTTATTCATTAAAAATTGATTATGTTTGAGCAAATTAACCTGTCAAAGATGAATAAAAAAATTATAACTGGTCTTGCTTTAACTAAAAAAATAACGCTTATGGCTGCTGTAGCTGCTGCGTTAACACTTCAGAGTTGTGGCGACGACGATCCAAGTCCACACATTAAAGATGCACAGCAAGAAACTGTTTACGAATCTACTCAAGGTGTTATCACTGAGGTTGAAGAAGTAGAACCAGGGAATGATTATAAAATCATCGATGAGCGTTTAATTGACGATAAAGATAAATCTATTGCTATTGTACACACATTAGAAGGAACAACAGATACATTATCTTTAAGAAAAATGAAAAATGACGAGTCGTCTTACAGTCGTCATTCGGGTTTAAGAAGCATCCTATACTATTCGTTAGCCGCTTCTTATTTTAATAGAAGTTTACGCAACGTTACACCAAACCAAAGTAACTACAAAAACGCTTCTGCTTATAATAAATCTACAGGCTTAAAAAACGATTTAAGAAGCTCTGCAACATCTCGAAGAGTTAGTGTACCAGGAAAATCATCTAGAGGATATGGCAGCGGAAAGTCGTTTAGATCGTTTGGAGGATAGTCGTTTTAAAGAGATAAAACGTCTTAAAAAGAAACACGTTCCACATCGCTTACATTGGTATTTAGAAGAAGATTATTTTTCTGAAGAATTACTTGGTATTTACCGTTCTGAGGTAGAGCAACTACGTCGTATTTCTGATGAAGCGTTTTACTTATTTCAACGCGCTACAGACAAAATTATAGCCGAACATAAATTAGGTGAACTTGGTATTCCGTTATCGTTTCAAAAATGTATTGAGCATAGCTGGAAAAACAAGAACAAGCATCCATTTCTTTATGGTCGTTTTGATATTAATGGAGGTTTAAAATCTGATTATGGTCGCATTATTGAGTTTAATGCAGACACATGCAGTACATTGCCAGAAACTTTATTGTGGCAACCGCTTCAATTAGAACAATTAAAAGGCAATCCACAAAGTTTTAATACTTTAAAGTTTGATATAAAAGATGTTTTGTCTAATCTAAAATCTTATTTAGGTAAAGACAAACCCGTGTTTTTAGGCACTTCCTTTGGTTATATTGAAGACAAAGAAAACGTTAACTGCATTATAGATATTGCTTACGAAGCAGGCTATAAACCGTTTTATTCAGACTTGGAGTATGTTATTTTTTCTGATGAAGGTGTGTTTCATCAAATTGGTGATGAATATGAAGATGTTGATGTGCTTTTTAAAATGATTCCTTGGGATTGGATGTTTAACGATGAACCTGAATTAGCACATACGCTTTCTGACCTAATTTTAAACGATAAAGTGGTTGTTTTAAATCCACCCTATACAGCTATTTGGCAGAATAAAAAGTTTTTGGCTTATATCACACAGAACTTCCCGAATAACATATTGGCAGAAACGTATTTGAGCAAAGAGCCTAGCTTATACAATTATGTACAAAAGCCTGTTTATGGTCGCTTGGGTGAAAATATTTCTATTGAAGCTATGGGTAATTCTGAAGCCACATCTAAAGGTGATTTTGGACATCAGGATATGGTATTTCAAAAATTCTATCCACTAAACAAGGATGAAGAAAATTATTTTTATCAATTAGGAATGTTCTATACAACGAGAGCGTCTGCCATAAACTTAAGAGCACAAGGCTCTAAGATTATTACTGATGATTGTGAGTTTATGTCTCACTTTATTATATAAGATCTGGTGAAATAATAGAGATAGCCTCTCCCCTTTCAATCTGCTTTATAACAACTTTATCTGAGCTAAAAGACTCCATTAATAATTCTTGAATTTTCTTAGCGTCAAAAGGTCTGCATGAAAAAATATCTACTGCAGCAAATTGATGTTCTGGCCAGGAATGAATACTTACATGGCTTTCTTCTAAGAGAATAAAACCTGTGACACCTATGGGCTCAAACTGTTTGTAAGATTCATTGACTTTTGTGAGCTGTAATTCTTCAACTATGGCATTTAATACTGTTTTTACAGTAGGTATAAATGATAGCGTATCTGCATTACAGTTATACACATCCCAAGTGATATGTGTGCCGAGAGAGGTTTTCAAGATTTATGATAAATTATTCGTCCTCTGAATAGTCGTTATAAGAACTAAGCATTAAGCTCATAAATTCTGCAGGATCGTAAACTTTAACCAATGTTGTGTAAGATTCATCAGCATCTACTTCTACCATTTCTGGTAATGTTTCTCTTGGACCATAATCCCAAGTCACTTTATTGATAACATTAGTTAATACATCGTAGTTACCTTCAATCTCCATACCTAAAAATGTAACTACTTTGTTAGGTAAAGTAGAAGCATACGAATTTTGAAAAGCAGGTGGTCCGTAATATTCGTCAGCTACTAAATACTCAGATAACGACGGGTTAATCATGTATACAGACTCAGTGAAGTTATATTTTATTATACTATCATTCTCTAGAGTTAACTGATGCTCTCCTGGTCCCATTTCTACCCAAACAACATCTTTTGGTGGTACTAATACACGTAATGTATCTACTACAATTTCTACAGAGACATCTGTTGGATTGTCAATAGCTAGATCTACTTTACTACTACAAGATGAAAATACAGTTAAAAATAAAATAGAAAGAATAAATAGTTTTTTCATTACATATTGTTTAGTTACTGGCAATATAAGAATATTTATGAAGTATATATCGTAAATACTTAGAATAGTAACAAAAATCTAAAGTTTAATATAAATAAAGGTAATACGCTCAGTTATAACGGAATCATCTGTGGTACTTTCCGCATAGAATGCATCGTCAATAGCTACATACATGGAATTACCATTTCTAAAATATAGATTAGTAATACCTTCGTTATTAGTAATATAAATAGTGTTACCATCTTGTGACCAATCAAAAGTTGAAGCTTGATTAATACTAATACAGTTTATAAAAAAATCTTCACCACTATTATTAGGAGTAAAAGTAATGTCTGCATAAGACCTAAAAAACATAGTACCTGTTCCATCGGCATTAAATGTCATGGTTTCATTATTATAGCAGTCTATTTCATCTAAATAGTTGTTTGTAACAATACCATCGTTATCAATATCTCTTAAGTTATCGGTAACCCAACCTACAAGTATCCAGTCGCCAGGTGTTTCAACAAATTCTTGTTGGCAATCACCTAATTCTGAAAGTAATAATTGTAAAATTGCACTCTCACCACAAACTTCTAATTGATATTCTAATGCAGCCTTATACTGATTACATAATTGCTGGTAAGTATCTTCTGTATAGTTATTGAAATTATTCTCAGCTATTTCAGTAGCTTGCATCGCATCTGCACATAAATCATCATTATAACAATCATCTAAATTATCAGCAAGTAATTGCAAACTTCCATCGTCATCACCACAGATTTCTATCTGATTCAATAAAGCTTCCTTGTAATCTAAACAAAATTCATAGTAATCTTCTTGTGAAGTGTTAAGAAAGCTACTAAGAGCCATAGATGTAGCTTCTATAGCTTCTAGACAAGCTGTATCTTCAAAGATAATTTCACCTTCATAAGGCTCGTTATCACAGTTTACAGCCATAAAGAGTGTAGCAAATACAGCGAGTATAGAAATCTTCCTAACCATAGCATGCTAAAGTTAAGAATTAATTTTGAATTTATTTTTTAGGTACCCTTAACAATAAAATTATTCCGATTAAAAAGAACACAAAAAGAAATAGTATAGAATTACGCATACTACCTGTTATCTGATCTATAAAACCATAAATAAGCATTCCTATAACGATGCCTATTTTTTCTGCAACGTCGTAAAAGCTGAAATAGGATGTTGAATCTTCTGTTTCTGGCAAAAATTTAGAATACGTAGACCTAGCTAAAGATTGTACACCTCCCATTACTAAACCAACCAAAGAAGCAGCTATATAAAACTGAATAGGTGTTTTCATAAAATAGGCGTAAAAACACAAACACATCCATATAAAATTAACAGCAATTAACGTTGGTATATTTCCAAACTTAGAAGATGCTTTTGATGTTAACACTGCTCCAATTATCGCAACTAGTTGAATCACTAATATACTTACAATCAAGCCAGTTGTTTTAGCTTCATCACTTCCCCAATTAATTTCTTCCTCACCAAAATAGACAGCTACTAACATTATAGTTTGAACAGCCATACTAAATACAAAAAAGGCATTTAAATAACGTTTTAATCTTAAGTTGCCTTTTAGGTCTATCCAAACACTTTTCAATTCTTTAAAGCCATTGAATATGACATCCTTTGTAACCTTGTGTCCTGAAGAAGCACCTTTTGGTAAAATATAAAATGTATACTGGCTAAATCCTGCCCACCAGATTCCTACCGTTATAAATGAAACTTTCATAGCTTGAAATGAAGCCATATTCTTAGCTTTTTTTAACGCTTCAGCTATCTCTGCATCTGTTCCATTTTCTAAAATTGAAGTAGATATATTAACATCAAATCCAAACCAGCTCGGTTTCATTACCATTGCGAGATTTATCAATAAAAGAATAACGCTTCCTAGATACCCTAAACTAAAACCCTTTGCACTTATGCTATCCTGTTGTTCTTCGAATGCGATATCTGGCAAATATGAGTTGTAGTATACCAAACTTCCCCAATACCCAATTAATCCCATAAAATAGAATAACAAACTAAGATGTATTCTATCTAAACTAAACCAATACAAACCGATACAACCTGCAGAACCAACATAGCAGAAAAACTTCATAAAATTCTTCTTATTACCAATATAATCTGCAATACCAGATAAAATTGGTGATAAAAAAGCTACAACCAAAAACGTAAATGCGGTTACAAAAGTAATGAGCGCAGTACTTTTAAAATCATAGCCAAAAGCAGTTACTACTTTTTTCTCTGAAAGAAATAATGCCGAGTAAAAAATTGGAAAAATAGATGATGCTATTGTAAGGGTATATACTGAATTTGCCCAATCATAAAATGCCCAAGCATTAAGAAGTTTTTTACTTCCCTTTTTAAGTTCGCCCATATATATAAATTAAAAAAGCTGCTCTTTTTGAGCAGCTTCTAAAGTAATCATTTATTTTTTAAGCCAATATTAATTTATTGGTCTAAACGAAGTCACTCCAAACTTTTTTGCCTCCGCTTTTGCTTTTGGAGATAACTCTTGTAAAGTCTTAATTCTTGAGTCGTTACTTGGGTGTGTACTTAAAAATTCTGGTGGTGCTTGTCCTCCACTATTCGCCTTCATACGCTTCCATAATTCGGCAGCCTCGTCTGGATTGTATCCTGCAACTGCCATAAGAATTACACCTATTTTATCAGCTTCAGTTTCATGTGCTCTACTGAATGGCAACATGCCTCCTACGTTACTTGCTAATCCGTAAGCTTGCATCCACATCTGTTGTTTTTCTGGGCTTTCATTTCCTGTTGCTACAGCAACACCAATACCACCTAACTGTTGTAACATACCAGAACTCATACGTTGTTGACCATGATTTGCCAAAGCATGTGCAACTTCATGCCCCATAATTGCAGCTATTCCGGTTTCATTTTGGGCAATTGGTAGAATTCCTGTGTAAAAAGCTATTTTACCACCTGGCATACACCATGCATTTACTTGCTCTGATTCTATCAGCTTATATTCCCATTTATAATCATCTAAATAACCTTGATGTCCATTGGCATTTAACCAACGTTCTGCAGCAACTGCTATACGTTGACCTACTCTGGTTATCATTTCTGCATCCTTGGTTCCGGTAATAATTTTACTTTCATTTAAAACCTGATTGTATTGTGCGAAAGATGAAGGAAACAATTGGTCATTAGACACAAATGCCATTGTCTTTTTTCCTGTAAATGGATTTGTAGCACATGATACAATAACGGCTACTATTCCTAATATTGATATTCCTTTTTTAAAAGTCATAGCTAATGGGTTTAATTATGTATTTACTAATGTACGAAAATCTATTCGTAATTATAAGACACTTCTTTTGTTAGATGGTCACTTAGATTTTGCTTCTATTCCCATGATATGAAGTTCGGAGAAGTTTTTATCTACAACAAAAGAGTTTGTACCATTAGATTTTAAATGCTTTAAAGATATAACTTGATTATCTATCTGAATTTCTGAAATATCAAAAGGTAATCCATGAATGCGAATGTTGAATGTTTCGTATTCTGTAATAAACTTACCTTCTTTATATTGATTTATAATAAGCTCATTCTCCCTACCTGTAAGCCTAAAGTTTCTTAAGCTATAGCGCCCTTTTGTATAATCATAACCGTCATTAGCATCACTAAACAATTCGCTAACTTCTTTACCGTTTTTATAATATACATCTAGAGTAATCTCTTTTATTTCTTTTTCACCAACATACTGTTGTATTGGGAATTTTGGAATAATAGCACCTTCTTTTATAAAAATTGGCATGCTGTCTATATCTGCATCTATCCACATTTCTTTACCTCCTTTTATAATTTCATCTGTCCAGAAATTATACCAGTTTCCTCTAGGTATATACATTCTGCGACCTCTTGCATTTGGTTCTAAAACAGGACAAGCCAAAATCTGTTCTCCAAAAATAAACTCATCAGTTCTGTAATGGGTTTGAACATCATCTTGATCAAACATTACCAAAGATTTCAACAATGGTGTCCCATGATCTGCATAATTCCAAAAAGCAGTATATAAATACGGTAACAGTTGATACCTAAGCTCAATAAACTTACGTACAATATCTGTTACATCCTCATCAAAAGCCCAAGGTTCTTGGTCTCCATGATCACCAGATGAATGCACTCTAAAGAATGGGTGAAAAACACCTAATTGAATCCAACGTGTAAATAACTCTCCCTGTGGTTGCTCTGCAAAACCTCCTATGTCGCTTCCTGCAAATGAGAAGCCAGACATTGCTAAACGTTGTGCCTGAATATTCGCTATCCATAAATGCTCCCAAGTTGCTACGTTATCTCCTGTCCATGTAGATGTGTAACGCTGCGTACCAGAATATGCTGCTCTTGTGATTACAAATGGTCGTTTTGGGAATGAATATTTCTTTAATCCTTGATATGTTGCACGAGCCATTTGCATTCCATAAATGTTGTGCGCTTTTCTATGGCTGCAAGGGTTTCCGTCGTAATCATGCCTTACATCATCTGGAAAAGTTTTATTAGGCACTTCCATTACAGCAGGCTCATTCATGTCATTCCAAACTCCTTTAATGCCTATCTCTTCAATGAGTTCTTTAAATAAGCCAGACCACCAATCTCTTACTTCAGGATTTGTAAAGTCTGGAAAATAACACTCACCTGGCCAAACTTTTCCTTTCATATATGGACCATCAGCACGTTTACAGAAATAATCTTTTTCTAATGCTTCTTTATAAACTGAATAGTCTTTGTCTATCTTAATACCTGGATCTATTATGGCTACAGTTTTAAAACCTTGTTCCTTCAACTCCTTAACCATACCTTTTGGATCTGGAAAATAGTCCTTATTCCAAGTAAAGCAACGGAAACCGTCCATATAGTCGATATCTAAATAGATGGCATCGCAAGGAATTTGAAGTTTTCTAAACGTAGAAGTTATCTCTTTTACTTTACTTTCAGGATAATAACTCCACTTACATTGGTGAAAACCAAGTGCCCAAAGAGGCGGTAAATGATGTGGTTTTCCTGTTAAATCTGTATAACTTTCTACGACATCACTCATTTTTGGTCCGTAGAAGAAATAATAATTCATTTCACCTCCTTGCGCCCAAAAACTCGTTACATTCCGTCTTTCTTGAGCAAAATCGAATGAACTTCTAAAAGAATTATCAAAGAAAATACCATAAGCTTTCCCATGATGAAGTCCTGTATAAAAAGGAATAGCCTTGTAAATAGGATCTGTATCTTTTCCGTAAGCATAAGAATCGGTTACCCAATTATCATAACGCTTACCCTTTAAATTTAAGTGGTTAGGTTTATCTCCGAGTCCGTAATAACTTTCACCATCATTTGAGACTTTACTCATCTTTACGATGTTTCCACCGAACTCATAACTTTCTTCCCAATGAAAACCTATTTCATCTTGGTTTATTAAAATGTCATCTTTAACATCGTATAAAGAAACACGAAGGCTTTCTTTAGAAATTTCGCATCGTAATTTTGAAGTGATTACTACGTAAGAATCTTCATTTTCTTCAATTTCTAGCTTGTTGTAACCAATACTCGCATATTTAGTTATGGCATAAGAAAAATCGTTATCAAAAGTACCTACGGTTGTGTATCTAAATCTTAAAAGGCTATCGCGAACAACAGTTAATTGAAGAATAACATCATTGTCTGTTGAGAAATAAAGCTTATCTACATCTTTCTCGAAACCTATTATTTGTGAAGGAAACTGATTTCCTTTATTTTCTAATTCTGTATTTGTAATCATAGCATGATTTAATATAAAAGGGCGTGTAAAAAAACGGAAAAATTAGATATTAAGAAAGAGGTTAACACTGTTATTATACAGAATTGTTAACTACAACGTTTTCGAATAATATTTTTGCTTAAATCGCAATTAATAAACCGAATATCAAGACTTTATTTAGAATATTTTAATGCAACCATACCTAAAGGTGGAATATTAACCTCAACAGAATAGTCTCTGTATTGCCATGGTTCTGCTTTTACGGTTTGAATCGTATTTTTATACTTACCTGTACCAAAATATTTTTTCAAATCACTATTGAATATTTCTTTCAACTTGCCTTGTCTCGGAACTCCAATTTTATATTTATCTCTTGGCACTGGAGTCATATTACAAGCAATAATCAAATGGTCTTCTTTATCATTCCCTTTTCTAATGTATAACAAAACAGAATTTTCAGAATCGTTATAATCTATCCATTCAAAACCTTCACCTGTAAATTGTTTTTGGTGCAATGCTGGTTCATTTCTATACAAAGCATTTAAGTCCTTAATCAATGCTTGCACACCTTTATGTGGTGCATATTGCAAGAGATGCCAATCTAAGCTTTGTTGAAAATTCCATTCTTCACTTTGCCCAAATTCAGCTCCTTGAAATAATAAATTTGTTCCTGGATGTGTAAACATGTAAGAGTACAACAATCTTAAGTTCGCAAAACGTTGCCACTCGTCACCTGGCATTCTTCCTAAAATTGAGTGCTTACCATAAACAACTTCATCATGGCTTAGTGGTAACATAAAATTCTCTGTAAAAGCATATGTCATACTGAAAGTTAAGTCATTCTGATGATGCTTTCTATAAATTGGTTCTTTAGCAAAATACTGTAATGTATCATGCATCCAGCCCATCATCCACTTCATTCCAAAACCCAATCCACCAAGGTAGGTTGGTTTAGAAACCATAGGAAACGACGTTGATTCTTCTGCAATGGTTTGTACATCGGGAAACGAAGTGTAAACCGCTTCATTCATTTCGCGCATAAACGAGATAGCATCAAGATTTTCTCTGCCACCAAACATATTTGGTTCCCATTCACCTTCTTCTCTACTGTAATCTAAAAACAACATGGATGCAACAGCATCAACCCTTAGACCATCAGCATGGTATTGATCTAGCCAAAAAATGGCATTACTAATTAGGAACGATTTTACTTCATTTCTTCCGTAATTGAAGATTAAGCTTTTCCAATCTGGATGGTAACCTTTTCGTCTATCTGGATGTTCGTATAGAGCCGAGCCATCAAAAAAACCAAGTCCATGAGCATCTTCAGGAAAATGCGATGGTACCCAATCTAAAATGATTCCTATATCGTTTTGATGTAATTTATCTACTAGTAGTTTAAAATCTTCAGGATAACCAAAACGCGATGTTGGTGCAAAATAACCTGTAAGTTGATAACCCCAAGATGGATCATAAGGATATTCCATAATTGGCATAAGCTCTACGTGCGTAAAATTCATATCCTTTACATAGGTCACAAGATCTTCCGCAAGTTCTTCGTAAGTTAAGAATCTATTTTCTTCAACCTTCTTTTTCCACGAGCCTAAATGAACTTCGTAAACTGAAAAAGGAGCATCTAAAGCATTGTGATCCTTACGCTTTTTCATCCATTTGTTATCCTTCCACTTATAATCATCTTCCCAAACTATTGAAGCTGTATTTGGCGGATGCTCACAACGTCTGGCATACGGATCTGCTTTCTCTGTCTTTATATCGTTATGATGACTATGAATTTTATACTTGTAAATATTGCCTTTACCAACACCAGGTATAAAACCTTCCCAAATTCCGCTTTCATCCCAACGCACATTAAGTTTATGATCTCCTTCTAACCAAAAGTTAAAATCACCAACAACGGAAACTGATTTAGCACTTGGTGCCCAAACCGCAAAATAGGTACCTTCTACTCCATTAACGGTTGTGATATGAGAACCGAATTTTTCGTAAAGACGATAATGTTTACCAGATTTAAACAAATCGATATCAAAATCTGTAAATAAACTGTGTGCAATTACTTCTGCCATAAATTTAGTGGTTGATAATATTTGAAATTCCCTTTAACGGAATAACTGCCCAAAGTGGTCGAGAATTAAGCTCGTAACCTAATTCGTAAACTGCTTTTTCTAATAGTGAATATTTTAATAAAAATATACGTTCTTGCTGATAGCCAATGTTAATATTAGCATTTTGAATTTCTACAACATAAGTTCCTAAAAATAACCCTATAAAATATTGATACAAAATCTCGCCTGCCTTAAAAAGTTCTTCTTGGCTTTGCTTGTACTTCTCTTGGTTGTTGAAGATTGTTGCGTAAATGGCATAATGAAACGACCTAAATAATCCTGCAACATCCTTTAGTGGTGGCTGTTTTACTTTTCTGTCTCTAATGGTGCTTTCTGGTTCACCTTCAAAATCGAGGATGTAGAAATCATCGTTCTTAACGAGAATTTGACCCAAGTGGTAATCTCCATGTACTCTGAGTCGTTCGCCTTTTAACTTAGTCCAATCAAAATTTAAGAATCGTTTTCTAATTTCGTTTTTACGTTCCAGAAACTCATTTGCCAGTTCTAATGCCAAACCATCTAACTTATGAAGATTGTTCTCAACCGCATTTAAACGATTTTGAAATTGATACAACAATCTGTTTTTTAACCAAACTGTATAATCACCATTAAACCTTTCTGGCGTAAAGGATGTATCCTCAAACTCAGATCCCAAAGCTATATGCATCTCTGCGGTGCGTTTAGCTAGCGTCTGCATTTTTGTAAAGACATTTAAACCAGCCCAATCAATAATTTGCGCAGGAATATCTCTAATAGTCAATCGCTCAAAAGGTTCTGTGTGAGGCAGACGGTTTATGTTAATGTTTTTATACTCTAAATTTAAAAACACTTTATGAAGTTCCTGCAACATATAAGCCCAAGCATCACCTTCGTTTGGCACCAATTCGTTCATTAACGCAATGGTGATATTTATGTTTTCGTGGTCTTTAATTTGCATGCTTCCTAAGTAAGCAGGAGTATTTTTAAAATCTTTCTTTTCAGATAAAAAACGACTCATTTCATAATCAGGGTTGCGGTCTGCATAAATGCGTCTGAAGAATTTTAAAACATACTTATCATTATAAATAATGGACGTATTGCTTTGTTCCATACCCATAAATCTCGATGATTCGTACTTGCAATCATTAAATAATGAACTCTTTTTGTATTGTACTCGAGTACGATCTTTTGGTACAGCTGTTAGTATACGCTCAAAAACCACCTTTCTGAATGCTTCTAAGTTTATAGCATCTATTATAAAACCTTCTTGATTTTGAATGCTTATTGGTAAAATCCTGTCGTCCTTAGCAAAATTTTCATCAGACACAAAAGCTATAGGCAAAAAGTAATGTTGGTAAAAAGCTTCATTGAAATTAACTTCTAGTATAAGCCCATAGTATACTTCTTCGTTTTGTTGGATTCTGAAATATTCAGCAAGTTCAATATATTTTAGCTTACTCGACTTGCCACCGTACCAGCGTTGCTTTATGATATATTTTTCTAAGACGTCTGAAAGAAATGTTTTTACAAAATCTTCATTTTCCATCAACTCCTCCCACTGTACATTAAAATTGTACGGTGTTTTAAGATTGACTGATGTAGATTTCTTTTTAGACATTTCTATTTATTTATCTTAAATATATGAAATGGTAAGGTGGGATGCAACTCAATAAAATTCCATTCGTTATGCCAATTATAACTGCTTCCTGTAACTAAATCATTTACAGTTATTTGATGACCAGAATGGATTCCTAAATCTTGCAAAGGCAATTGAACCGTTCCTTGTTGTGCATAGTATTGTTCTAAACTAACAATGATTAATAACTCGTCTGTTTTTGAGTCATTCCATTTGTAAAAAGCCAATAGGTTATCGTTCTCTACATGGCAAAATTTAATGTTATTTGTTTGTTGTAATGCTTCATGTTGATGACGGATAGCATTTACCTTTGATATTATAGACGTCAGCTTATTTTGCACATCCCAATTGTAATGCTTCACTTCAAACTTCTCAGACATATAATATTCTTCTTTTCCAGGAATAGCATCATCTATCTGTTGTTCAAATACAGGGCCATAAATACCTATGTTAGAGCTTAATGTTGCAGCTAAAACATAACGTTGCAAATATTTAGACTCATTAGCTCCTTGTAAATGATAGGGATTGATATCTGGTGTATTTGGCCAAAAATTTGGTCTCATATACTCACGCTGATCGGATTGGGTAAGCTCTGTCATATACTCAATAAGCTCTTGCTTATTATTTCTCCAAGTAAAGTATGTATACGATTGTGTATATCCTTGTTTAGCTAATTGCTGCATTACCTTTGGCTTAGTAAATGCCTCTGCTAAGAAAAGGATATCTGGATGTTGTTTTTTTACTTCAGCTATAATCCAATTCCAAAAATAATAAGGTTTTGTATGCGGATTATCTACTCTAAAAACTTTGATACCACAATCTATCCAGTACATTAAAATGTCTAAACATTCTTTCCAAAGGTTTTTATAGTCTTTACTTTCCCAGTAAATTGGTAAAATATCCTGATATTTTTTTGGAGGATTCTCAGCATACTGAACTGTTCCGTCTGGTCTCCATTTAAACCAATCTGGATGCTCTTTTACCCAAGGATGATCTGGTGCTGCCTGTAATGCGTAATCCATAGCAATTTCAATACCCAAATCTTTAGCTTTTTTAATCAATGCTTTAAAGTCTTCAACTGTTCCTAGTTGTGGGTGAATATCTTTATGACCTCCATATTGCGAGCCAATTCCCCAAGCCGAACCTACATCTCCTTCTTTGGCATTGGTTGTGTTGTTTTTTCCTTTACGATTAACTTCACCAATTGGATGAACTGGTGGAAAATACAAGGTATCAAAACCCATTTCTGCTATTCGAGGTAATAAACGCTCACAATCTTTAAATGTTCCATGTTGACCTTCGGTTTGAGAAGAAGATCTAGGGAAGAATTCATACCAAGTGCTGAAAAGTGCTTTCTTTCTATCTACATAGATTTGTAATTCTTTAGATGCATTAGCCAAATGCTTTTCTGGATATTTTACAAAGATATCATGCAGTTTGTGAGATGTTGCTTCTTTGATAGCATCATCATATTTGTCCTCATTTTCAAAACAATCTATGCAATGGGCTAAGTATTCTTTTTCCTTTTTTGAAGCTTTTTTTAGTAATGGTTTAAGGTAAGTTACCCCTTCTAAAAGCTCTGACCTTACATGCTGATTATCGTCAATTTTTCGTTCAATACCATGTTGCCAATTTAATGCATAGTCTACCCAACCTTCAACCTTATAAGTGTAAAAGCCTTGTTTTTCTACTGTAAATGAGGCTTTCCATTCGTCATTAACTACATGATGCATTCTTACCTCGCTCCATTTTCGTTCTTTTTCATGCTTATAAAGTACAGAAGCCGCAATAACATCATGTCCATCTACAAGGACATGAGCATCTACATTTACAACTTCGTTTACAATGCGTTTTATATAAAACTCACCACAGTTAATTTGAGGCGTAACTGTGTCTATGACAACACGTCTTTGGTTTTGCATATTGCTATTTTGATTGTTTATTATGTAACGAATGTAATATACATTATCGACATTTAAAAAGAATAAATGTGGTTAATTAAACTACATCGTTGTATTACTTTTGGGTACTAATTTGTTTTTATTCATTTTTATAAAAGTTATTCAAAACATTAAGACAATACGTCTTTTACCTTTTCATCTTTTGTAACCTTAGATAGATTTATTGCTGTTTCAACAAGTGCTAAATGAGAATAGGCTTGTGGAAAATTTCCTAACAGTCGTTTTGTTTTAAAATCTAAATCCTCACTAAACAATCCTAAATGATTACTGTAAGACAATAATTTTTCAAAATGTTTTACAGCTCTTTCTTCCTCTCCTATCTTAAATAAGCTATTTATAAACCAAAATGTACAAATGGTAAACGATGAGGATGGTAAACCAAAATCGTCTTTATTTTTATAACGGTACAAAAGCCCATCATGAGATAACTCTCGTTCTATAGCTTTTACTGTACTTACATATTTGGGATGCTTAGCTTCTATAAATCCATAGTTTTCCATCAATAAAACAGAAGCATCTAAATCGTCTGAGCCGTAAGCTTGTGTAAAAGCCTGAGCCGAATCACTCCAAGCATTAACCATAATATCTTCTCTAATGGCTTGTTCTAATAATTGCCAACGAGCCAACTTTGAAGTTTTACCTAATAATTTGCCAACTTTTATGGCTTTATCTACAGCTGTCCAGCATAAAACCTTAGAAAAGGTAAAATGCTGATCTTCTGATCTAAATTCCCATATACCTTTGTCGGGTTCTTTCCAGTGCTTGTTTACAACCCAAACAATACCTTTTGTAATATTCCATAAGTCTTCACCATCATCTATATCATTACTAAAGTCTAATAACAATTGATGAATCATGTCCATTAAAATACCATAAATGTCATTCTGTTTTTGTTTATAGGCAGCATTACCTATCCTTACTGGACTAGAATTTTTATAACCCGCTAAGTGTTCTAAAAACGCTTCTGTTAACTTCTTTTCACCATTAATACCATACATAATTTGAAGTTTTTCGTCCTTATCCGGTATTAGGTTGATAATAAATTTTAAGTATCGTTTTGCTATATTTTTATGTCCTAAGGTTGACATTACTTTTATAACCATGGATGCATCACGAATCCAACAAAATCTGTAATCCCAATTTCTTACTTCTCCTATTGTTTCTGGAAGAGAAGTCGTAATAGCTGCTAAAATTGCTCCTGTCTTATCATAACTAAGCAATTTTAATGTCATAGCACTTCTTGCTATTTGAGAGTTATATTTTTTGTAAGATGTTGTACGCTCCATCCAATTTAACCAATAGACTTTGGTGCGTTCTAACTCTAAACGCGCCATTTTTAAAGTGGGTACAAAAAGCTTTTCATGATAGCCTACAAGTAAAAAGTGATCTGAGGTAATTTTAATATCTTCACCTTTTACAACTTTGTCTTTATCTAAATCTGTATATAAAAACAAGGTGTCGTACGTTTCTTTATCAGTTAAGCTAACTATAAAATCGTTTTTTATATACGTACTGGTCTCTCCTTTTGCATATTCTAATTTAGGATCGTAAACAACCTTTACAGTAGGTTTACCAGAAATGTATTTTATATATCTAATGAATTCTGGAGGAGAGTGGTAAGTACCATTTTGCTTGTAATATCTCGGCATAAAGTCTCTAACTTCAAAAGCATCTAAACCGTTACTAAATCTCGTAACCAAAACTACTGTATTCTCAATATATTGCTGGCTTATTTGATAACTATCATCGACCTCAAAACCAAAGGAACCTCCAATATTTTCATCTAATAGTTTTCCAAAAACAGAAGGTGAATCAAACTGAGGCAAACAGCACCAATCTACAGAGCCATTTTTTGAAATTAGAGCAGCACTTCTACAATTACCAATAACACCATAATCTAAATTGTTCATCAAATCTTTGTTTTTTATAATGTAAAACCTTTTATTTTCTTTAAATTAACGAAAACCTATCAATTAGCACAAATAATCTTTATGAATAAAACTATAATCGTTTCAAATCGTTTACCTCTTCAGGTTTCTATCCAAGAAAATTCTCTAGAAATTGTACCAAGTGTTGGCGGCTTAGCCACAGGAATGAAATCGGTACACGCAGAAGGTAATGGCATTTGGATTGGTTGGTCTGGAATACCAGAAAATGAATTAAGTACAGAGCTTTCTAATGAAGTGCAATCTAAAATTAGAAACGAAAAATGTGTTTCTGTTCCACTTACCAACCAAGATATAGAAGAATATTATGAAGGTTTTAGCAACAGAGCACTTTGGCCATTGTTCCATTACTTTATGGAATATTCAAAATTTGAACAGAAAGAATGGGAAGCGTATAAACGTGTTAATGAAAAGTTTGCTGAAGTTGTAATTGATAATTTAGAAGATGGAGATACGGTTTGGGTACACGATTACCAATTATTATTATTACCACAGCTTATAAAAGACAGAAAGCCCAATACAACTATTGGTTTCTTTTTGCACATCCCTTTTCCTTCGTATGAAATTTTTAGAACTTTTCCGTGGCGTGAAGAAATCCTAACCGGAATGTTAGGTGCCGATTTGTTAGGTTTTCATACGTATGATTACGAACGTCATTTTCTAAGTTCTGTAAAACGAATATTGCGATTAGATGTGCAATTCAACGAGATTAGTTACCATGACAGAATAATTAAAGTCGATTCTTTCCCAATGGGAATTGATTATGATAAATTTTATAACGCTGCTTTAGAGCATCATAATGAGTCTAGAGAAAAGTCGGACCTTAGAAAGCGTCTTGAAGAACACATAACTGAGGATAAAAAACTGATATTATCCATTGACAGAATGGACTATACCAAAGGTATTCCCAACAGGATTAAGGCTTTTGAATACTTTCTAGATACTTACTCAGAATATAAGGAAAAAGTTAGATTGGTAATGTTAGCTGTGCCTTCGCGCTCTAATGTTCCGCAATACCAAAAACTAAAACGCGAAACGGATGAACTTGTTGGTAGAATAAATGGAAAATTTGCAACGGTTAGTTGGACACCTATTTGGTATTTCTATAGGTCACTACCATTTGATGACTTAATTGATCTTTATATTTCATCTGATGTGGCTTTAATTACACCTATTAGAGATGGAATGAATTTAGTAGCCAAGGAGTATGTAGCGACTAGAACCAATGGCAATGGTGTGCTTATTCTTAGTGAAATGGCTGGTGCTTCTAAAGAAATGAACGAAGCGCTTTTAATAAACCCAAATAGTTATGAAGCTTTTGCAGTTAATCTAAAGCGTGCCTTAACCATGCCTTTAGAGGAACAAAAAACACGAATAAAGTTTTTGCAAAAGCGCTTAAAACGTTATGATGTTGAGAAATGGGCTGATGAATTTTTAAAGTCTCTAGAGAGTACAAAAAATGTAAAGAATCAAAAGGTTACCAAAAAACTTTCTAGTGATTATGAAACAGAATTTATAAAAAGCTTTAAAGATAAAGACAAAAGACTGCTCCTTTTGGATTATGATGGAACACTTGTTGGGTTTAAAGATAATCCTCAAGATGCAGAACCAGACGAGGCTTTATTCAATCTATTAGATAAATTACAAGAAAAATCTACTTTAGTACTTATAAGTGGACGAGACAGAGATACTTTTCAACGATGGTTTGGACACAAGCCTTATAATCTTGTAACCGACCATGGTGTTTGGCTTTATAAAAATAAAGAATGGAAAGCCTTAGAGCGTTTAAAAACAGACTGGATGCAAAACATAAGACCAATATTAGAAACTTTTGTAGACAGAACACCAGGAACGTTCATAGAAACAAAAAACTATTCCTTAGCGTGGCATTACAGAAAAGCAGATCCTGAACTTGCCAAAATCCGTACGATAGAACTTAATACTGTCCTCACGAGTATGGTGGCTAACAATGGTTTGTCTATTTTAAAAGGAAATAAAGTTATTGAAATAAAAAGCAGCAACGTTAATAAAGGACGTGTTGTAAGCCGCTTGCTCACTCAACAAGATTATAATTTTGTATCTGTTATTGGTGATGACTGGACAGACGAATACATGTTTGAAGAAGCACCCGATTGGGCCTATACCATAAAAGTTGGCTTCACCAAAACCAAGGCAAAATTTCAAATACAAGACACTGAGAAAGTACGCGAATTACTTCAACAATTATAAATGTAAAAACGCATTTAAATTATTGTTCCGTGAGGAATTATTGCGTCTTTTTTTATGACTACAATTCCGTCTTTTATAACGTATTTGTCCGTTTCCGTATCTTCTAGATGTGGACCGCCATTTATCCTTACATCATCTCCTATTCTACAATTTTTATCGATAATAGCATTTTTTATAAAGCAGCGTTCACCTATTCCCATTAAAATATCAATCTTTTTTGTCTCAATATCTTCAAGAGATTCATAAATATCACTACCCATCATATACGTGTTTATAACTGTAGATTCTTTACCAATCCTAGATCGTATACCAATTACCGATTTTTCAATAGTTGCTGCATGAATCAAGCAACCTTCTGCAATTACAGCTCTATTTAATGTAGTACCAGAAACCTTCGATGTTGGTAAAATACGTGCATTAGTGTAGACTCTATTGTTTAAATCATAAAGGTTAAATTGAGGTATTTCATCGGTCAATCCTAAGTTAGCTTCAAAGAAAGAATCTATATTTCCGATATCTGTCCAATAACCTTCAAAAGGGAAACTTATTACTTTGTGTTTATCTATATTTTGCGGAATAATTTCTTTTCCAAAGTCTACTGTGCTTTCGTCATTCATCAATTCAACCAAAAGGTCTTTATTAAAAATATAAATCCCTGTTGATCCTAAATATTCACGACCTTGTTGTTTCATTTCGTCGCTAACTTCAGACTTCCAATCTACAATAACCTCTGCTGATGGCTTTTCAATAAAAGATGTAATTCTATTATCGTCATCTGTCTTTAATATACCAAACGAAGTGCCGTCTTTAGCATTTACAGGATAAGTAGCCACAGAGATATCTGCCTTGGCTTCTATGTGAGCATTAATCATGTCGTTATAATCCATTTGGTACAATTGGTCGCCAGAAAGTATTAATGCATACTCAAACTCGTGCTGAAGAAAATGGTGCATACTTTGTCTTACAGCATCAGCCGTTCCTTGAAACCATTTATCGCTTTTAATAGTTTGTTCTGCTGCTAATACATCCACAAATGCTGAACTGAAAAAACTAAAATGGTAAGTGTTTTTTATATGTCTATTTAAAGATGCCGAATTAAACTGTGTTAAAACGTACATACGCTTTACTTCTGAATTGATACAGTTTGAAATAGGAATATCCACCAATCTGTACTTACCAGCTATAGGTACTGCTGGTTTAGAACGCTTTTCTGTCAGTGGATATAAACGAGAACCTTGTCCTCCACCTAAAATGATACTTAAGACTTTATTGTTTACCATTACTTATTAATTAATGATTGATATATATTTTTAGTTTGCTTTGCAATTGCTTTCCAGTCAAAAAACTCTTCTACACGCTGTCTCCCATTTTTTGCCATTTTATCCCTGAGTTCTTTATCTGCTATTACTTTGTTTACACCTTCTGCCAAATCTCTAGAAAATTGATCTGGGTTTACAGGTTCAAAAGGCGCTACATTTTGCTGTTCTAAGTTAACTAACAAACCTGTTTCACCTTCAACCACAACTTCTTTAATACCACCAACAGCACTCGCAACAACAGCTGTTTCACAAGCCATGGCTTCTATATTTATAATTCCGAAGGGTTCATAAATAGATGGACAACAAAACACATCTGCATGAGAATACAACTGAATGACGTCTTTCTTGTCTAGCATCTTATCAATCCAAAAGATATTATCTCTCGTTTTAGACGCTTCTGCCACAGCATCTTCCATCTCTTTGGCAATTTCTTCTGTATCTGGCGCACCAGCACATAAGACTATTTGAGTATTAGCATCTATATATTTTATGGCATTTACTAAGTGAACGATTCCTTTTTGTCTTGTAATTCTTCCAACAAAAAGCACATAAGGTTTGTTTTTATCTATACCATAAGCTTCAAGAACATTAGTTTCTTTTACAACAGCATACTCCTTTAAATCAATACCATTGTATACCACTTCAATTTTATCTTCATCAACATTAAAGTGGGTTAAAATATCTTGCTTTGTTTCTTCTGAAACAGCAATTAGACAATCAGCCATTTCTATTGCTGTTTTTTCAATCCAGGAAGAAGCATCATAGCCCCTGCCTAATTGTTCACGTTTCCAAGGTCGTAATGGTTCTAGGGAGTGTGTAGTTAAAACCATTGGCACACCATAACACAATTTTGCCATTATGCCTGCAAAATGAGAATACCAGGTATGGCAGTGTACAATATCTGCATCGATGATATCAGCATTCATGTGTAATCCAGTACTTAAGGTTTTAAATATAGATTTTAATTTGCTATCACTATCTTTAAAAAAACCATCTTCAAAAGGATAACCTTTAACACTTAAGTTGTTAGCTGTTTTATCTTGGTCGCCAAAAGCCCTGACTTCAACTTGCATTAATTCAGATAATTCTTTGGCTAAATATTCTACGTGCACACCAGCTCCTCCATAAACATAAGGAGGAAACTCTCTGGTAAGAAATAATGCTTTCATCTATAACTGTTTATTGCTTTAAAGTCTTATGATGTCATTCGTTCTTTAACATTTTTTTGGTGCTAATAATATTAGAACTCATTTCATAAAACTAAAACCGATGAGAAAAGTATCAAAAAAATCTCCTCTGAAAATTAAATAAATATTATGATTTTATCAACTCTTTAAGGTATTTCATTTATAAAAAATCACACTGCTAGTTTTGTAATTTTTCAAAACTTGATACGACGAAAATTACAATCAAAAATTTGTAAATTTAAACTATGAAAAAGATTTTATTATTCGCATTAGCTGCCATTTTATTTAACTGCAATGGCTCTGCCCAAAAAAAAGAAACAAAAAAAGACAGCTTTCCAATCACCAAAACCGATGCAGAATGGAAAGCAGAATTGACCAAAATGGAATATTATGTTCTTAGAGAAGCTGGCACAGAGCGTGCGTTTTCTAGTCCTTTAAATAAAAATTATGAAAAGGGTGTTTATCATTGTGCTGCCTGTGATACACCTTTATTTAAAAGTGAACATAAATTTGATTCTGGCACAGGCTGGCCAAGTTTTGATAAAGAAATTGAAGGTAATGTGGCTTTTACAACAGATTATGAAATTGGATATGCACGTACCGAAGAACATTGCGCAACCTGTGGTGGACATTTAGGCCATGTGTTCAATGACGGTCCAAAAGCCACAACCGGAAAGCGTCATTGTATTAATGGTGTAGCATTAAAATTTGTTCCAGAAAACAACACAAAAGATGAATAGTTATCTTGAAAGTAGCATAAAACAATTTGAATATTACAAAAGTCTTGGAGATCAAACTTTTGACCAACTAACGTTTGAAGAATTAAAAAACGAGTTTACAAAAGACTCTAATTCCATTGCCATTATTGTAAAACATATTGTTGGCAACATGCTAAGTCGCTGGACCAATTTTTTAACAGAAGATGGCGAAAAAGAATGGAGAATGCGTGATGAAGAATTTATGGATTCGTTTCATACAAAAGAAGAGCTTTTATCTACATGGAACAAAGGTTGGGATTGCTTATTTAATGCCATAAAACCACTTAAAACCGAAGATTTAGATCGAATTATCTACATAAGAAATCAAGGTCACACAGTTGTTGAAGCCATAAACCGACAAATGATGCACTATGCCTACCATGTAGGTCAGATTGTGTTTTTAGGTAAACTTACCAAAGGAAATAATTGGCAATCGCTATCAATACCTAAAGGAAAATCAAAAGATTACAATCAAGAAAAATTCGCAAAAGACAAAGGCAAAAGACATTTTACCGAAGACCTTTAATATTACGTTTTGGTTTCGTAAATTCGTACTCTTAAAATTCAACTAAAAAATTACTCATGAGTAAATACGATATCATAGTATTAGGAAGTGGTCCTGGTGGCTACGTAACAGCAATTAGAGCATCACAATTAGGTTTTAAAACTGCTGTAGTAGAAAAAGAAAGTCTTGGTGGTGTATGTTTAAATTGGGGTTGTATCCCAACAAAAGCACTTTTAAAATCCGCTCAGGTTTTTGAATACCTAAAACACGCTGAAGATTACGGTTTAAAAGTTAAAGATGCGGAACACGATTTTGATGCAGTTGTAAAACGAAGCCGTGGTGTCGCAGATGGCATGAGTAATGGTGTAAAGTTCTTAATGAAAAAGAATAAAATTGACGTTATTGAAGGCTATGGAAAAGTGAAGCCAGGAAAGAAAGTTGAAGTTGACGGTAAAGACTATTCCGCAGACCACATCATAATTGCAACAGGTGCGCGTTCTCGTGAGTTACCAAGCTTACCTCAAGATGGTAAAAAAGTAATTGGTTACAGACAAGCCATGACTCTAGATAAGCAACCAAAGAAGATGATTGTTGTTGGTTCTGGTGCCATTGGTGTTGAATTTGCTTATTTCTACAACGCAATGGGTACAGAAGTAACCATTGTAGAATATATGCCAAAAATTGTTCCTGTTGAAGATGATGAAGTATCAAAACAATTGGAGCGTAGCTTTAAAAAATCTGGAATTAAAATTATGACTTCTGCAGAAGTAACTTCTGTTGACACCTCTGGTGATGGTGTAAAAGCTACTGTTAAAACTAAAAAGGGTGAAGAAGTTTTAGAGGCTGACCTTGTACTTTCTGCTGTTGGAATTAAATCTAATATCGAAAATATTGGTTTAGAAGATGTAGGTATTGCAGTTGATAGAGATAAAATTTTAGTAAATGATTACTACCAAACCAATATACCAGGATATTATGCTATAGGTGACGTAACACCTGGACAGGCTTTAGCACACGTTGCTTCTGCCGAAGGTATTCTTTGTGTTGAAAAAATAGCTGGAATGCATGTAGAAGCTCTAGACTACGGAAACATTCCTGGTTGTACATATTGCGCGCCAGAAGTTGCCAGTGTAGGACTTACTGAAGCACAAGCAAAAGAGCAAGGTTACGATATTAAAGTTGGTAAGTTCCCATTCTCTGCATCTGGTAAAGCAAGTGCAGGAGGAAACAAAGATGGCTTTGTAAAAGTTATTTTTGATGCCAAATATGGCGAATGGTTAGGATGCCACATGATTGGTGCTGGAGTTACCGATATGATTGCAGAAGCTGTATTAGGTCGTAAATTAGAAACTACAGGTCACGAAGTTTTAAAAGCAGTTCACCCACACCCAACAATGAGTGAGGCGGTTATGGAGGCTGTTGCAGATGCTTATGATGAAGTTATTCATTTATAATTGAATAACAATTACAATAAATAAAAAATGCGATTCTATATGAATCGCATTTTTTATAACCTATATCCTAATCCTAGAAATAATACATTGGGAGATAATTCTTCGAGGCCAAAGGTATATTTCATATGCATACTTAAGTCTGATGAAAAATCATAGTCTAAACTAAGATCTGCTCTTACTTTAAATTTATTAGAGAAGAAATCAAAAAAATAATTTAAACTTGGACCTACCAGAATATGAACATTATCATAGATATCATATTTTAAATAAATAGGTGCATTTAAAAATTTAAAATCACCAACTCCATTATACAAGAGTTCAGTTTGAATATGAAACCCACTTTCTATTGGAAAATCTACAAAAACACCTCCATAATAACCTATCTCAGTATCTGGATTAGTACCAAAATCACCTTCCGTAACCTTAAAAAAAGTAAAGTTTAATCCACCTTTAACACCAAATTCTGTTTGAGCAGAAAGCATCAAACAAAAACAAGCAATTAGAATTGTAAAGGCACATTTTCTCATAGTTAAAGCATAAAACTTTCAATAGCAAGATCATAGCTTTTTAGACCAAAGCCGAGAATTACTCCTTTTGCATTAGGCGAAATATAGGATTGATGTCTAAATTCCTCACGCGAAAATGTGTTGGATATATGCACTTCTACAACTGGTGTATCAATAGCTTTTACAGCATCACCAATACCAACAGAAGTATGTGTATAGGCAGCAGCATTTAAAATGATACCATCATAACTAAAACCAACGTCTTGCAACTTATCAATAAGCTCACCTTCTATATTAGATTGAAAATAATCTAACGCAATATTACTGTATTTAGATTGAAGTGTTTTTAAATAATCTTCAAAAGTTTGACTGCCATAAATTTCTGGTTCACGTTTCCCTAATAGATTTAAGTTTGGTCCGTTGATTATAATCAGTTGCTTCATAGAGTAAATATAGAAAAATTAGTGCATAAAAAAACCGAAGCAAATGCTTCGGTCTTAATTATAATATAGTGTTTGGTTTAGAATACAAATAATAAACCAAAAGAAGCGTTACCACCAAATGGGTTAGCTACATCACCAAAACCGAAGTTAAAGTTAGTTTCTGCTTCTGCACCATCAGTATCATACTTAGCAGAAGAGAAAGATAATACATTCTTTAATCCGAAAGTTAAAGCAATGTTTTCAGTAGCAAAGTAGTTAATACCTAAACCTAAACCAGCTCCAAAGCCATTTAACTTTGCATCAGCAATTTTATCGTTGGCAGAAGAATAAGCAACACCAAACTCTGCATTAGTTTTAAAACGCTCTCCTAAATCTAAGAAATAGTAACGCGCAAAAGCACCAACACCAAATCCAGTTACGTCAGATGTATCTGTACCACCAACTTCTGTTTTGTATGAGTTGAACATTAACTCACCACCAATAGCTAAATCATCACTAATAAAATAACCTACCTTTGGGCTAATGTTAAAACTGTTTGATTTTTCATCAGTATTTTTGTCATTGTAGCTGTTAAAGCCAACGTTACCTTCTACAAAGATGTCTCCTTCAGAAAATCCGAAAGTTTTGTCATCTTCTTGAGCGTTCATATTTGTTAAACCGAATACTGCAATAGCAGCTGTAAGTAATACTTTTTTCATAATTGTATAAAGTTTAAAATTAATTTGGTCGGCAAATGTAAGTTATGAGCTACATATAAAACTTAAAAAATTGTTAACAAAAAGTGTATTTTATCGATATTGAAAAAAGCAAGAAAAAAATCTTAAACTATAAATAACTTAAAGTAATTTTAATTGGCTCTAAATAATTATAAAAATCTGAAAACATACTAAGTAGATATATTATCACTTAAATTTATATCCTAAACCTATTTGCAAAAAATTAACTTTAAGCTTTGCATCAAAACCATCGTAGGCATCGCCTAAACGATTGCTTAAGCCATAAGAAAAACGCATATCCATAAATAAACTTTGAGATATATCAAAAGTAACACCTGCAGCTAAGCCCACACCTAACCGCTTTATATCTTCAACATCTTTTTCTAATATATAATCTAATTGTGGCCCTAATAAAATGCTAAAAGACTCTTTTACCTTATATTTCCCCATAATAGGAAATACCAACACATCTCCATCAATATTATATTGAGTTACTAAAACATATAACAACTCTGGTTGGATACTAATTTTATCTGTAATTGAAAAATCGGTAAAGAATCCTAAATAAAACCCAGATCCACTTTCAGAAGCAGAATCGCCTTCAAAGGAAAATCTTTCGGTAAAAGAGTTGTAACCTCCCTTAATTCCATAAGACAAATTAACTGATTTAGTTTTAGCATCATTTTGTGCATTACCTATTACAGCCATTAAAAAGACTAAACTTGCAGATAAAATATTCTTCATAATTTTTTGTTTGTTTTTAATTGATAAAATAAAAAAAGAGAGGCAAAATTGCCTCTCTTTTTTATTTAGAATTTTTTTAATTCTTAAAATCCGTATTCAACTCCTAAAGTCAGTGCGCTAAAAGTAAATCCATCTGCACTAACATTTGAAAAAGCAAGTACAACATCAAGTGGTTCACTTACGCTATAAGAAGCTCTAGGTCTGTAATAAAATCCACCATCGTTACCTTCGTTTACACCTAAAGCATAACCTAAATCAGCACCTAATGTAAAATCATCAGAAACCGCATAACGACCAGTCGCAGCAATTGGAATAAATCCAGCTGAATCACCAAAATCCTTATATTCAGATTTAAGTGACGTATTAGAATAACCTGCTGTTACACCAGCATCAAAAGCATCAGACACCTCCCATAAAGCAGCAACATCTAATTGAATATTAAAGCTATATGCTGTATCAGCATCACCAACAGGTATACCAGCATTTAAACCTACTTTAAATTCTTGTGCATTAACACTTGCAAAAGCAAAAACTGCAAAAGCAGCTAAAAATAATTTTTTCATAATCTTTTAAGTTTTAAAATTGATTAATACAAACTAAAGCCTTTTTTTTATAATATTAAAATTTTCGCATAGAGTTATTAACAATTTTGTAAACATTTTTTTGTAAAGTTCTAAAAGTTAGATTTTTACGAATTACGTTATTAACATTTTTTATTAAAAATACGATGAATTACGTATCATTTTCATTACTTTTTAGCCCTAAAACCTCTATTTTTTACCATGAAATGGTCTCAGGCAATTAAAGATTATAGGCATTATTTGCAAATAGAACGTGGCCTATCTCATAATTCTATTGAAAATTATAGCTTCGATATAAAAAAACTCATCAACTATCTAGAAGATAATGAAATACATATAGCTCCAGATAAGATTGATAAAGACCAAATAAAACAATTCATCTATTCTATATCTAAAACTATAAATCCAAGATCTCAAGGAAGATTAATTTCTGGTTTAAGAAACTTTTTTGATTATTTGGTTTTTGAAAATTATAGAGATTCTAATCCTATGGATTTAATTGAGTCCCCAAAAATTGGTAGAAAGCTTCCAGATACGTTATCTGTCGATGATATTGATTTACTGATTAACACTATAGATCTAAGCTACCAATACCAAGGAGTTAATCTTGGAGAGCGCAATAGAGCTATCATTGAAACCTTATATAGTTGTGGTCTGCGTGTTAGTGAACTTATTGAATTAAAAATATCAGATCTGTTTTTTGACGAAGGTTTTATAAAGGTTACAGGTAAGGGAGATAAACAACGTTTTGTTCCTATTGGTGAGTCTACTAAAAAATACATATATATATGGAGAGATATTAGAAACCATATTGATGTAAACCCAGAATCAAAAGATATTTTATTCCTTAATTATAAAGGCAATAAACTAACACGCGCTATGATTTTTACGATTATTAAAAATCTGGTTAAAAAGTCTGGATTAAATAAAACCGTATCGCCACATACATTTAGACACTCTTTTGCAACGCATTTATTAGAAAATGGTGCGGACCTTAGAGCTATACAAATGATGCTTGGCCACGAAAGTATTACTACAACCGAAGTCTATATGCATGTAGATCGCTCTCACTTAAGTGATGTACTCAATAAGTTTCATCCTAGAAAATAAAAAGGTGTCCTAAACTAATAGAACACCCTTTTACCATTACTTGAGTTAGTTATCTTTATTTAGCAATATTCACTGCTCTTGTTTCTCTAATCACTGTAACTTTTACCTGACCAGGATAAGTCATGTCTGTTTGAATTTTCTGAGAAATTTCAAACGATAAGCTTGCTGCCTTTTCATCAGATACTTTTTCGCTTTCTACAATAACACGCAACTCTCTACCTGCTTGTATGGCATACGCTTTTTTAACACCTGTAAAACCAAATGCTACATCTTCCAAATCTTTAAGACGTTGAATATAAGAATCCAAAACTTGACGTCTCGCACCTGGTCTTGCGCCAGAGATGGCATCACAAACCTGAATAATTGGAGATAGCAATGTTGTCATTTCTATTTCGTCGTGGTGCGCTCCAATAGCATTACAAACTTCTGGTTTTTCGCCATGCTTTTCTGCCCATTGCATACCTAAGATAGCGTGTGGAGTTTCTACATCTGTCTCAGACGATGGTACTTTACCTATATCGTGTAATAATCCTGCACGTTTTGCTAATTTAGGATTCAATCCTAATTCGGCAGCCATTACACCACAAAGTTTGGCAACTTCTCTAGAGTGCTGTAATAAGTTTTGACCGTAAGACGAACGATACTTCATTCGACCTACCATTTTTATTAGTTCTGGGTGTAAACCATGGATACCTAAATCTATTACGGTACGTTTACCAACTTCTATGATTTCTTGCTCTATTTGCTTCTGCGTTTTCTTTACAACTTCTTCAATACGAGCTGGATGAATTCTACCGTCTGTTACTAATTTATGAAGTGATAAACGTGCTACTTCACGTCTTACAGAATCAAAACAAGATAAAATAATAGCTTCTGGTGTGTCGTCTACAATAATCTCTACACCTGTTGCTGCTTCTATAGCTCTAATATTTCTACCTTCTCTACCAATAATTCTACCTTTAACATCATCAGATTCAATATTGAAAACAGACACACAGTTATCAATTGCTTCTTCGGTACCAATACGTTGAATAGTATTGATGATTATCTTCTTAGCTTCTTGCTGAGCAGTCATTTTAGCTTCTTCTACCCTATCTTGTACATAAGCCATCGCATCTGTTTTGGCTTCTTCTTTCAACGATTCTACCAATTGCTCTTTAGCTTCTTCTGCTGATAATTGAGAAATAACCTCTAGCTGTTTTATTTGGCTTTTGTGCGCTTTCTCTATTTCATCTTTCTTTTTATCTAAGAATTCTAATCTAAAGTTGTAATCCTTTAATTTGTCTTCTAAAGACTGATTGGATTTTTTAGCTTTAGACAGCTCATTAGAAACTTGAGATTCTTTATCTCTAATGCGCTTTTCGGCCTCTGCCATTTTTTTGTCTCTAGACAGAATTACCTTTTCATGTTCTGCCTTTAGCTCAATAAATTTCTCTTTGGCCTGTAGTATTTTATCTTTTTTTAAAGCCTCAGCATCTGCTTTAGCTTGTTTTAAAATTGATTTGGATTCGCTCTCAGCATTAGCGATTAACTTAGACGCTTTGCCTTTCTCCAGAGATTTAGCAATTACGTATCCTATTATTAATCCTAATACTACTCCTCCAACAATATATAGTATCGTGTTAGTGTCCATGTTTATAGTTTAGTTTAGTATATAAAAAAAGCCTACATCAGTTTTGGATTTTGTATAAACTCCTTAAAAACAAGTTTAGGGCTAACAAACTGATCAAGGATCTGCCCAAATACTAAGCGTATTAGCAGCATGCTTTTACAATTCAAACTCACCCTTTTTAAAGAATTAACGTTGAGTTTATCAAAAAATATAACTAATGTAGGCAGTAACCTTTTTGTATTTTAAAGAACGTACGAGTTAAATATGCTTATTTAAAAGGTCATTTAAAGCTTCTAGCTTTTCCTGTACCTCTTCATTTACATATTCCTTATCTATCGATTTTTGCTCTACCTGAGCTGCAAATTGCAAGGCACACATGGCCAAAACATCTTGCTTATCTCTAACAGAGTAATTCTGCTCAAACTGACCAATCATAGCCTCAATTTTCTTTGTGGCCTTACGCAAACCTTCTTCCTGCTTAGGATTAATTGTCAACGGATATACTCTATTGGCAATAGAAAGTTTAATTTTTAATTGATCTGACATCTAGTCTAAATTTACAACTTTATTCTGAGAGTTGACCAATACAATGGTCAATTTCTCTTATAAGTGCATTTATTTTGAGCTTTGTTTCTCGTTTATTTTCGTCACTACCAAGCATTGAATTTGCTATTTTGAGTGTTTCATATTTATCTGCCCAAGAAGCAATCTCTTCTTGCTGCTCCAGAAGTTTTTGTTGCTGTTCTTCAAGCTGTTGAGATAATCTTGCATTGGTTTGCTTTAAGACTTCTTGCTTATGTAAAACCTTGCTAATTTTATTCTCTAAAGCATCAACAATTTCTTCTATTTTACTCATTTAAGTAATTCAATACTGTTGAAACAAATTTAACATACCTATTTAAAAAACACAATTCTTTTACAATTATTTTTAATTGATATAACATCTTAAAAATTAAAACGTTCAGAAAAATAATACAGATTTCTGGTTTGTAATTCTTGTTCAATTTGATATTTTAGCTGTAATAGTGCTCTTTATGAAAAAACTTTTGCTTTTATTCTTAGTTTCGAGTTCGATGTTTTCGCAGTCGGAATACCCTCAAGATTATTTTAGGGATCCTTTGGATATCACTTTAGTCCTTTCTGGCACTTTTGCAGAACTTAGATCGTCACACTTTCATTCTGGTCTAGACATAAAAACACAACAAAAAACGGGTTTAAAAGTATATACAGCCGCTGAAGGCTATGTAAGCAGAATAAAAATATCGCATTACGGTTACGGTAAAGCACTCTACATTACACATCCTAATGGATATACAACTGTATATGCACATCTTCAGAAATTTTCTGACCGACTAGAAAAATATATCAAAGAGTGCCAATATGACAAGGAAAGTTTTGAGGTTGAAGTTTTTCCAAGTACAGATGAATTGTTAATTGCTCCCGATGAAGTTATCGCCTATTCCGGAAATACAGGTGGCTCAGGTGGACCTCACTTACACTTTGAAATTAGAGATAATCAAGAACGTCCAATTAATCCCATGCTATTTGGTATAGATATCAAGGATTCCAAAAAACCATTTGTTTCTGCAGTATATGCTTATCCCAAAGATGAAAATGCTGTAATTAACGGTAAAAACGAACGTGTTCCATTACGTTTAATTCCTCAACAGAGTGGAGATTACGAGGTTGAAAAAATTACAGCTTACGGCAACATAGGCTTTGGTATAACCTCTTATGATAAGCAAGATTTAGCACCTAATAATAATGGTGTTAGTAACATTCAAACCTTTTTTAATGGCAATAAAAGTCTTGAAATAGATTTTAAACGCTTCAGTTTTGACGAAACCAAACACATTAAGCGTTTAATTGATTACGAATACTTTAAAACTAAAAAATCAAGAATTCAGAAATTATTCATTGAAAAAAATAATACGTTGAGCCTTTACAAAGATGCTTACGACAATGGCTACGTTACTATTGAAGACAGCACATCTTCGGTATACAAAACCAGAATAAGAGATTTTAAAGGCAACGAAACTTGGATAAACATTCCTATTAGAGGCAAACACGAAGTATTAGAAACACCTGAAAATCATTCTTACAATAAAACAACCATATTTGCAGACCAAGCAACAGAGTTAAAATCGGGTTTAATTACAGTTAATTTTTACCCAAATACGGTTTATGAAGATGTCAACATAGATTATAGTGTGAGCTCAGATACGCTTCACCTTCATGAAGATAACATTCCATTACAAAAGAATTTTTACATCAATTATGATCTAAATAATTATAAGTCTGAAGATTTAGACAAAATGTTTATTGCAAGATTATATGGTTACTACCAAAGACCGAGTTATGTTAGCACCAAGCGAAAAAGCAACATCTTAAGTGCTGGTAGTAAAATTTTTGGAACCTATACACTTGCTATGGATACTGTAGCACCAACTATTACTCCTTTAAATTTTAAAGACAAAAAATGGTTGAGTAAGTATCGTTATCTTAAAGTGAAAATTGATGACGATTTATCTGGAATAAGCAAGTATAGAGCAACTGTAAATGGTAAATGGATTTTAATGGAGTATGATTATAAGACAAATATGTTGGTACACGATTTTAACGATAACATCGTTAAGGATACTAAGAACGATTTAAAGATAATTGTTACCGATAATGTTGGAAATAGTTCTACATTTGAAGCAACCTTTTTTAGAAAATAAAACTAAACTAATTGAAACGCTTACAACTCACACTACTCCTTAGCTTACTTTTTAGTGCACTTTCTTTTTCACAAACTGCTGTTATTAGAGGTGTAATTCTCGACGAAACAAACAGCCCAATTGAAGATGTAAACATAAAAGCTTCTACTGGTGAAGGCACAGCTACCAATGAAAATGGCTTTTATGAGCTTAGAATACCTTCTGATGTTGAAGTGACAATAGAATTTACACACTTAGGGCATAGCCGAATAGTACAAAAGTTTCAATTAAAAAATGGCCAGGAGTTAGAGTTTAATCCTGTAATGAAGGTTGAAGCAGAGCAAATTGCTGAAGTTGTCATTTCTACCAATACACGACAAAATGACGATGGTGTCGTAAATATAGACCCAAAAACATTAAGAACCATAAAAGGTGCACAACCAGGAATAGAAAACATTCTAAAAACCTTGCCAGGTGTTAATATCTCAAACGAGTTAAGTACACAATATTCTGTAAGAGGTGGAAATTTTGATGAAAACCTTGTTTATGTCAATGAAATTGAAGTCTATAGACCTTTTCTAATACGTTCTGGTAATCAAGAAGGACTAAGTTTTGTAAATACTGATTTAGTGTCTAATGTCGATTTTTCTGCTGGTGGATTTCAGGCTAAATACGGAGACAAACTATCTTCAGTATTAGATATTACGTATCGTAATCCAGCAGCATTTGGTGTTCGTGCGGATTTAAGTATGCTAGGCGGAAGTGTTGCAGCAGAAGCCGTATCTAAAGACGGTAAATTTTCAGGTATTGCAGGTGTTCGCTACAGAGATAACAGTTTAATTCTTAACAACCTCGAAACCGAAGGTAATGTAGAACCTGTTTTTGCAGATGCTCAAACCTATTTAACGTATCGCTTTTCTGATAAGTTTCATTTAAATTTTCTTGGGAACATTTCACTCAACAGATATAATTTTCAGCCAGAAAACAGACAAACCAACTTCGGGACGCTACAAGAACCCGTAGCCTTATTAGTCTTTTATGACGGTAATGAAGAAGACCAATACCAAACTTATTTTGGTGCTTTAAAAGCCAATTACTTTGTCAACGAGGATTTAACACTGAAGTTTATTGGTTCAGCATATCACACATTAGAACAAGAATATTTTGACATTTTTGCGCAATACCGTTTAGGTGAAGTCAATACTAATATTGGAGATGAAAATTTAGGTGAAGTAGAATTTAGCGAAGGTATTGGATCGCAGTTGACGCATGCACGTAATGACTTAGATGCATTTATAGTTAATGCAGAACACAGAGGAGATTATAAAATTGACGAAGAATCTACGGTTGAATGGTCTGTAAAATACACTCACGAAGATATAAGAGACCGTTTGGTAGAATATGAGATTATCGATTCTGCTGGTTTCTCTATTCGTCCACCAAACTTTAGTATCCCTAACCTTCAACCTTATGAACCTTATGAAGGACCATTAACTGCTTTTGAAGATATTAGAGCGTTAAACAGAGTTAAGATAGACAGAATGCAGGCTTTTGCCCAATATAGCAAACGCACAGAATGGGGAAACAACGAGGTGTTTTACAATGCTGGTGTGCGACTGCACAACTGGACTGTTAGTGGCGAAAACCTAGAAAGCAATACGCAAACTGTTATTAGTCCAAGAGCACAATTTGCCATAAAACCAGATTGGGATAAGGACATGCTTTTTAGAGTTGCTGGAGGTTTGTACTACCAACCACCTTTTTATAGGGAATTAAGAGATTCTTCAGGTGTTGTACAACCTAACGTAAAAGCTCAGAAGTCTTTTCACGTCGTTTTGGGTAATGAGTATAGTTTTAAGATTTGGGATAGACCATTTAAGTTAGTTACCGAAGCCTACTACAAAGGCTTATCTAATGTTAATACCTACACACTAGAAAACGTAAGGATTAGATACAGAGCCGAAAACAATGCCAAAGCATATGCCTACGGATTAGACATGCGCTTAAACGGAGAGTTTGTTCCTGGCACCGAATCGTGGTTTAGTTTTGGATACCTAAAAACTGAAGAAAATATAGATAATCGCGGCTATATTGCAAGACCTACAGACCAACGATTAAAGTTTGGAGCGTTATTTCAGGATTATGTACCTAATATGCCACATCTAAAAATGTATCTTAATTTAGTGTACAACACTGGTGTTCCTGGTGGTTCACCAAGTTATGCAGATTCTTACGATTATCAAATAAGGCTAAGAGATTACAGACGTGCTGATTTAGGAATTCAATTAGAATTGGTTAATCCAACAAAAACATATAAAGCCAACTGGAAAAAGAAGTTTAGAGAACTCTCTCTTGGTTTTGAAATCTATAACATGTTTAATAACCAAAATTCAATAACCAATACTTGGGTTAGAGATGTGTATACCAAACGACAATTTGCAATTCCTAATTATTTAACACCTCGTGTTTTTAACTTAAGGTTGTCTGCGAGATTTTAATTATGAGGTTTTACTTCTTATTATTTACACTCTCACTAATTACGATTAAATCGTTTTCACAAAATGATAAACCAACTTATTATTATGATGAAAATGAGTTTCAAATATCAGATAGTCTTTATTTTGAAAAAGTAAAACAGAATAAAGGTGAATTTGAATTTTTAAATCTCCACTTTGAAGTAGACACTAGTTTTTTTAGAATTCTAGTTAGAAGAAAAAAGTACGGTAAACTGAAGCAAAGTGAGTTTGATAGCCTACAAAAAAGTCTTGTAGGAAGTACAACTAAATCTGGAAATAAATATACAGTAATTCAGTATCACCCAGGAAAAGACCAATGTAATAGCGGTAATGCTGAAGTTAGATTCGATAAAATCACAATCTTTGAAAAGGGATATTTAAAAAAAATAAATAAAGAAGTTGGAATAGATAAATTTTGGGTTCACAAAGAAGACGAAAGGATAGATTATGATAAAGTGAAATCAGTCAAATGGCAAGCTGACGTCAATAGAACTGTCGAAAACTTGTTCTTCAAACTTCCTTATCCTTGTCATAGTTTTGTTATTGTCAATAATTATTCTAAAAATTACATTTCTTTTTTTAGCGAATATCATTCTGGAAATATCATCGATTGTTTTAAAGAACTAATTGATGGTGGTTAATTTTTCACATAGATAGCTAAACTTTTAGCGAAACGACCTAAATCCTCGTTGTAATACACACTTACATTCCTCAAAATTTATAAATTTGTAATTGTCTAATTCACTTTAGGTTACCCTACTAAGCTATAGTTATAAATTTTTTAAGCATGAAAAACACCCTCATCGCATGCCTATTGCTATGTTTTAGTGTGGCCTCAGCACAATCAGATTTATTTGTAAGTAATGGAAGTTACATCTTTGTAGATGGAACAGGATTTTCTAGTGGACCAAATATTGCTCCGCTTTTTGTTACTGATGATGTCAACCTAGAAACAAACTCACATATTTATTTACGCAATGATGCACAACTGCTACAAGGTTCTGGAACCACAGGAAACTCAGGGCAAGGTGAATTAAGTGTTTATCAAAACGGAACCGCTAATCAATGGGCTTACAATTATTGGTGCTCTCCAATTGGAGATATTTTACCTAGTAATATTAATAATCCTTTCCAAGTGAATCTAATAGATGATTCCCTAATTGGTAATGCGGACCCTAGAGCTAGTAATAATAGTACTCCGACAACTGCATTTGAGGGAACAGCAGATCCTTTAGTAATATCCACTAGATGGTTATATTCATTTGTTGCTTCTGACCAATATGCTGAATGGATCTATCTTGGATTTAACAATGACCTAAACCCAGGCTTAGGTTTTACAATGAAAGGTCATGGTACAGCAACAACTGGTAACACTATCTATGATTTTAGAGGTAAACCAAATAATGGAGTAATAACAAACACTGTTTTAGACTCTCAATTTACACTAATTGGAAATCCTTATCCAAGTGCTATAGACGCCAGAGACTTTATTCATGATCCAGCGAATGTTAATGAAATAGATGGAACTCTCTTTTATTGGGAACAAGATGGTAATGTAGCGTCACATGTATTACAAGATTATGTAGGTGGCTATGCTACTTACACAATTGATGTAACAGGTACAAATGAGACATTTAATTACGCTTTGTTTTATACTTACGACGAACAAGACAACTCAACTCCTGTCTTCACTCCACCACCAGCTCCTGTTCAGGCTGAAGGCGTAAAAATTGCTGGAAGGTATATCCCAGTTGGGCAAGGTTTTATGGTAGAAGGAATTAATGGACCTAATGGTGAAGTTACTGTTAATAATTCGATGAGAGAATTTGTAAAAGAAAATGGTACAACTAGTTTTTTCTTCAGAACGACTAACAATAGTGGAGAAAACGAATCTGTGTCTAGCAATAACCAAATTCAATATCAAGACAATGGTTTGTCATTAGTTCCTGAGGATTATAAAAGATTCAGGATTAATGTTGATTTTACTGTAGGTGAAAGTCAATACACAAGACAATTAGTACTCAATTTTCATGATTCAGCTACACCAGATTATGATAGAGGTTTAGAGTTAAAACTAGCTCAGGTTTATGACTCTGATGCTTATTTTGATTTACAAAATAAGGCCTACGGTTGTCAAGCCTATGCTTTTGACGAAGCACTTACAATTCCATTAGTTGTAGATATAGAAGAACAGCAACCATTGCGTTTTAGAATCTTTGATATTCAAAATTTTGATGATACTCAAGGTATATATATACACGATATTCAAGATAATCTTTATGTTGACTTAAGAACTCAAGACTACAACTTAAATATAGAACCAGGAAGCTACACAGATCGTTTTGAAATTGTATTTACTCCCGGTCAGTCCCTCGGTATTGATGATTTTGAAGTTAGTGATTTAACTATTCGACAAGATAACAACATTCACCAATTATCAGTTATCAACCCTAATGGTTTAGATGTAAAAACTATCGAAGTTTTCGATGTCGCTGGTAAGCGTATGTTAAATGAATTGTACGATTCTGTTTCTAACCGTTACAAATTATCAACTATAGATTTAAGTGATGGTGTGTATATTGTCAATGTAACTTCTAAAGCCAATACTGTAAAATCTGAGAAGATTATTGTTAAGCACTAATAATGTCTTTTAAAACATTTAGAGTATAATCGATGTCTTCTTTGGTTGTGAAAATACTAAAGGAAAATCGTACCGAAGGATGCTTTAATTTTTCTTCATCTAGAATTTCTGTGAGCACATGAGATTGTTGACTGCTACCACTTTGGCAAGCACTGCCTCTAGAACATGCAATACCCTTTAGATCGAGTTGAAACTGTAATATTGATGTCTTTGACGGCTCTAAAGGCAAGCAAACATTTACTAGCGTGTACGTACTTTTTTCGTTGTCTTCGCATCCACCATTAAAACTTACATTAGGCACAGCTGCTTTTAGCTGATTTATAAAGTATGCTTTAATTGAAGTTATTTGTTCTTTTTCAGCATCAAGATTGTTGTAAGCTATTTTTAAGGCTTCATCCATACCAACAATGTTATGTATAGATTCTGTACCTGCTCTATGACCTCTCTCCTGCTCGCCTCCAAAGATTAAAGGCTTTAATCCGGATTCTTTTCTAACAAAACAAAAGCCAACACCCTTTGGCCCATGAAATTTGTGAGCACTTGCTGCAAAAAAGTCAATTGGTATGTTTTGTAAATCTAACTTATAATGACCTACAGACTGCACACAGTCTGAATGAAACAAAGCATCGTTACCCTTACACAACTTTGCAACACGTTCAATATCAAGGATATTTCCAATTTCATTATTTACATGCATTAAGCTTACAATAGCTTTTTCAGAATTTTGTAATAAGCTTTCTAAATGTGTGTAATCTACCATTCCACATTCATCAAGGTTAACAAAACTTAGCTTAACATTATATTCTTTCTGTAATTGTTCAACAGTATGCAAAACCGCATGATGCTCAATTTTAGAGGTGATGATTTCTGTTACACCCAAATCTCTAACAGCACTTCGTAAAGCTAAATTATCTGCTTCCGTACCTCCAGAAGTGAAAACAATTTCAGAGGCTGATACATTAAAATAACCAGCTATGTTCTTACGACAATGTTCTAAGAGTGCTTTAGATGAACGTCCAAAACTATGTGTAGAAGAGGCATTACCATAACTATTGGCAAGAACTTCCGTCATACGATGTATTACTTCTGGTCGTAAGGCTGTTGTAGCCGCATTATCTAGATATACTTGCTTCATGCTACAAAAATATCTCAAATAAAATTATTTAGATAATGCAACGTTATAATTTTACAAATCCTTTATTTTTGTTCAAAATGTAAGTTTATGACGCGTTTCTTTTATATAATTTTTGCCCTACTACTTTTAACTGCTTGTGATGATGGAGATATTTTTACGGTAGACCTTGAGTTTGATAAAGAATTAGACCTTTGCTCCAATAATACAGAGTCTTTCCTCATATACGATACAAGACAAGATCCTGACGAATCTTTATCGTTAATTATACCTCGCGGCATTAATGATGAGTTACCTTTTACGGAAGCTACTCCGGTAGATGAGCCCATAGAGTATGTTATCAACGGATCATCAGTTCGATTTTTATATAGAACCTATAATAGATCGCTTGCTAACAATGAATTGTGTAACCCTGTGCCTCCATCTGATTTAGCTATTGTTGATGATCACGAAGCACCCTCTGGAACGGCTTATGCAACAGTAACTATTGAAGATGATGATAACGATGGTATCCCTTCTGATTTAGAAGGTAGAGGTGAAATGGATGAAAATGGTGATTATCCTGATGCGCAAGATAGTGATGGAGATGGTATCCCTGATTATTTAGATCAAGATGATGATAACGATAATGTACCAACTATAAACGAGATTGATACTGATGATTTAGATGGTGATGATGACCCAACAACAAACCCTTTAGATACTGATGGTGATGGTATTCCAGATTATTTAGATGAAGATGACGATGGTGATGGTGTAAACACTATTTTAGAAGATGAAAATCAAGACAAAAATCCTCGTAACGACCTTAATCTCAATGCCGATGGTGCTACAGTGCCACATTACTTAAATACGCTTGAGAATACACCTTATGAAAATCCTGGACTGACAGATAATAATACTTACACCAGAACTGTTACTGTGAATTTTTTAGTAACAAATTTCAATTTAGATATATTATCAGCTGATGAAATAGATTTTGGTACTTTAACGTACTCTTTTAATCTACCTGAGTAAAATTAAGGCTCTATATTCTGAAAAATTCTGACTTCAGTAGCACCTATTCCATAGGTTTTATAGTCAGCATCATAAAATTGCACATTACTATAACGCCCTAAAAGTGTTTCGAGTTCTTGTCTAAGCACTCCTTCTCCTACTCCGTGAATGAACACCATTTTTGGGATACGCTTTCGAATGGCAAATTCTAATTGTCTTCTGGCCGTATCTAATTGTAAGTTCATCATGTCAAAATTAGTCATGCCTTTTGTAGAATCTGTAAGTTGATGTATGTGTAAATCGACTTCAAATTTTGGAGCATGACGTTCTTTTGGTTTTACAGATTGTGATGCTTTTCGTTTAGGAATTTCTTTTTCTTTTTTTACAGTTTCTATATCTGTATCGTAGATGGCATTGTCTAAAATTTTCTTTGAGGATATTAGCATTAACTCATTATCTTCAAACTGAAACTCAAAACCATTAGCATCTTCAACGGTAATGGTAGTGCCAGAAACACGTATAACGGTTCCTGTAATTGCATCATCAATGGTTTCTACAATATCACCTATCTTCATCGTCTTCTATTGGTTCAGATTTTACAAAAGAGTCTTCCTCTTGTTTTTCATACTTACTTGGAATATTTCTGGATGTTCTATAGAAACCAAACATTAATAATACAATACCTCCTATTAAGAGAAAAGTGTTTTGTTCTTCGCCTGCTTGAGCATAAATCGCTATTATGCCACCAACAACGATACAAATAAGATTAATAAGTCTTGAAATATTCATGTTAAGTCTAATAATTCCCCTACAAAAATAAGGCATAGAATAGTAATTTTAATATTATCGAAAATAAATGTAAATGATTAATTTAGCTTTATGTTTCTACTTGTAAAAGGTCTTGAAGATTACATGTTGCCATGTGTTACAAAAAAATACTTTGGCATTGACTGTATTGGTTGTGGCTTACAACGTTCTGCTCTGTTATTTTTAAAAGGTCAGTTTGTAGATTCGTTTTTAATGTATCCTGCTCTTTATCCTATGCTACTTTTTTTTGCTTTTCTTATTTTTGATTTATTCATAAAAATAAAGCATAGCGAAAAAATAAAACTAGCTTTGGCAGCCTTTACAATTTTAGCAGCTGTTACTAACTATATTTTAAAACTATATATCAACTAATTAACTTAATTCATGCAAAAACTTAACACCACACTAGTTTACATTTTATCTGTAATAGGAATCATATGCTGTTGTGTCTATGGTCTTGGTACTATTTCTGCTATTGTAGCGATTATCATTGCCACTCAAGAACTTAAAAAATACAATGCCAACCCAGAAGAATATAGCAACGGTTCTGCTATGAAAAGTGCAAGAATATTCGCAATTGTATCGCTGTTTATCTCTTTTATTGGAGTTGCATTTATTGTATGGTTAATTATTAATCCTTGCGAATTCTTTGATTGGTATATTGGAATGTTTGAAAACAATCCAAACATACCAGCCGAAACCATGCAACAACTATATGATGCTGCAGAAAACGCAGGTTGTAGATAATTAAACTAATAATCAAACAAAAAAAATACCACGACTTTTCATCGTGGTATTTTTTTTATGTAGCGTTTATGTATTATTCAAACTCCTTTAGAGTTTTTGTAATTATAGATACACAGTCCAATAACTGATCTTCAGTCATTACTAAAGGTGGTGCAAATCTTATGATATTGCCATGTGTAGGTTTTGCTAACAAACCGTTATCTCTAAGTTTTAAGCAAATATTCCAAGCCGTATCGCTATCTTCATCATCATTAATAACTACAGCGTTTAGCAAGCCTTTTCCTCTTACTAATTTAGCTATAGTACTAGTTTCTATATACTTGTTTAATTCACTTCTAAAAAGCTGACCTAATTTTTCAGCATTCTCAGCTAAACTTTCATCTTTAACAACCTCTAAAGCAGAAATAGCAACAGCAGCTGCAACAGGATTACCACCAAAAGTACTTCCGTGGTTACCTGGCTTTATAACGTTCATTACATTATCATTAGCCAATACAGCAGAAACAGGATATGCGCCACCAGAAAGTGCTTTACCTAAAATTAAAATATCAGGTTTAACATTTTCATGATCTACCGCAAGTAACTTTCCTGTTCTGGCAATACCTGTTTGCACTTCGTCTGCAATAAAAAGTACACCATGTGCTTCGCACAATGCTTTAGCTTTAGCTAAATAGCCTTCGCTCGGTACATAAACTCCAGCTTCACCTTGAATTGGTTCTACTAAAAATCCTGCAACATTTTTATTGTGCTTTAAAGCGGTCTCTAAAGCTTTTAAATTATCATATTCAATCTTGATAAATCCATCGGTATAAGGACCAAAGTTTTTACGAGCCACAGGATCGTTAGAAAATGATATAATGGTTGTTGTTCTTCCGTGAAAGTTGTTCTCACAAACTATAATTTCTGCTTCATTTTCTTCAATACCTTTTACTTCGTAAGCCCATTTTCTACAAAGCTTTAATGCGGTTTCTACAGCTTCTGCACCTGTATTCATTGGTAATAATTTATCAAAACCAAAATACTCGGTTGCAAACCTCTCGTACTTACCTAACATATCGTTATAAAAGGCTCTAGACGTTAACGTTAATGTCTGCGCCTGGTTGGTCATTGCACCAACAATTTTAGGATGACAATGTCCTTGGTTTACTGCAGAATATGCAGACAAGAAATCGTAATATTGTTTTCCTTCTAAGTCCCATACATGCACACCTTCTCCTTTACTTAATACCACTGGTAATGGATGATAGTTATGTGCACCATACTTGTTTTCTAAATCTATCGCTTGTTGCGATGTTAATTGGTCTAAAACAGCCATTTTAAAATAATTTAATTGTGAAAAAATAACCATTCCTGCTCTACCTTTATTCCTTCGTAAGCTTTGCGCAACCATTTTTGAAGTTATGGTGAAGCCTAGAAAAAGCAGCGTGGGAGAGAAATCATCCCTAGAGGTCGTAAATTTAGTAATTTCTATACGATATATAAATAATCACAATCAATTTTAAGCATAGAGTTTTACAAAATGCCACTATCTTTGCACTCAAAATTTTAGTACATGCCAAGACGAGAACGCAATAAGTTTGTAAAAAGAGGTGAGACAATAGAAATCTTAATAGAAGATTATGCTTTTGGAGGAAAAGGTATTGGTAGAATTAGAAATGAACATGGCGAATTTGTAGTTTTTGTACCTAATACATTACCTGGACAATTAGTTAAGGCACAAGTAAAAAAGTCGAGCAAAAAATATGCTGAATGTAAGTTACTTGATGTTTTAAAACCTTCTGAAGATGAAATAAAAATGCCGTATCAGGATATTCCTGGAGCACCTTATATTCAGTTACCAATAGAAAAACAACATGAGTATAAAAGGCAAAGTACTTTAGAACTTTTTAAGCGTATTGGCAAGGTAAAAGATATTGAAACCAAATTTGATGCGTTTGTCGGTTCTCCAAATACATTCCACTACCGTAATAAAATGGAATATGGATTTTCTGCGATTGGTTTTGATCGCGAAGCCAATACAGATGTAGATGAGTTTACACTAGGTTTTAAACGTAGAGGCCTTTGGTGGTGTGGAGATAACCTTAATAGCGATTCTGGTTTATTTGACGCTGACGTAGAAAACCACCTGAAAGACATTAGAACCTATTGCAAGAATACAGGTTTAGCACCTTGGCACGGACCAAAAAAGGAAGGCTTCTTTCGATATTTTGTAGTTAGAAAATCATATAAAACAAACAGATTACTTTTTAATCTTGTAACAACTTCTCACGATTTAGATCAGTTTAATTTAGATGCATTTGCCAGCTATTTAGTTGAATTGTTTGGTGATAGAGTTGCAGGATTACTTCATACTATAAATGATGAAATTGGTGATAGAACTATTGCTACAACAGGAAGTATAAATCTAATTTATGGTGAAGACAAGATTGTTGAAGAGTTATTAGGACTCAACTTTGAAATTAGCATGAAGAGCTTTTTTCAAACCAATCCTAAATGTGCCGAAAAACTCTATTCTAAAGTTGTAGACTATGCTTTAGAAAATAAAGACGCTATAGATAATACTGTTGTTTTAGATTTATTTTGCGGAACAGGAACTATTGGTCAAATTGTTGCCAGCAAAGCAAACAACACCAAAATTGTAGGTGTAGATATTGTTGCGTCTGCTATTGAAGATGCCAAAGAAAATGCAAAGCGCAACAATATTAAAGGTTTAGAGTTCTATGCAGCAGATGTTGGTAAGTTCTTAACTGAGCACCCTGAATACCAAAATAAAATACGAACCATTATTTTAGATCCAGCCAGAGCTGGGATTGCGCCAAAAACCCTTAAAAAAATAATAAACCTTAATGCAGACCGTTTGGTTTATGTATCTTGTAATCCAGCAACACAAGCTAGAGATACAGAGCAATTATTACTTGCAGGATATCAAATAAAAAAGTTAAGTTTGGTCGATCAATTTCCGCATACAGCGCATATTGAAACTGTAGTTTTGTTTGAAAAATAATTAATGAAAAAGTTAAAATTTACATTCCTATTACTTTTGGTAGCACTTATTAGTTGCGAACGCGACGATATTTGTGCAGAAACCACTCCAACGACACCTAGACTTATGGTAGAGTTTTATGACGCTACAGAAACAGAAGAACTCAAACCTGTAACACGTCTAACAGCTTATGGTGAAGGCTTAGCTAATAATCCAACTAATGATAATACAGAAGGTACATTAGTTTACAATACCAATGCTACAGCAATAGAATTACCGTTATTGATTGGTAATGAAGGTGAAATAACGACATCTCGATTTATTCTAGAAAAAGACACCAATCTTAGACTAGATGAAGATGTAGATACAGATTCTAACATAGATATTATTGAAATCTCTTATGAAACAGAATTCGTATATGTGTCTAGAGCTTGTGGTTATAAAAGTATTTTCAAAAACATACAAGTAAGCTTTGAAACTTCAGATGATGGAGCTTGGATTAGTGGTTTTGAAGTTGTTGACACAGTAGAAATAGTAGAAAATGAAAACACAGTACATGTACGCATCTTACATTAAAAGTATTATTCTGTTGTTATTGTTTTCTACAATAGCAATGGCTCAGGAAGAAAAGAAAACCGTAAAAGACACCTTAATTTATAAACAAAAATACGGACTGCGTTTAGGTACTGACCTCAGTAAATTAGCAAGGACTTTTTTTGATGACAACTACACAGGTATTGAAATTATGGGAGACTATCGTCTAACCAAAAAAATATATCTGGCTGGTGAAATTGGAAATGAAGAGCGTACCATTGAGAACGAAGTTTTAAGCAACACTACCAAAGGAAGCTATTTTAAAGGAGGAATTGACCTTAACTTCTACAAAAACTGGCTAGATATGGAAAATATGATCTATGTTGGTTTTAGAGGTGGTGCCAGTACATTTAGTCAAACCTTGAATAGTTACGATATCTACAATGTTTACAACCAATATTGGAATGAACAGTTTACCGTTGAAGAAGGCACAGAGTTTTCTGGTCTTACAGCAATTTGGGCAGAAATTATTATTGGTATAAAAGCTGAAATATTTAATAATTTTTACGCAGGTATCAATGCACAACTTAAAGGCTTAATTACCGAAACAGCACCAGATAATTTTGAAAATCTATACATACCTGGTTTTAATCGCACCTACGACAGTGGTCGTTTTGGTGTTGGCTTTGGCTTTAATATATCTTACTTAGTACCTATCTTTAAAAAAGACAAAATTGTTGTTCAGGAAAAGGAAGAAGAATAATTAACTGCTGAATAAACATTCAACAAAAATCCCTATCTTTTCTTTATCTAAAATCAACTCTTATGGATAAAGAAGAAATTGCTGAGCTTATCGATGCTAAGCATTCTGAGTTAATTCACTGGTTAGAACAACAACAAAACGATGCTTGGACTCAAGGTCCCGAAGGTAAATGGACACAAGGGCAGCAAGCACTTCATTTGCTACAAAGTATTGTTCCTCTCAACAATGCCTTAAGTCTCCCTAAATTTTTAATTCGCTATAAATTCGGAAAAGCCAACAGACCGGTTAGAGATTATGATACTATTGTTAATCGTTATGAAGAGCGATTAAAAGATGCTAAAGGAAAAACGTTCAAAGGCTCTCAAAACATGAAGGTTCCTGAAATTAACGAAAAGCAATACATCCTCAATAGATTGCAAACCGAAAGCAAAAAACTGAAATACAAAACAAAAAAGATAAGTGATAAAAACTTAGACAAGTTAATCTTACCACATCCATTAATGGGCAAAATGCCAATTCGTGAGATTATAATGTGGACAGCGCATCATGTTGAGCACCATACAGAGATTTTGAAAACTAAATATTAACTAGTTAAATACTCTAAAACATTAGCCTCTATCCTACTCTGAATATCAGATACATCCGCTTTTACAAAAGTTTCACCAGTAATGTTTTCGTATAACTCAATATAACGCTCACTTACAGTTTCTATGTATTCATCGCTCATAAATGGCACTTCTTGACCTTCTTTACCTTGAAAACCATTAGAAATCAACCATTGGCGTACAAACTCTTTAGATAGCTGTTTTTGAGCTTCACCTTTATCTTGACGTTCTTGGTAACCGTATGCATAGAAATAACGTGAAGAATCTGGTGTATGGATTTCATCAATCAAAACAATTTTTCCATCCTTGGTTTTTCCAAATTCGTATTTTGTATCAACAAGAATTAAGCCTCGCTTCTCAGCAATTTCAGTACCGCGTTGAAACAACTTTCTGGTATAATCTTCAAGAACCTCATAGTCTTCTTTTGAAACGATACCACGTTTAAGTATATCTTCTTTTGAAATATCCTCATCATGGTCTCCCATTTCTGCTTTTGTAGCAGGAGTTATAATCGGTTCTGGAAATTTATCATTTTCCTTCATTCCTTCAGGCATAGGGACTCCACAAAGCAAACGTTTACCTGATTTATATTCGCGTGCCGCATGACCAGACATATAACCTCTTATGACCATTTCAACCTTAAAAGGTTCACATAAATCACCTACCGCAACGTTAGGGTCTGGTGTTGCCACTAACCAATTTGGCACCAAATCTTCAGTATCTTTCATCATTTTGGTTGCAATCTGGTTGAGAATTTGCCCTTTATAAGGTATTCCTTTAGGCATCACAACATCAAAAGCACTTAATCTGTCAGTAGCAATCATTACCAATTGCTCATCGTCTATGTTATAAACTTCTCTTACTTTTCCTTTATAAACACTTTTTTGATTTGGAAAATTAAAGTTTGTGTCCGTTATAGTATTATTCTGACTCATTAATCTCTGTTTTCTATACTTTTATATGCAGCAATTACTTTCTTAACTAATTTATGACGAATGACATCTTTATCATCCAAATAAACCATACCAATACCTTCAATGTTTTTAAGAACCAATAAAGCTTCTTTTAAACCAGAAATGGTACGACGTGGTAAATCTACCTGACCAGGATCTCCTGTTAAAAGAAACTTGGCGTTTTTACCCATACGTGTTAAGAACATTTTCATTTGTGCATGCGTTGTATTCTGACCTTCATCTAAAATTACAAAAGCATTATCTAATGTACGACCACGCATAAAAGCTAATGGTGCAATTTGTATAATACCTTTTTCAATATGACTTTCGAGTTTTTCGTGTGGAATCATATCGCGCAAAGCATCGTATAAAGGTTGCATATATGGATCTAACTTTTCTTTAAGATCACCAGGCAAAAACCCTAAATTCTCTCCAGCTTCAACAGCTGGTCTAGTTAGTATAATTCGTTTTACTTCTTTATTCTTTAGTGCTTGTACAGCCAACGCTACACCTGTATAGGTCTTACCTGTACCAGCAGGACCAATAGCAAAAACCATATCATTATTACGTATGCTTTCTACCAGTTTTCTTTGATTAACCGTTTGTGCTTTTATCAGCTTACCACCTACACCATGTACAATAACTTCACCACTTGAAGCAGAAGTAGAATAATCTTCGCTACTGTTACTTGTTAATATACGCTCAATCACATTTTCATCAAGCTTGTTGTACTTACCAAAATGCTTCATTAGCATCATCATACGTGTATCAAACTCCTCTAGTAAATCTTCATCACCATAGGCTTTAATTTTGTTACCACGAGCAACGATTTTCAGTTTAGGGAAGTATTTTTTTAGTAGTTCAATGTTGGCATTTTGGGCACCGAAGAATTCTTTTGGGGTAATTTCTTCTAATTCTAGAATAAGTTCGTTCAAAAGGCTAATTAATTTAGTGTGTTAATCTGTTTTCTTTTCTTAGTTTTGTGTAACGATTGTGTACAAACAAATCTAACAATTTTACAACCTCAATTCTAAAAAAAATATCAACAATTAATCCATGGCAATTATCACTTTAACCACTGATTTTGGAGAAAAAGATCACTTTGCTGGTGCGATTAAAGGAGCTATTTATAGTGAATTACCTGAGGTTAGAATCGTAGATGTATCCCATTCTGTTTCCCCTTTTAATATTTCTGAAGCGGCTTATATCATTCAAAATGCTTACAGTAGTTTTCCAAAAGGAACAATTCATATTGTAGGAATTGATTCTGAGTTAAGCCCTGAAAATAAGCACATTGCAGTTAAGTTAGATGACCATTACTTTATATGTGCCAACAATGGTATAATGAGCATGATTTGCTCAGAAATAGCTCCAGAGAAAATTGTTGAGATTAATATTCATGATAAGATTGAAACTAATTTCCCGGTTCTCGATGTCTTTGTAAAAGTCGCTTGCCATATTGCCAGAGGAGGTACGCTTGAGGTTATTGGAAAAGTTATTAACACTATTAAGCCTATAAAAAATTTGAATCCATTTGTGAATGATGACAAAAATCAAATTATAGGAAGTGTTATATACATAGATAATTATGGTAACGTTGTTACAAACATAAAAAAGAAGTTTTTTGAAGATATACAGAAAACTCGTGCATACGAAATCTATGCACGCAACCATAAGTTTACTAAAATATATGGCAGATATAGTGATATAGTAAATTTTGAAATTGAAGAATCTAAACGAAATGATGAAGGCAAAGGCCTAGTGGTTTTCAATTCGTCTGGTTATTTAGAAATCGCTGTTTATAAAAGTAATTGCAGTACTGTTGGCAGTGCTTCAACCCTTATGGGATTAAAAACAATGGATACAGTAACGGTAAACTTTTTAAAATCTTAAGTAGTGTTAGTAAGAATTGTAAAAATGAGTTTTGAACCGTCTAAGATTGAAGAATTCTTGGCTAATTTTGAAGCTAATAAAGATAAAATAAGAGCGTTTGAAGGTTGTAATTTTTTAGAATTATATCGCGATAAGAACAATACCAACATCTTTTTTACGTATAGTTATTGGAAGTCTGAAAACGATTTGAATAATTACAGACATTCTGATTTATTTAAAAGTGTCTGGGCCAAAACCAAACCTCTGTTTAATGCTAAACCTGAAGCTTGGAGTGTGGATAAACTGGTAAGTTTAAAATGAAAAAAATCGCTTTTTTTTTACTGTTTTTAACTTTAAGCTGCGGAAATAAAACAGGGATAATATCTGGTGATGAATATGCAATATTTACAACAGTATATGATGATGAATCTTATTTTGAATTAAGTCACACTGAAGTAAGAGAGATAGAAAATATTATAGAAAAAGATATTAAAACCCTTAAGTATTATAGAGAATTAAAAGCCGATTACTTAGGTCTTAAAGGAAGGAAAAGATTAGAACACAATACCTACGTAAGACAATATTTTGCGCATTATGATGATAATATGAATAAGATTGTAGAAATATCTTTTATGTGCAATCCAACAAACAAGCCTAAAGAAATTGGCAATTGGAAAAAAGACATAATTGGTAATGTTTTGGATGGTGGAAGTTGTTACCCATTTATTAGAGTTAACTTGAGCACTAGAAAACCTGTTAGTTCTGACACTGAATTAATAAACAAATTTATAAGTAAAAATATATTTGATTACTAGATAAGTATGTTCGCAATACTAAAAAAAGAAATAAACACCTTCTTCGCCTCGCCAATTGGTTATTTGGTCATTGGTGTGTTTTTATTATTAAACGGTTTGTTTTTATGGGTATTTAAAGGTGATTTCAATATTTTTAATAATGGTGTCGCAAGCTTATCCTCGTTCTTTCTATTAGCACCATGGATTCTTATCTTTTTAGTTCCTGCTGTAACCATGCGTAGTTTTAGTGATGAGAAAAAGCAAGGTACTTTAGAGCTATTAGTCACCAAACCTATTTCTTATTTTCAAATTGTGTTGGGCAAATATTTTGGTGCTTTTATTCTCATTTTATTGGCATTAATTCCAACACTTTTATATGTATATACTGTTTACCAATTAGGTAATCCAGAAGGTAATTTAGATATGGGAAGCACCATTGGATCTTACTTTGGGCTATTATTCCTCATTGCTGCATATACAGCCATTGGAGTTTTTGCATCAACGCTTTCAGATAATCAAATCGTTACGTTTATCATTGCTGTTTTTATATGCTTCTTTATGTATTTTGGTTTCGAAGGGCTTTCAAACTACAATGTTTTTGGAGATTTAGTGTATATGGAAAATCTCGGTATGTCTGCGCATTACAACAGTATGAGTCGTGGTGTTATTGACACTAGAGATTTAGTTTATTTTATAAGCATCGCTTTGGCCTTTTTAATATTCACAAAACTTAGAATTCAGAAACAATGATTATAACACCTTTTTTAGTCATATTTATGTTAGTAGTTTTTATACTACTCTTTTTGTTTTTGAATACTGTAGACAAACGCAAATGGCTGACAGGATTGATAAGCCTAATTTTAACACCTTTTGTGTATTTCTATTTGTTTTATCCGTTTGTAAATATTGTTAGTAATTACCATCACCAGAAATATTTTGATAGTGAAGCATGGATTGAAAAACCAGCTCTACGCTACGAAATGATTGACTATACAATTGAATCTGATACACTTATAGGAGTCCCAAAAGAAAAAATTACTTCCCTTCTAGGAAAATACGAATGGCTAACATGGAGTGATAGTTTAAAAAATCACGACAATAATAAATGGAACTATGCTTTAGGTATTGAACCAGGAGCATTTAACGGTGAAAAAGAATGTGTAGAAGTCATTTTTAAGGATGGTAAAGTTAAAGAATTAAGGCATTATCAAGAAGAAATTTCATACGAGAGCAATGAAAAAGAATAAAAGTCTAATTTACATACTCATTGTATTGGCTGGGCTCGTAATAGTAAACGCTATATCGAGTTCGGTATATGGTCGTTTTGATTTAACAAAGGATAAACGCTATACATTATCTGATGCCACAAATACTATTATAGATAAAATAGATTCTCCATTAGTAATTGATATCTTTTTAGAAGGTGAATTTCCTTCAGAATTTAGACTACTTCAAACCGAAGTACGTCAAATCATTGAAGAATTTCAACTTAAAACCAATAACATTAGGGTTAACTACATCGACCCAATTGAAGATGAATCTACCAGAGAACAAATTATTGCTGAACTTACACGCACAGGATTAGAACCCTATATTAACACAGATAATAGCACTGGTAAAGTAACACAAGAGATTATTTTTCCTTGGGCATTTGCCAGCTATAAAGGTCAGACGGTAAAAATCCCGTTATTAAAAAAGAGCATTACTCAAGATCTATCAGAACAAATCAATAACTCAGTACAAGGTTTAGAATATGCTTTTGCGGATGCTTTTAGCAAGCTTGTAAATTCAAAATCCAAAACCATTGCGGTTTTAAAAGGCAATGGAGAACTCGCTGATATAAATATAGCAGACTTTCTCCAAACCGCTCAATCTTACTACAAAATTGCTCCGTTTACTTTAGATAGTGTTAGTTCTAATCCTCAAGGTACTTTAGATAAACTTAAGCAATACGATTTAATAGTTGTTGCTAAACCAACTCAAGCTTTTTCTGAAGAAGAAAAACTGGTACTCGATCAGTATACCATGAGAGGTGGCAAAAGCTTATGGCTTACCGAATCTGTTATTATGGATAAGGATAGTCTGTATAATAATTCTGGCTCTTCTGTTTCTATCATGCGAGATCTTAACCTTAATGATTTCTTTTTTAAATATGGTGTAAGGGTAAATCCTAGTTTGGTAAAAGACCTCTACTCTGCTCCCATTATGTTAGCTATAGGTGAAGGTAGCCAAGCACAATTGCAACCAATTCAATGGCAATATGCACCATTAGCAGCATCAAATCAAGACCATCCTATAACTAAAAACTTAGAGCTTGTTAGATTTGATTTTACAAGTCCTATAGACACACTTAAAAATGATGTTGATAAAACAATACTGCTTCAAAGTTCCCCTAAATCTAGATTAGAAGGTGTACCAACTGGTATATCTCTAAATGATGTTACCAAATCTCCCGATGAGAGTTTATATAATTCTGGCCCACAAAATTTGGCTGTTTTATTAGAGGGTGAATTTACCTCTGTATACGAC